>JBGPDL010000081.1:0-11719 GCA_041482275.1 Gemmatimonadota bacterium | reverse complement strand
CGACCAGTTCCCGCAGCCGTGTGTCCAGCACCAGCAGTTCGAACACCCCGGTCCGGCCCTTGTACCCGGTTCCCAGGCACGCGGGGCACCCCCGGCCACTGCAATCGCCGTGCACCTTGCGGACCAGCCGCTGGGCCAGCACGGCCTCCACGGTCGCCGCGATGAGATAGGGCTCGACCTTCAGGTCCACCAACCGTGTGATGGCGCTGGCCGCGTCGTTCGTGTGGAGCGTGGAGAAGACGAGGTGACCGGTGAGCGCCGCCTGCACCGCGATCGCCGCCGTCTCGCCGTCCCGCATCTCGCCGACCATCAGCACGTCCGGGTCCTGCCGCAAGATGCTCCGCAGCGCGCCCGCGAACGTCATCCCGGCCTTCACGTTCACGGGCACCTGGGTGACGCCGTCCAGGTGATACTCGACCGGCTCCTCGACGGTGATGATCTTTTCGGCGGTGCGTTGCCGGAGGCCAAGCGCCGCGTACACCGTCGTCGTCTTGCCACTACCGGTGGGTCCCGTGGCGAGCAGGATGCCGTGCGGGCGCTCGGCCAAGCGCCGAAACGTCGCGAACGCATCCGGCGCCAGACCCAGCTCGTCGAGCGCCACCGGGCGCCCGCCGCGGTCGAGCAGCCGCAGTACCACCGACTCCCCGTACAGTGTCGGGACGGTCGAGACGCGGAGATCGAGCTCGCGCTCCTCGAGGCGCACGCGGAGCCGGCCGTCCTGCGGCGCGCGCCGCTCGGCGATATCGAGCTCGGCGAGGAGCTTCACGCGCGAGACCACCGCGGCCTGAAGCCCCTTCGGCGGGCTCGGTAGCTCCGTCAGCACGCCATCCACCCGGAACCGTACGCGCAGCCCGTCGCGACTGGCTTCAAGGTGAATGTCGGACGCCCGGGCGTCGTGGGCCTCGCGGATCAGCAGGTTGACGAACCGGATGACGGGGGGCTGGTTCGCGAGGTGGCGCGTGTCGGCGAGCGCGTCATCGCCGGCCTCTGGGGCGGGGCTCAGTGCCGCATCGAGGTCTTTGACCAGCTCGATCACCGACTCGGAGGCCGCGAACGTGCGCCGGATGCTCTCGAGCAACTCCTCCCGCGAGACGGGGACGAGCTCGAGCGGCACCCCGAACGACAGTTCCAAGTCCTCAAGCACCTCGACCGCAGGCTCGCCCGCGACGGCGACACGGAGGCGGTCCCCGGCGACTTCGAGCGGCAGGATGCCCCACTGCTCGAGGTACTCGGCCTCGAAGGTCTCGGCGATCGGAAGCTTCGGAAGCAGGAACGGTGCGGCCAAGGACAACCCACGATGAAGTCGCCTGCCGGACCAAGCACCAAGCGTGCCGCGCTGCGCGAACCGCGGCGCGGCGGGAAGAAGCCCCACAGGACCAGCGAGTTAGACGACCGACCGCCGCGGCGCGAGCATCCTCGCCGTCACAAATCGGGTGAGCACGACGCCGGCATCGCGCACGCCGACCGGGCACCCAAGCCCCTCACGTGCTACCGGTTAGGTCCCGTCACACGCCAATGCACCGGCTCCCGTGCGGCAGCCGGGAGCGCGGGTCCGTAACCGGTTGCCGCCACGTCAGTAGCGAGCGTCACAACCCGTCGCGCGGGGTTGAGCACGACGGTGTGCCGGATTGTGAAACCCGCGAGGGCAATCCGGTCAGCCCGTGGCCGCCCGGCGGTGATGGTCGATGGTGTTGGGATGGAGGCCCAGCAGCTCGGCCGCTGCCGTGCGGCTGTGGCCCGCCCGATCGTAGGCCCAGCGGCTGAGCGCGTGGCGCGTGCGGGAGTCCAGCGGCACGCGAGGCGCCGCGTCCCGCAACACCGAGGTGGGGAGGTGCGTGAGTCCAATGCGCTCGGCCGCGTCCATGGCGGCGAGCGTCCAGCTCCATTCCACCACGCCGCGGAGCTGGCGGACGTTGCCGGGCCAGTGATACGTAACCAGCCGCTCCAAGGCGTCGGGGTCGAAGAGCACGGGCCCCGGACCGCCGAAGTCTGTTCGTGCCTCATCCAGGAAGTGGTACGAGAGCGCGGCGACATCGACGGCGCGCCCCGCCAGCGGCGGGATCTCGATCACGAACTCGCCGATGCGCCACCGCAGATCGGACAGCAGGCGCCCGCTGCTGACGAGTGCGGCGAGCGGCTGGTTCGAGGCGAGCACCACGCGACAGTCGAGCGGCAGCTCGCGCTCCGCCCCGAGTCGGGTGATGAGGCGCTCGTCCACGGCCCGCAGCACGGCGCTCTGCGCCGCGTGCGACCAGAGCGGCAACTCGTCGAGGAACAGCGTCCCGTTGTGGGCTCGCTCGAACGCCCCGCGCACGCGGCGGTGCGCCCCGGTGAACGCGCCAGCTTCGTGACCCGCGAGCTGGTCGTGCAGGAGTGATTCTGACAGCTCGCCGCCGGCGACCGCCACAAAGTCGCCCGCGCGCGCACTCTGGACGTGGATGAATCGCGCCAGCAGGCCCTTACCAACCCCACTCTGCCCGACAAGAAGGATCGGTCGGGGGAGCGGCGCGAGGCGTCGCGCCAGCTCGACCGCTTTGATCATTGCGGCCGAGCAGGCGATGATCGCCCCCGCCGCTAGGGCGGGAGGAAGCATCGCTCAACGGCGTGAAAGACGCGTAGCTGGCACATCGGAGAGCGTACCCCGCCCAGAACGAGCGTGGTCAACGTATCCTACCGGCGCCCGCGAGGCTGTCAAGCAGGAGTGGCGGGCCGGTTCCCGCGGGGCTCATTGCGGCCTCATCTTCGCCAGCGTCGCTGGAGTCGGTGGGTAGTACGGGTCGATCGAGAACGTCACCTGCGTGAGGTACGCTTCGCGTCGCCGTGCCGGGTCCCACTTGCCCAGGATCTTGGCGCGATAGTCCCCGCCGCCGTACCGCTGAATCACCTCGTCGAACGAGAGCTCTTGAGCGTACATCCGCTCGAGATACACCCAGCGCCCAGGCCGCGCGTCGTCCTGGCGCCACAGCGCGACCATGCGGGCGTGAGGCCGCAGGTGCGCGACCACAATGTCGGGGATGTCCCGAGCCTCAGCGGGAATCTGGTTTACGAGAGTTCGCACGTCCGGTGACCGGGTCTTGGGCTTCATAATCGTGCCCTCCTGAGCACAAAATCCGAGGAATCCCGCTAGAAAAGCCGCTAGAACACCCGCTAGAACAGCGCCAGAACGCCGCTAGAATGCCGCTGGTCATCCCGCCACAAGAGCGACACTGGCGTCACGTGACCTTCCGCCAATCCGATAAGGAGGGCGCGCCTCGAGTTGGGCTGCTCCTGCGCTCCCGCGCGTGGCGCTGCTGGTCTTGGAAGGCGGCAACTGCGGCGAGCGGCACACGCCATTCGCGGCCGAAGAGCTTGTAGCCCTCAAGCCGCCCGGATTCGAGCCACTGCCTGATGGTGCTCGGGTGACGCCGGAACCGCTGCGCCAGGTCGGTGACCGTGAGGTCCACCGCGACCGCAGGTGGTTCGTCGCCCCCGGTCGCAGCGGCTCCGTCTCCTCGTCCCCCTCCCAGGACATCGAGGAGGGCCTCGCGGGGGAGCGTGACCAGTGTGCCGGGCGGGAGCGCCGCCACCGCCGTCCGTAACTGCTCGAGCGAGTTCATACCGGCCGCAATTTGGCGTAGCCTCTCGGCACACCACTAGTTAGATTGGATAGACGCTTTACCGTCTATTGAAGATGTTCAACCGACAGGATGGTTATGGCCCGCACGCGTCCCACGGCCAAGGACGCCGAGGCGATCTGCCGTCGGCTGAATCAGTTCGTGCACCGGCGCTACGACAGCTGGTCGGCGTTCGAGGAGGCGTTCGGGATTCCCCGCACGACGCGGCTCGGCTGGTCGCGCCGCAAGAACCCGAGCGTCCCAGAGGTCCCAATCCTCCTCCGCCTCGCGCGGGAGGCAAACCTCAACCTCAACTGGTTGCTGCTCGGCGAGCTGCCGGAGTTACGGGTGAGCCCCGCGGACAACCCCGTTGAGCAGTTCTACGCCATCATCGAGGCAGAACTACGGGCGACCGAGAAGGCGGGCCCCGTCGATTTCGACTTCGTATGGCGGCAGATGAAGGCGCGCAGCGACATCGCATCGAGCCATGACGATACGATCGTCGGCCTCGCCGTGGACGGGGTCCGGTCCGTGTTTCAGGAGGTTCTCCGCTCAGTTCGGAGAACCGATGCGCTGGCGAAGTGGCTGATGGAAGCGCAGAAAGGATTCGGACCGACTGGGCAACGCGTGATTGCCCCGGAGGAAGGCACTCCGGCTGCGGAAAAGGAGAAGAAACAGTCTGGGACGAAGCAGAGCACAACTTCACGGCCGAAAGACCTGACACGGGAGGACGAATGACACGGCAGCGCTGGAAGAAACAACGGATCTATTGGCGAAACCGCGGCGGCGCCCGACGGGCATACGCCGACTTCCGTGACTACGCCGACGTCAGCGGGGGGCGCGAGGCACTCGTTCCGCCGGGCGAACCGTTAGCGACGACCGATGCTGATGTGGCGCAGACGTTGGTCGCGCGGCGACTCGAGCAGCTCGACGCGGCCCGACGCGGCCGCGCGCTACACGGTATCCTACGAACCGCGACGCTCGCAGCCTTCGCCCGAGAGCATCTGATTGCGAAGGCGAAGGCGCAAAAGGTAGGAAGGCAGTGGCTCGCTGCCGTGGAGGTGCACCTCCAGCGCGCGATCGCGCATTTTGGGGCCGAGCGCGACCTCAATGGCGTCACGGTCGCAGACGTAGGCCGCTTCGCGGCGCGTCTGCTTGAGGACGGGCTGTCGGGCGGCACCGCACGGCATCACCTCAACAGTCTGTCGAACCTCTACCGCCGCGCGCAGGCCGAAGGCTCCGTGGCACCCGGATACAACCCGGTCGCGGCGCTTATGGAGAAGCCCACCGCCCGACGTGCGGAGGCCCGCTGGTTGGAGGTCTCGGAGGCGGCACTCCTGCTCGAGGCGGCGCGCACGTACCAGCCGAAGCGCGCCGACCTCGCAGCGCCGTTCGCCTACCCCTTGCTCGCCGCGTTTCTGCTTACCGGCGGGCGCCCGTCCGAAGTACTCGGCCTCGAAGTTGACGACGTGAGCTTCGACCGGCGCACGGTGACGTTCCGGCCCAACGTGTGGCGTCGTCTTAAGACCGAGAGCTCCTTCCGGTCGGTGCCCTTTTGGCCCCAGCTCGAAGAGATCCTGCGTCCTTATGTGTTCGGGACCGGCCGCCCACCGGGTCGATTGCTCTTCCCCTCCTACCGCACGGGGTCTGAGGCGATGCTTCGCGATGCTCGCAAGCTTCTGGACGCGGTCGCCGCGCGGGTCGGTCACCGCCCGCGTGAGCTCAACCTCTACGTCTTCCGGCACACCTACTGCGCGGCGCGGCTCCAAACGCTGGATCGCGGCGCACCGGTAAGCGAGTTTACGGTCGGCCGGGAGCTCGGCCACGGCGGCGCGGCGCTTGTGCGGCGGGTGTATGGCCACCTGGGCCAGGTCCGGCACCGCGCCGCGGTCGTCGAGTACCGCATTGAGCAGCACGCCGACGTGCTCAGGGAGCGCCTCGTGGCTCTTCGGTAAACTTCCGGGCACCACCTTTGGCACCGCGGCCCACCGATGTCCGAAAACACGAAGCCCCGCGGCAACCGAAGTCGCAGCGAGGCTTCACCTTCCGCAAGTGGGCCTGAGTGGAGTTGAACCACTGACCTCACGCTTATCAGGCGTGCGCTCTAACCACCTGAGCTACAGGCCCTGCCGACGGTCATTCCCAGTCCCGCCGCGGTCCCTTCTTGGGCCGGAACTCTTCGTCCTCGTCATCGTCGAATTCGTCGTCCAGGTCGTCGTACTCGTCCAGATCGTCGAGATCCTCTTCCTCCTGCTCGTCCTCCTCCAGCTCGTCGTCGAAGTCCTCGTCCAGGTCCTTGTCCTCTTCGAAGTCTCCGAACTGCTCTTCGTCGACACTGTCGCCGCGGCGCTTGAGCGACCAGTCCGACGTCTCACGGGACGACATTGTCACCCCCAGCTGAGGTTGTGGTTCAAGTGAACGAGCTATCCGACGCTTGCCCTACACATCTTCTGCCGCCCGGGCGTTGCGCGCGAGCTTGCGGCGCTCCGTGGCACCCAGCGCCCGCTTGCGCAGCCGGAGGGACGACGGCGTTACCTCGATCAGTTCGTCGTCCTCGATGTATTCGAGCGCCAGCTCGAGCGTCACTTGCCGCGGCGGCTCCAGCATGATCATCTCGTCCGACGCGGTCGTGCGCATGTTCGTGAGCTTCTTTTCCTTGGACGGGTTCACGTCCATGTCCCCCACCCGCGCGTTCTCCCCCACGACCATGCCCTCGTACACCGAGTCACCGGGTTTCACAAACATCGTCCCGCGCTCCTGCAAATTGAAGAGAGCGAACCCCACCGCCACCCCCTCCCGGTCCGCCACGAGCACCCCGCGGCTCCGCCCCGACAGGGGCCCCGCCCACGGCCCGTAGGCGAAGAAGCGGTGGTGCATGATCCCCGTGCCCCGGGTGTCCGTCAGAAACTCCGAACGGTACCCGAGCAGCCCGCGAGCCGGGATCTTGAAGCGCATCCGCACCATCCCGACCCCCGGGTTCCGCATATCGAGCAGCTCCGCCCGCCGGGGCCCGACCTTCTCCATCACCACCCCGAGATATCCCTCGGGACAGTCGATCATCAGCTCCTCGTACGGCTCCAGCCGCTCGCCGTTCGGCCCCTCGCGCGGAATGATGCGCGGCCGGCTCACCTGGAACTCGAATCCCTCGCGCCGCATGGTCTCCATCAGGATGCCAAGGTGCAGCTCCCCCCGACCCGAGACGGTGAAGGTCTGGGGGTCGTCTGTTTCCTCCACCCGCAGCGCCACGTTGCGCTCGAGCTCCCGGAACAGCCGATCGCGCAGCTGCCGGCCGGTGACGAACTTTCCCTCGCGCCCGGCGAATGGTGAGTCGTTCACCTTGAAGTCCACCGAGATGGTCGGCTCCTCCACCGCGATCCCGGCCAGCCGCTCCAGATAGTCGGGGGCTGTCACGGTCTTCCCGATCTCGACGCCGGCCAGGCCGGTCAGCGCCACGATGTCGCCCGCCGGCGCTTCCTGCACCTCCACGCGGTCCAACCCGTCGAACGTGAACAGCTTCACCACCCGCGCCTGCTCGTACGGCCCGTCCCCCAGAGGACCAGGCTCGCCCAGGGGAAGTAACGCCACCGTTTCGCCCACGCGCACTCGGCCCCGCTCGATCCGTCCGATCGCGATCCGCCCCAGATACGAGGAATAGTCGAGCGTCGACACGAGCATCTGGAACGGCCCGTTGAGGTCCGCCGTCGGCCCCGGGATCGTGTCCAGGATGGTCTGGAACAACGGCTTCAGGTCGGTGCCCGGGGTCTTGAGATCGAAGGTGGCGGTCCCCGCCCGGCTCGACGTATAAAGGAAGGGGCAGTTGAACTGCTCCGGCGTCGCTTCCAGGTCCAGGAACAGCTCCAACACCTCGTCGTGCACCCGCAAGGGCTCCGCATCCTGCCGGTCGATCTTGTTCACCAGCACGATCGGCTTGAGGCCGAGGTCCAGCGCCTTCCCCGCCACGAAGCGCGTCTGCGGCATGGGCCCCTCGGCGGCATCGACCAGCAGCAGAAACCCGTCCACCATCCGGAGAATGCGCTCCACTTCACCGCCGAAATCGGCGTGCCCCGGCGTGTCCACGATGTTGATCTTGGTCTCACCCCAGTGAATCGCCGTGTTCTTGGAGAGGATCGTGATGCCGCGTTCGCGCTCGAGCGGGTTCGAGTCCATCACCCGCTCGGTGAGGTGCTGATTCGCGCGGAACACCCCCGACTGGCGGAGCATCTGGTCCACCAGCGTGGTCTTCCCGTGGTCCACATGGGCGATGATGGCGATGTTGCGGATCTGCAAGGGGCTACATCCTGACGGTGCCTAGATGAGGGCGGCAGTATAGGAGGGTGGTCTCAAAAAGACAAGCGCCCGGATCACTTATTCGCAGGTCGGATCCCGCTCCACCTGCACCGTCACGTGCCCGATCCCCATGCCGCCCAGGCGCTGCTGCACGGCTTCCAGCACCCGCTGATTGTCGGTCGGGTTCTGCACGACGAGGTGCCCGCTCATCGCGATCACCCCGCTCGTCACGGTCCAAACGTGCAAGTCGTGCACCGACGCGACCCCGGGGATGGACACGATGCAATCGTGGACGTCGGAGAGGGCGATATGGGCGGGCGCCGCCTCGAGCAGCACGTCGGTGCTCTCCTTGACCAGCCGCCAGGCGCTGCCGAGGATCAGCACCGCGATCAGGACCGAGACCAGGGGGTCGGCCTGCTCCCAGCCCGTGGCCAGGATGATCGCGCCGGCGAGCACCGCGCCCGCCGAGCCCAGCAGGTCGCTCATGATGTGCAGGTAGGCGCCGCGCTGGTTGAGGGAATGGTCGTGCCCGCGATGGAGAATCGCGGCGCCGAGGGCGTTCGCCGCGAGCCCCACGGCGGCCACGATCAAGAGCAGCCGTCCGTCCACCCCGGCGGGCGCGCGGAACCGGTCGGAGGCCTCGATCCCGATCCCGATCGAAATCACGATCAGCGCCGCCCCGTTGACCAGCGCCGCGAGGATCTCCAGCCGCAACAGCCCGAAGGTGCGCTCCGCCGTGACGGGCCGTTGCGCCAGAGACGCGACCACCAGCGACAGCCCGAGGGCGGCCACGTCGGCCAGCATGTGGCCCGCGTCGGCGAGCAGGGCCAGCGAATGCGCCAGCCATCCGCCGAGCCCCTCCGCGACCATCACGGCCGCGGTGATGGCCAGCACGACCCGCATCCGCCGTTGGCTCTCCTGGCGCAGCGGGGCGCGATGGGTACACTGGACGTCGAGTGGCAGCGTGGCGCTCACCGTCTCTCTCCCCTTCCCTCTTTGCCAAACATATCGGCCGGTTCCGCCGCCGGGCAACACGCCCTATGTTCCCGCGTCTATGCCCGATCCCGGCTTGGAGTCGCTCGGCCTGCGCCTGCTGTCTGTGCTGGCGCTAGTGCTGGCGAATGCGTTCTTCGTGGCGGCCGAGTTTGCGCTCGTCGCCGCGCGCCGCACGCGCATCGAGGCACTGGTGCGGCGCGGCGACCGCAAGGCGCGGACGGTGCAGATCGCGCTGCAAGATCTCTACCGCCAGCTCTCCGCGGCGCAACTCGGCATCACCGTCGCCTCGATCCTCCTAGGGTACGTGGCCGAGGACACCGTCGCGCACCTGTTCCGCGGCTGGTTCGCGGCGCTGCCGCAGGCGTTGGACTTCCTCGCGCGCGGCGGCGTGGCGTCGACCGTGGCTGTGGCCCTGGTCTCCTTCCTCCACGTCGTGTTCGGGGAGCAGGCGCCCAAGGCGTGGGCCATCACGCACCCCGAGCGGACCAGTCGCTGGGTCGCGGCGCCGCTCATCTTCTTCTCCTTGATCACCCGCCCGTTCACCGACCTGTTGAACTGGAGCGCCAAGCGCGTGGGCCGTCTCCTGGGCCTGAAGGGCACGACCGCCGAACTCGAGCGCATCCACTCCCCCGAGGAGATCCGCATGCTCGTCGAGCAGAGCCAGAAGCGCGGCAAGCTGGACGCCGACGACGCGCGCCTGCTCGAAGGGGTGTTCGAGTTCAGCGAGAAGACGGCGCGCGAGGTGATGACGCCGCGCACCGAGATCGTGGCGCTACCGGCGGACTTGACGCTCGAGGAGGCGGCGGATCAGGTGGCCGTGGCGGGCCGGTCCCGCTATCCCGTGTACGGCGAGTCGCTCGACGATATCCTCGGTGTCGTGCACGCGAAGGACGTGCTGGCGGGGCTCCGCTCGCTCAAAGGCGGTGGCCTGCGGGCCGTGCTCCGCCCCGCCGTGTTCGTGCCCGGCACGCGCGAGGTCGAGGACGTGCTCGCCGACATGAAACGGCAGAAGATCCATCTCGCCATCGTGCTGGACGAGTTCGGGGGGACGGCCGGCCTGGTCACCATGGAGGACCTGCTCGAGGAGATCGTCGGCCCGATCTACGACGAGTACGACCGGCCCTCGGGCGAGCTGCGGGCCGCCCCCGCCGGCGTGGCGCCCGTCATCGCCGGCTCGACGCCGATCCGCGAGGTCAACGTCGCGTACGGACTCGAGCTGGACGAGCGCGATTACACCACCATCGGCGGCTTCCTGTTCGGCGCAATCGGCCGGCTCCCCAAGCCCGGCGACCAGGTGGCGGTGAAGGGCGCGGTGTTCGACATCGTCGAAATGGAGGGGCGCCGGGTGGCGAGCGTGCGGGTGCAGCGCCGCGGGCCGGGCGCGGAGGGCTAGCCGCCGCGCGCCACGCCGGCGCGGCGCGCCAGCTCCACCCCGAGCTCGAGGGCCGCCCGCATCGAGCCGGGATCAGCCACCCCTTTCCCCGCGATGTCGAACGCGGTCCCGTGATCCGGAGCCACGCGCGGGAAGGGCAGCCCCAGCGTCACATTCACGCCCTTGCCGAATCCCGCGACCTTCACCGCCGTCATGCCGACGTCATGGTAGGGCGCGAGCACAGCGTCGAACTCGCCCTTCATAGCCCGCACGAACACGGTGTCCGCGGGAAGCGGACCCGCCGCGCCGAGCGCCCGGGCGGCGGGCCCGAGCACGATCTCGTCCTCGTCGCCGAACAAGCCGAACTCGCCCGCGTGGGGATTGAGCGCGCACACCGCGAGCCGCGGCGTCGCGATGCCCCACCATTCGCGCAGCCCCCGCTCCGTGATCCTGCCGCACCGCACTACGCGATCCGCGGTCAGCTGCGCGGGCACCTCCTTCAAGGCGATGTGCGTCGTGACGAGCACCACGCGCAGCCGTCCGGTCACAAGCATCATCGCGACGTTGACGTCGCCCGCGAGGTGAGCCAGGAACTCGGTGAGGCCTGGATAGCGGAAACCGGCCAGATGCAGGGCGTGCTTGTGTACGGGGCCCGTGACGATGGCGTCCACCTCGCCCGCCAGAGCGAGCCGCACGGCTTCCGCGACGGCCTCGCCCGCGATCCGACCCGCGACGTCGGGGAGCAGGGAGCGGGGAGCGGGACCTTCCGTTGCAGCGTCAGGTCCCGCTCCCCGCTCCCCGCTCCCGAGCAACGTCACGTCGGCATCGAGCGGCGCCAGGGCAAGCGCTTTCTGCACCACCTCCGGCCCGATCCCCCGCGGGTCGCCGAGCGTGACCGCGAGACGGGGACGGCGCACCACGCAGCTAGAAGCGGACGTCGACGTACGTCGAGCGGCGCAGCAGGTCGAGGTGGTGCTTGATGGCGAGCTGCTGTCCCAGCGCGTCGCGGATGCGGTCCTTCACTTCCTCAAACGACAGCTCGCCCTCGGGCAGCCGCTTGACCAGCTCGAACACCACGAAGCGCGGGCGCGCCGTCCCAGCCCCCACCTGGAACACCGGCTTCAGCCCCGGAACGCTGTCGTTGCCGATCACCGCGGCGTAGTCGGGGGGCAGCTGGGAAAGAGGCAGGGCGTCGGCGAGCTTCGGCTCGGTGGGATCGGCGTAGAGGCGCGCCAGCGAATCGAACGACGCTCCATCGCCGTGCGCCAGGACGTCGTGCACCGAGTCGGCCTGATCCTTGGCGATGGCCACCTGCGCGGCGGAGATGGTGGGCTGAATCAGGATGTGGCGGGCGAGGATCTCGGCGGGTTGGGCGCGCTCCACCTGGATGATGTGGAAGCCGAACTCGGTCCGCACCACGTCGGAGATCGCGCCCGGCCGGAGACGGAACGCCACGTCCTCGAATTCCTTG
>JBGPDL010000080.1:0-11872 GCA_041482275.1 Gemmatimonadota bacterium | reverse complement strand
GGCGCGTCGTTGATCCCGTCGCCGACCATCGCCACGTGCTTGCCCTGCCGCTGGATCTTCTTCACGAGGTCAGCTTTCTGCGACGGGAGCACCTCCGCCAGTACCTCGTCGATTCCGACCTCCTTCGCCACCGCCTCCGCACCGCGCTTCGAGTCTCCCGAGACCATCATGACGGCGAGCCCCATGCGCCGCAGCGCCGCGATGGCGATTCGCGCCGTGGGCTTGATCGGGTCGGAGATCGCGATCACGGCATACACCGTGTTGTTGACGACCACAATCACCGGCGTGCGTCCCTGCGCCGCGAGGCGGTCGGCGTCCGGGCCCAGGGTGCCGAGCTCGAGGCTCCGCTCCCGCGCGTGGCGCAGCGAGATCACCTCGATGATACGCCGATCCACGGTCCCCCGCACGCCCCGTCCTTCCATCGCCGCGAACTTCTCCACCGGCAGCACCTCTACCTGGCGGTCCTTGGCCGCCTTGATCACCGCGAGCGCCAGGGGATGCTCCGAGCGCCGCTCCACGGACGCCGCCCACCTGAGCACCTCGGCCGGCGCGAGCGGCGTGCCGTCGGGCCGCTTGGCGGTGACGATGTGGGTGACACTGGGCTGGCCCTCGGTGATGGTGCCCGTTTTATCGAGCAGCACGGTGCGCACGGCGGCGAGCCGGTCGAGCGCCTCGCCGCTTCGGATCAGGATGCCGTGCTCGGCGGCCTTCCCCGTCCCGACCAGAATGGCGGTGGGCGTCGCGAGCCCCAGCGCGCACGGGCAAGCGATGATGAGCACAGTCACGAGAGCCACCGTCGAGAACACGAGCGTGGGCTCCGGACCGAGATCGAACCAGAGCACGAAGGCCGCGATCGCCAGAGCGATCACGATCGGCACGAACACGCCCGCCACCCGATCGGCCAGCTGTTGGATCGGCGCCTTGGTCGCCTGCGCGTCCTCGACGAGCTGCACGATCTGCCCCAACGCCGCGTCCTTGCCGACGCGGGTGGCGCGGAACGTCACGCTGCCCGTGGTGTTCAGGGTCGCCCCGATCACCTCGTCGCCGATTCTCTTCGATACCGGCATCGGCTCTCCGGTGAGCATCGACTCGTCCACCGCGGACGTGCCCTCAGTCACGATGCCGTCCACCGGGATCTTCTCCCCGGGCTTGACGATGACCAGGTCGCCGGGCACGACCGCCTCGACGGCGATCTCGGTCTCTTTGCCGTCCCGCACCACGCGCGCCGTGCGCGCCCGTAGCCCCGCCAGCCGGCGGATCGCCTCGGACGTGCGGCCCTTGGCGCGTGCTTCGAGCAGGCGCCCGAGCAGGATCAGCGCGATGATGGCCGACACCGATTCGTAGTAGACGTCGGCCCGCCGTCCCAGGCCGGTGAACAGCTGGGGCGCGAAGGTGGCGACGACCGAATACAGGTAAGCGGCACCCGTGCCCACGCCGATGAGCGTGTTCATGTCGGCGGTGCGGTGCCGGAATCCGCTCCAGGTCCCCTGGTAGAACTGCCGGCCCGACCAGGCGATCACCGGGAGGGTGAGCGCCGCCAGCCCCACCGCGATCCAGCGCGGGTCGAGCGCGACCCGCCCCGCCAGCGCGTCCTGGAGCCGCATGGCCAACGGCATGAGCAACCGTCCGAGCAGATCCACGTGCCTGAGGGTGGCGTCACCACCGTCGGTCATGAGGAGCATCGAGCCCACCATGCTCACGACCGTCACGGCCGCCGCGAGCGCGAACTTCCTGCTGAGGGTGCGGACCTCTCGCTCGCGCGCGAGCCGTTCGCGCTCCACGGGATCTTCGGCCGCAATCGGCTCGGCGACCCGGAATCCCGCGCCTTGAACGGCCCGCTCGAGATCTTCGGCCGTGGTCGCGCCGGCCACGTAATCCACCGTGGCCGTCTCCGTCGCCTGGTTGGCAGCGGCGCGGATCACGCCGGGAACCCGGCGCAGCGCCTGCTCAAGCGGCGCCACGCTCGGCGCGTAATGCAACTGCTCGACGCTGAAAGTCACGCTCGCCTTGCCGCAGTCGTAACCCGCCGCCCGGACCGTCTTGATCAGCTCCGCGACGTGGGTCTGCGCGTCGTCGTAATCCACCGCAGCCTTGCCGGTGGCGTAATTGACGGTGGCAGTCGCGACGCCGCCGGCCGTGCCCAGCGCTTCCTGCACCGTGAGGGCGCAGGACGCGCAGCTCATTCCTTCGATCGGGAGCACAATGCGAGTCTTACTCATGGAACTTGTGCGGTGAGGCCGAGGGCCCGCGGTCCGACGTCGTGGGCTCCACGACCAACAACCCCTTGAGCATGTTCATGCCGCAGCGGAAACGAAACTCCCCCGCGTCCTCCGGCGTGAACTCGATGGCGGTGGTCTGAAACGCGGGTAACGCCGCGTCGATACCGAAATCCTCGAACACCACCCGCTCCGAGCAGTCCGCGGTCTCGTCGCGATAGAACTGCAGCCGGACCGGCTGGCCCGCCCGCACCACGATGGTGTCGGGGGTGTAACCGCCCTTCACCGTGACGTGGACCTCCTGCACGCCGTCGACGGCGGCGGCGACGGCCGCGGGCCCGCGCGAAAGCAGGAAATACCACAGCACCCAGACGATGGCGGCGAGCCCGACTGTCGTGACGACGTACTGCGCGACGCTCACGCCTTCTCGTAGTACTCGATGCCGAGATGGGTGATCTGCTGCTCGCCCATGAGCCACCGGAGGGTGTTCTTCAGCTTGGTGTGCTGGATGAACAGATCGTGCTCGGGGTAGAGGCCGGGGGCGGTCTGCGGGCTCTTGAAGTAGAACGACAGCCACTCCTGGATTCCCGACAGCCGCGCCCGCTGCGACAGGTCGAAGAACAGCGCCAGATCGAGGACGAGGGGCGCAGCGAGAATCGAGTCGCGGCAGAGGAAGTCGACCTTGATCTGCATCGGATAGCCGAGCCATCCGAAGATGTCGATGTTGTCCCAGCCCTCCTTGTTGTCGCCCCGGGGTGGGTAGTAGTTGATCCGTACCTTGTGGAACACGTTGCCGTACAGCTCGGGATACTGGGCGGGCTGGAGGATGTATTCCAGCACGCCGAGCTTGGACTCCTCCTTGGTCTTGAAAGACTCGGGGTCGTCGAGCACCTCGCCGTCGCGGTTGCCGAGAATGTTCGTCGAGTACCACCCCGCGAGGCCGAGCATGCGGGCTTTGAAGGCCGGCGCCAGTACGGTCTTCATCATCGTCTGGCCGGTCTTGAAGTCCTTCCCACCGATGGGAACCTGGCGCTCCTCGGCAAGCCGCTGGAGGGCGGGAATGTCCACCGTGAGGTTGGGTGCGCCGTTCGCGAACGGCACGTTCTCCATCAGGGCGGCGTATGCGTACAGCATCGACGGTGCGATGGCGGGATCGTTCTGCTCCATGGCCCGCTCGAACGCCTGCAGGGTCTGGTGTGCGGGGCCGGGCGTCAGGAACACTTCGGTGGACGCGGCCCACACCAACACGAGGCGGTCGGCGCCGGAGCGCTGCTTGAAGTCCCGGATGTCCTGCCGCAGCTGCTCCGCGAGCTCGCGCTTGGTCTTGCCCGTCTTGACGTTCGTGCCGGTGAGCCGCTTCACGTAGCTCTGGTCGAACGCGGCCGACAGCGGTTTGAAGCCCTTGAGAAAGTCGGCGATCGGCTCCAAATGCTGCGGCTCGAGCACACCAGCCTTGCGCGCGGCGCTGTAGGCGTCGTCGGGAATCGGATCCCAGGCGGCGAACACGAGGTCCTTCAGGTCGGCGAGCGGCACGAAGTCCTTGATCTTCGGGGCCCGCTTCTCGGTGCGCTTGCCGAGGCGGATGGTCCCCATCTGGGTGAGCGAGCCGATCGGCAGCGCGCTGCCGCGCCGCACGTTCTCCACGCCCGCGATGAAGGTCGTGGACACCGCACCCAACCCCGCCAGCATCACGCCGAGCTTCCCCTTGGCGGGCGCGACGGTCCGACGCTCCTGCTGTGCCACGATCACCGTCCTTTCCGAGATTGCAGCGCGGGGGCGTGCCCGGCAACCGTGTCCCGCTGGTGCGGCGGCCGGCGCATCGCCGCCCCGCGGGTGATGCGCGCGACGTAGACTACCCGTTGCACGACCGTCGCCGATGTGGCGATCGCCAGGGCGGCCACGATCCAGAACAGCAACGTCCCGTGGTTCCCGGGACCAAGAAACATCGTCGGGGCGCCGAGCAGGAGCACGCGCTCCGCGCGTTGCGCGATCCCCACCTTGGCGGTCAGGCCCAACCCCTCGGCCCGCGCCCGGGTGTAGGACACCAGGAGCGAAGCGGTGAGGGCGACGAGACACGCCGCGACGGCGAGCGTCAAGCGCTCCGGCGGCACACCGCCGCGCAGAAAGTAGATCGCGATCCCGCTGAAGAGGGCGGCCTCGCCCACCCGATCCAGCGTCGAGTCGTAGAAGGCGCCGAACGTGGTGGTCATGTCGCCGCGGCGCGCCACCCGGCCGTCCACCACGTCGAACACCCCGGAAAACAGCAGCAAGAAGCCGGCCCACTGCACCCACCCCACGGCGAACGCGGTCGCCGACGCGATCACGATCAACGTACCGACGGTGGTGATGACGTTGGGTCGAACGTGGAAACGGATCAGCACCGTGGCGAGGGGATCGAGCAATCGCTCGAAGCCGTCGCGCACGCGCTGCGGGATCACGTTCATGGCCGGGGGAAACTAGCGGGGGGCGACAAAACTCTCAATAGAGCAAGTACTTGGCCCGCTGCCGCCGAAACAGCGCGAGCGGCCCGTCCCAGGCGTGCCACACCGCCTCTGGCGCCCGCGCCACCAGCGTCGCGCGCCGCAGCTCGATCCCGGCGGCCAGCCGGTCGAAGCGCGCACCGTCGAATCGCAACGAGTCCGGGTGCACCGCGTGGATGGCCGCGAGCAGCAGGACGGCGGCCCGCGTGGCGTCGTAGCGCCGCCGGTCCGTGACCCGCAACCGGATGCCGCGCAGCTCCGCCCCATCGTATTTCCCGTCGGTGGGTCCCCGCGGCGTGAAGGTAATGCCGGACACTTCGACGCCAGTCAGCCCCTCCTGCGCCCAGCGCCCGCCGCCCCGCAGCCGCGGCAGGACGGCGCCCGTGTCGAGCCACGGCGCGCCGACCACCTGAAACGCGAGCCCCGTCCCCCGCCCCACGGACAGATTCGTCGCTTCGAACAGGCAAGTGCCGGGATAGTGATTCGCACTCTCCAGATTGGGCATGTTTGGGGACGGTGGTACCCAGGGAAGGCCGGTGTCGTCGTAGTACATTGCGCGTCGCCATCCCAGTGCCGGAACGATGGTGAGCCGCGCATGGATGCCGAGGACGTCGTTGGCGAGTCGGACCAACTCGCCGATCGTCATACCGTGTCGCATGGGGACGGGGAGAAGATCCCCCACGCGCTCCACGGAGCGGGTTCCCGCGACGTTGCCCTGCACGGCCACCCCGCCAATCGGATTTGGTCGATCGAGCACCACCAGCGGCTTGCCGCGTCGGGTCGCCTCCTCCATGAGCAAAACGACGGTCGCGGGGTAGCTGTAATAGCGAGCACCGATGTCTTGCAAGTCGACGAGGATGAGGTCCACCGTATCGAGTGCTGCGATCGCAGGGAGCGATGTTCCGCCGTAGAGGCTGTAGATTGGGAGGCCGGTCGCGGAGTCGACTGCGTCGGGCAGCCCCGGTCGGTCCTCTGTCCCCCGCAGGGAGTGCTCCGGACTCAGAATCAGCACGAGCCGGACGCCGGGTGTCCCGCGCAGCAGGTCGATGTCGCGCCGACCGAGCCGATCCACGCCGGTCTGGTTCGTGAGCAAGGCGACTCGCTTGCCAATGACGAGGTCGATCGAGTCCGACAGCAGCACCTCAATCCCCGGCCGCACCTGCCCGGGCGCGGCCGCGGGCAGCGCCACGGCGCAGCCGACGACTGCCAACAGCGAGAGAGAATGCGCGCGCATAGACTCCTAGTCGTTGCCGCCGTGCTGGGATGTGCCGGCGGTCAGGCAGTCGGGCGGACGGCCGAGCCCGTCCCTCCCCCCCCGGCCCCCGTCCCCCTGGTCTCCGTCGATTCGCTCCTCGCCGCGCTGACGCTCCGCCAGGAGGTCGGACAGCTGGTCATCCCGTGGCTCTCCGGAAGCTACACCGCACTCGACGATTCGCTTTTCCAGGTGGCGGCGCGATGGGTGGATTCCCTCGAGGTCGGGGGCCTGATCATCTCCGTCGGCTCACCGCTCGACATCGCCGCCAAGCTCAACGCGCTGCAGCACCGCTCCCGGCTGCCCCTGCTCGTCTCGGCCGACCTGGAGTGGGGCGCCGGGATGCGGGTGGTCGGCGCCACCGCGTTCCCTTACGTCATGGCGGCGGGGGCCACCGGCGACCCCCACGACGCCTACACGATCGGCGCGGCGGCGGCGACCGAAGGTCGGGCCGTCGGAATCCACGTCAATTTCGCCCCGGACGCCGACGTCAACAACAACCCGGCGAACCCCATCATCAACATCCGCTCCTTCGGCGAGGATCCGCGGAAGGTGTCGCGGCTTGTCGCGGAGTACGTACGGGGGCTGCACGCGCACGGGATGCTCGCCACCCTCAAACACTTCCCCGGCCACGGCGACACCCAGACCGATTCGCACATCGGGCTCCCCGTGATCACGTCCGACTATGCCCGCCTCGATTCGGTCGAGCTGGTGCCCTTCCGCGCGGGGATCGCCGCCGGCGCCGACGTGGTGATGAGCGCGCACATCGCGTTCCCGGCGCTCACGGGTTCGAGCGAGCCGGGGACGTTGTCGGCCGCCGTGCTCACGGGGCTGCTGCGCGACTCGCTCCGCTTCCACGGCCTGGTCGTGACCGACGCCCTGACGATGGGCGCGATCGTGGCGAAGTACGGCGCCGGCGAGGCGACCGTCCGGGCGTTCCTCGCGGGCTCGGACCTGCTGCTCATGCCGGCCGACCCCGACTCGGCGCTCGACGCGATGACGGCAGCGGTTGCCGCGGGACGGATCAGTCGGGCACGGCTCGAGCAGTCGGTCCGCCGCGTCCTCGACATCAAGCGGGCGCTGGGTCTGTTTCAGCATCGTACGGTGGCGCTCGACTCGATCATGCACATCGTCGGCAGCCGCCGGTTCCAGGACGCCGCCAACGACGTGGCAGTCCGCTCGCTCACGCTGGTGCGGGACGTGGGCGGGCGGCTGCACGCGCTCCGGGCGCGCCCCGGCCGGCTCGCGCTCATCGCGTACGCCGACGAGGCGAACGGTGCCGTGGGCCAGTACCTCACGGACCTGCTGCGGCAAGGTGGCGACACGGTGGAGTACTTCCGGCTGTGGCCGATGTCCGGACCCCTGTCGTACGATTCGGCGCGCGCGGTGATCGCGCGAGCGCCCGCGACGGTGTTCGCCGCCAACGTGCGCCCGATTTCCTGGCGGGGCAACATCGCGCTCCCGGATTCGCTGGCCCAACTGGTGGCGGCGACCGACAGCGCGCGCCCCACCGTCCTCGTGTCACTCGGCAGCCCGTACCTCTTGAATCAGGTTCCCACCGTGAAGTCGTACCTGATCGCGTGGAGCGGCGTCCGCGCCTCGGAGCGCGCGGTGGCGCTCGCGCTGCTCGGCCGGGTGCCGATCGGCGGACGCCTCCCGATTCGGGTTCCGCCAGACTATTCGGTGGGTTGGGGCGTCGCCGTGCCGGACGCGCGACCGTGAAGGCCGGCGGCGTGCTGGCGGTCGCCGCGCTCGTCGCGGCGTGCGGGTCGCTCGGATCACCGATTCCCGCGAGTGTCGGGATTCCCCGCGCCTCGCCCGGCGCGCTCGGATTCGACACCACGCGCCTCGGGGCCGTCGTCGCCTACCTGCACGCCGAGGTCGACAGTGGCGCCTTCCCGGGCGCCGTGCTCGCGGTGGGGCGGCACGGCCGGTTGGCGCTGGTGGCGCCAGTCGGACACTACGGCATCGACGACCCACGCCCGGTCGACGCCGGCACGCTGTACGACCTGGCGTCGCTCACCAAGGTCGTGGGTCTCACGACCGCCTGCATGCTGCTCGTGGACGCCGACCGGCTGGCGCTCGACGCACCGGTCGACCGCTACGTGCCGGAGTTCCGCGGGTCGATGAAGGACCGTGTGACAGTCCGGCAGCTGCTCACGCATTCGGCCGGGCTCGCCGCCGATTTGCCGCTCTACACCGGCACGGCGACGCGCCGCGCCGCTCTCGCGGCGGTGGACACGTCGACGCTGGTCACGCCTCCCGGGACCGTCTATCGCTACTCCGATCTGAGCGCCATCGTACTGATGCAAACCGTCGAGCGCGTCACCGCCGAGCCGTTCGACCGCTGGCTCGGGGCGCGCGTATTCGGTCCGCTCGGCATGCCCGCGACGCGCTTTCTCCCGCCCGCCTCGTGGCGCGACCGCATCGCGGCCACCGAGCACGACACGGTGTTCCGCCACCGCTGGCTCCGCGGCGAGGTGCGCGACGAAAGCGCCGCGCGGCTCGGCGGTGTCTCCGGCAACGCCGGGCTGTTCTCCAACGCCCTCGACCTCTCCCGCTTCGCCGCGATGCTCTTGAACGGAGGGGCGTGGGACACGCTGCAGTTGATTCGCGCCGAGACGGTCGCGGAGTTCACCGCGCGCCAGAACCTCCCGGCGGGCTCGACCCGCGCGCTCGGCTGGGATACGCCGGCGGACTCGGGCTACTCGAGCGCGGGCGCGAAGCTGTCACGGCGATCCTTCGGCCATACCGGCTTTACCGGTACGTCGATGTGGATGGATCCGGACCGGGATCTGTTCATCATCCTGCTCTCGAACCACGTCCACCCCACGCGCGGCAACACGGCGATCCTCCGCGTGCGGGCACACGTCGCCGACCTCGTGGCCGACGCCCTCACGCATCCGGAGCTGTAGCGGCGCCCTACTCCACGACCGTCCGCCAGCCGCGTTGCGACAGGTCGCGATAGATGATCCACCCGGCGATCGCGGCCAACACGAGCAGCAACACGCCGATGGGGATCTCGTGGAGCAGCAGCTTCCCCACGCCGAACAGCACTCCGTACACCAGCACGCAACCCGCCACCCAGTCGACCAAGTTGGCGAGGCCGTCGGCGGACGCGCGCACGTCCGGGGCGAGCGCGGCGATGCGTCCCCATCCCGTCCGGGAGGGTCGGGTACGGCGGTAGAACGCCACCAGGGTTTGGTCAGACTCGGGCCGGGTGAGGAAGGTGGCGCCGAGCCACACGGCCGTGGTGACCGCGACCGTGATGATCATGATCCAAGCGAAGTCCGCCGGGCGGTCGCTGTCGAGCCCCCCGGCGGTCTGCAGCAGCACCGACACGGCAAAGGCGGCGAGCATCGCCGATATTTCGCTCCACGCATTGATGCGCCACCAGTACCAGCGCAGCAGCAGCACGGTGCCCGTGCCGGCCCCCGTGGCGAGCAACAGTTTCCAGGCGCCGGCGATCGAGTCCATGTACAGCGTCACGACGGCGGAAATCACCGTGAGGAGAACGGTCGCCAGCCGCGACGCGAGCACGTAATGCCCCTCAGGCGCATCGCGGCGCAGGAAGCGCCGGTAGAAGTCGTTCACGAGGTAGCTCGCGCCCCAGTTGAGCTGTGTCGCGATCGTGGACATGTAGGCCGCCGCGAACGCCGCGACCATGAGCCCGCGCAGCGACGACGGCAGGTAGTCGATCATCACCCGGACGTAGCCGGTCTCGGGGTCGGCGAGCCCGGGATAAAGGATGAGCGACGCCAGCGCCACCAGGATCCAGGGCCAGGGCCGCACGGCATAGTGCGCGATGTTGAACCACAGCGTCGCGAGCAGAGAATGCCTCTCGTCCTTGGCGCTGAACATGCGTTGGGCGACGTAGCCGCCGCCGCCCGGCTCGGCGCCCGGGTACCACGTGGCCCACCAGATCAGGGAGATGTAGACGAAGAAGGTGATCATGGGCATCCAGGCAGAGCCGATGTCCGGCACGAAGCTCAAGACCGATCCGTGACTGCCGCTCGCGGCCCGCACCTGATCGATCGCAGCGAGCTTGACCTTCATCGCTTCGATCCCGCCAACCGCCTGCACGGCGACCACCGCCAGCACGATCACCATGCCCATCTTGATCACGAACTGGAACAGATCGGTGACGAGCACACCCCACAGGCCCGAGATCGTCGAGATAGTCGACGTGAGGACGATCAACCCCAGCACCATCAGCAACGCCTCGATCTTCCCGACGTTGAAGAGCAGCTGAAGAATCTTGACCATCGCGAGGTTGACCCAGCCGAGGATGATGCAGTTGACGAGGATCCCGAGGTACAGGGCGCGGAAGCCGCGCAGGAACGCGGCAGGCGGGCCGGCGTAGCGCATCTCCGAGAACTCGATATCGGTCATGACACCGGAGCGCCGCCACAGGCGGGCGTAGAAAAACACCGTCAGCATGCCGCTCGCCAGCAGGTTCCACCACAGCCAGTTTCCCGCCACCCCGCTGCGGGCCACCAGACCGGTGACGGCGAGCGGCGTGTCGGCGGCGAACGTGGTCGCCACCATCGACGTGCCGGCCAGCCACCAGGGCACGTTTCTCCCGGAGAGAAAGAACTCCGCCGTGTCCCGGCTGGCGCGCCGCTTGTAGTACAGGCCGACGGCGATGTTGAACAGGAAGTACAGGGCGACGACCAACCAGTCGGCGAGCGTGAGTCGCATGGTTGCGGCAGCCCTCGCGGCGGAGAGTTGACTTGCTCGAAGGAACTGTCTAAGTTCGCACGGGACTGGAGGATCGCAATGGCCACGACGCAAAACACCACCCCCGTCACGCTGACGCTCACCGAGAACGCGGCGGCGGAGGTGCGCAAGTTCATGGCGGAGGAGAAGGTGTCGCCCGAGACCGCCGGGCTCCGGGTGGCGGTGCTCCCGGGGGGCTGCTCGGGATTCAAGTACAGCCTGAACGTCGAAGACAAGCCAGCCGAGGACGACCTCGTCGTCGAGACCGCGGGTGTGCGGTGCTTCGTCGACGGATTCAGCGCCCAGTACTTGAACGGGGTCACCCTGGACTACAAGAGCAACTTCCAGGAGTCGGGCTTCGCTTTCGAAAACCCGAACGCCACGGGCGGCTGCGGCTGCGGAACGTCGTTCACGGTCTGAGGCCGTTGGCGCTCTTTCTCTCGGCAGGTCGAGCCCGCGCGCGTCGCGGGCTTTTTGTTGCCCCCTTCCCCGATCCATGCGCCCGCTCGACGTAGCCGTCATCGCAGTCTATTGCGCGGCCGTCGTGGTGTTCGGATTGGTGCTCTCGGGGCGCCAGCGCGATGCGAGCGACTACTTCCTCGGCCACCGCGGACTGCCCTGGTGGGCGTTGATGCTGTCCATCGTCGCCACCGAGACCTCCGCCCTCACGGTGATCTCGCTCCCCGGGATCGCCGCGCGCGGCAATCTCACCTTCCTCCAGCTCGCGTTCGGCTACCTCGTCGGACGGATCGGCGTCGCCGCCTACCTGCTCCCCGGCTACTTCGAAGGCACCCAAGACACCGCCTACCAGCGGCTCGAGCGCCGTTTCGGGCGAGCCGCACGACGGGCCGCCTCCGGAGTGTTCTTGATCACGCGAGCCTTCGCCGACTGCGTGCGGATCTTCGCCACCGCCATCCCGCTCGCGATCATCACGCACTGGAGCCTCGCCGCCGGCATCCTCGCGATCGGGATCGTGACGGTGACCTACACCTGGGTCGGCGGCCTCCGCGCCGTCGTGTGGGTGGACGTGATCCAGCTGGGCGTGTATCTCCTGGGCGGGGTCGCGACGCTCATCGTCGCCACGCACCTCGCCGGGGGCGTGGGCGCGTTCGCACGGGCCTGGGACCAGGGGAAGCTCGTGGTGCTCGACTTCCGCCCGTCATTCACCGTGCTGTACACGTTCTGGGGCGGCATGGTGGGTGGGG
>JBGPDL010000079.1:0-12211 GCA_041482275.1 Gemmatimonadota bacterium | reverse complement strand
TGGCACGTGGACCGCGCCACCTGCCGCGCCGAGAACGGCGCCGTGGTTCACGCTCCCTCCGGCCGACGTCTGCCGTACGGCCGGCTGGTCGCGCGCGCGGCGGCGCTTCCCGTCCCGACCGACGTCCCCCTCAAGGATCCCAGGAGCTTCCGTCTGCTGGGCACGCGCGTGCGCCGGCTCGATACGCCGTCCAAGGTGGACGGCAGCGCGCAATTCGGAATCGACGTGAAGGTGCCCGGCATGCTCATCGCCTCGATCGAGCGTTCCCCGGTGCTGGGGGGCAAGGTCAAGCGCGTGAACGCCGACCGGGCCAAAGCGATGCCCGGCGTGCGCCACGTGGTCGAGCTCGCGCCCAGCTCCTGGATGGGACCGAAGGGCGGGTGGGCAGCCGGGTGCGCGGCCGGCGTCGCCGTGGTCGCGGACACCTACTGGCAGGCCGTGACGGGGCGGCGCGCGCTCGAGATCGAGTGGGACGAAGGCGACGCCGGTGCGCTCAGCTCGGAGCGCGTCCGGGCGCAACTCGCGGCGCTCGCGGCCCAGCCGGGCGTCGTGGCCCAAACCATCGGCGACGCGGGCGTCGCCCTCGCGGGTGCCGCCAGGCGCATCGAGGCGGTGTACGAGGTGCCGTTCGTGCACCACGCGACCATGGAGCCGATGAACTGCACAGCCCACGTGCGCGCCGACGGCGCCGACATCTGGGCGCCGACGCAGAACCAGGGGGACGCGCAGAAGGTGGCGGCCCAGGTGACGGGGCTAGCGGTCGAGCAGGTCCGGATTCACACGACGCTTTCGGGCGGCGGGTTCGGACGCCGGCTCGAGCCGGACTTCGTTTCAGAGGCGGCGCGCGTTTCGCAGGCGGCGGGCGCACCGGTCAAGGTCATCTGGTCGCGCGAGGACGACATGCGCAACGGCTTCTACCGCCCCACGAGCTACAACCGCTTCGCCGCGGGGCTCGACGCCAGCGGGCGGCTGGTCGCGTGGACCCATCGCATCGCGGGCACGCCGCTGCGGCTCAAGTTCGGGCCGCTCGAGAACGGGATCGACGACAGTCTCGTGGACGGGGCCATGGACCTTCCCTACGCGATTCCCAACGTTCTCGTCGACCAGGCGACCCTGGAGCTCGCGCCCGTCCCGCGCGGTCCGTGGCGCTCGGTGGGCGTGTCGCACAACGGCTTCGTGACCGAGGGATTCTTGGACGAGGTGGCGGTCGCGGGCGGGCGGGACCCGTTCGAGCTGCGGCGCGAGCTGCTGCGCGACAAGCCGCGCCACCGCCGCACGCTCGAGCTCGCGGCGGAGAAAGCCGGCTGGGGCACGCCGCTCCCGGCAGGCCGGGGACGAGGGCTGGCGCTTGCCGAGTGGGGGCCGACGGTGTGCGTCGAAGTGGCCGAGGTCTCCGTGGACGGCGATGGCACCGTGCGCGTGCCCCGAGTGGTATGCGCGGTGGATTGCGGTCCGGCGGTGAACCTGGGGCAGATCGAGGCGCAAATGCAGGGCGGCATCGTGTTCGGCCTGAGCGCCGCGCTGTACGGCGAGATCACGCTCGAACGAGGCCGAGTGGTCCAGGGCAACTTCGACACGTACCCTCTCGTGCGGATGCCCGAAGCGCCGGCGGTGGAGGTCCACGTCGTGCCCAGCACCGAGCCGCTGGGCGGCACCGGCGAGCCCGGCGTGCCGCCGATCGCGCCCGCCGTGTGCAATGCGATCTTCGCCGCCACCGGCAAGCGGATCCGCCGGCTGCCGATCGGCAAGCTCGTCGTGTAGCTCCGGCTTGACGGCTCCTTGACCCCGCTTGACCGGGCCTTGGGAGGCCCGGCCTATCCTGCACGCGTCCCGAGACGGAGACGCAGATGCAGGACAATATCTCCCGGCGGCAGCTCCTCCAGCAGCTCGGCCTGATCGCGGCGGGTCTCGCGGCGGCGTGCACGCCGGTCCGGGTGCTCGTGAACGCGTACCCCCAGAGGTTCGACGACGACCCGGTCCTGGTGGATCGCGTGCTCTCCGCCTTCGTGACCGCCGTGATCCCCGGGGCGGCCGCCGGCGACCCCGACCTCACGCGCGCGTTCACGGATCGCGACTACCCGTTCGCGCCGTTCGCCGCGTTCTTCGCGGCCGACCTGGAGCGGCGCGCGCGCGCGCGTTTCGGGGAGGCGTTCGAGCGGCTCAGTCCCGCGGCACGGACGGCGCTCATCGCCGACGGGCTCGCCGCCGATGCCACGAGCCGCAAGCTCTACAGCGGCGCCATCGCGCTCGCCCAGATCGCATGCTACGCCGGCATCTACGACGCCAAGAAGGGCTGCACGCTCATCGGCTTCGAGGGCGGCTATCACTTCCCCCCGCTCGCCGACATCACTTACCCCGAACCCACGCGATTTCTCGCCGCGGCGCTGACGCCCGACGGGAACTACGCGTGACCGGGAGGCCGAATATGAAAACGACTTGCACGGACGTCCTGGTGATCGGCACGGGGTTCGGCGCCGCCGCCCCCGCGCTGCGGCTCGCACAGGCAGGCGCCAAGGTGGTGATGATCGAGAAGGGGCCGAAGGTCGAGACCGCGGACTTCCGCCAGACGTCCGACCCCAAGTACATCCGCAAGTATCTGAAAGGGATTTCGGGCGATCACCTGCACCTCACCTACGCCGAAGCGTTGGGCGGCGGGTCGGGATTCTACGAAATGGTGTCGCTGCGCGCGCCCACGCTCGCGTTCGAGCAGCTCGACGACGCCGGCCGGCCGCTCTGGCCCGCGGGGGTGGACCGCAGAACGCTCGATCCCTATTACGAGCTCGCCGAGCGGATGCTGCACGTTGCGCAGATTCCGATCGAAGAGGTGCCGAAGACGGGGCTCGTGTTTGCGCGACTGATGAAACAGCTGGGCTACTCGGTGGACCGTTGCCGCTACGCCGTACGGGGCTGCCAGGGGAGCGGATTCTGCGTGACCGGTTGCATATACGGCGCAAAGCAGTCGCTGTTCCTGAATTATCTGCCGCAGGCCGTGGCGGCCGGGGCGGCGATCGAAACAGACGTCGAGGCCTTCGCGATCCAGCCGCTGCCCGCCCGGTGGCGCGAGGGCACAACGCTCTGCGACATGCCCTACCGCTACCAGGTTACCGCGCGGCGGCGGAGCGACGGCGCTCTCATCCTGTTCGCGGCCCGGACGGTGATCCTCGGAGGCGGAACAGTAGGCACGGCGAAGCTGCTGTCGGCGTCGCGCCCCTACCTGCGGCATCTCTCGGAGCACGTGGGGCAGAACATCGCGTACAACGGCAGCGTGAAGGTGGCCGCCCTGCTCCCCGAAGACGCTCCCGACGCGGACATGTTCACCGGGCGCACGCACCCGGGGATGGTGAGCTACCAGTTCCTCGGCTCGCACGGGATCACGGTGCACGCCGTGAAGGCGCTGCCGCTGATGCTCGTGTCGGCGGCGCACCTGCGCGTGCGGGGCGACACGCGGACACCCGACTTCTGGGGCGCCGCAAACGTGGAGCTGATGCGGCAGCTCCGCCACCGGATGATCATCCTCGACGCATTCGGGCTCACGCCTCCGGGGGCAACACTCCGGACCGTCGCGGATGACACGCGAGTGTCGCTGCCGCTCACCGCGCGGCTCCGCACTTATCACGCCGAGACGAAGCGCGTGCTCGAGTCCATCCTGGTGCGGAGCGGCTGCCGCATGGTCGACACCGACTTCCTCGACGAGAGTTTCCTGCCACGGGACGACATCCACTTCACCACCGCCCACCAGGTCGGGTCCTGCCGCATGGCCGACTCGAAGGAGCGGGGCGTGGTCGACGCGAGCGGCGAGGTGTTCGGCTATCCGGGACTGTACGTGAGCGACGGCGCGACGATCCCCTCATCGCTCGCGGTCAACACGAGCCTCACGATTCTTGCGAACGCGGAGCGGATCGCAGCGGGCCTCATCGAGCGCTATCGGCTCCCGTGCCCGCTGGCGGCGTGACCGGCTTCCGCCACAGAGTACGATAGATCAGCCAGTCGAGCCAGCGATCGGGCAGCCACAGCCACACGCGCTCGATCCAGCCGTGCGGTGTGACGACGACGCGGATCGGCGGTCGGCGCGCCGTGAGGGCCCGCGCGACCGCGCGCGCCACCTTGTCGGGCGGCGGCGCCCGCTCGGCGCTCTTGAGCGCCGCCTGGCGGAAGCGCTCGAGCACCCGTTCGTACGGCGTGCCACGGTAGCGCCCGAGGTCCGCGCTCTCGACTTTGCTCCAGATGCGGCTCTGAAAGCTTCCCGGCTCGATCACCGTCACCAGGACGCCGAAGGGGCGGAGCTCACGACGCAGCGCGTCCGACACGGCCTCGAGGGCGAACTTCGAAGCGGCGTATGGACCCATGAACGGGAGCACGCTCCGTCCCGCCACCGAGCTGATGTTGACGATGCGGCCGCGCCCTGCCCTGAGGAGCGGCAAGAACGCCTGGGTGACGGCGAGCGCCCCGATGACGTTCACCTCGAGGACCTGCCGGAACTCGTCGAGCGGGAGCAGCTCGAGCGGGCCGGCGGCGGGGATGCCGGCATTGTTGACGAGCCCCGCGAGCGGGCCGCCCGCCAGCGCGCGCTCCACCTCGACCCGCGCCCGCGTGATGCTCTCGGTATCCGTCACGTCCATTTGCACCGGCGTCATGCCGGCGCGCTCGAGCGCGGCCGCGTCCTCGGCGCGGCGCACGGTGCCGAAGACCTGGAAGCCCCGCCCGGCCAGGTCCCGCGCGATGGCGGCACCGATGCCGGTCGAGGCTCCCGTGACCACGACCGCCCGCGCCCCCTTCACGGGGACACGATGCGATAGACGGTCCCGCTCGCCGACAGCAGGTACAGCTCACCGCGGGCGTCCTGGCCGAACGACAGCGGCGCGCCCGGGCTCACGTCCGGCGTCCAGAGCGTCCGCGTCGCCACGCCGCCGTTTGCGAACGTGAAGCTGCGGATCCACCCGCCGCACAAGTCGGCGTAGAAGTACTCGCCCGCGAGCGCGGGAGACCGGACGCCCCGGTACACGAACCCCCCGATCACGGAACAGCCGTCGGCGTGGGAGTACTCCACCCGCGGCAGGACCAGGCCCGCGAGGCTGCAGGGATCGGGATCGTAGCAGTGCACGCCTTCCGTGATCCGCCAGCCGTAATTCACCCCGGCCGCGCTCGCGGACTGGACGTCCACTTCTTCCCACGCGTCCTGGCCGACGTCGGCGATGTACAGCAGGCCGCTCGGCGGGTCGAACCCATACCGCCAGGGGTTCCGCAGCCCGAGCGCCCATACCTCCCCTGCCCCGCCGCCGTTCTTGAACGGATTCCCCACGGGGATCGCGTACGGATTGCCCCCGTCCACGTCGATCCGCAACAGCTTGCCGAGCAGCGAGTCGGGGTGCTGGGCGCGGTTCTGCGGGTCGCCACCCGAGCCGCCATCCCCCATGCCGATGTAGAGCATGCCGTCCGGCCCGAACAGCACCAGCCCGCCGTTGTGATTCGCGTACGGCTGTGGGACGAACAAGATCCGCTTGTGCGATCCCGTGTCGGCGGCGTTCGAGTCGGCAGCGCTCACGTGGTAGCGCTCGACGTGGGTGTCGCCATTCCCGTCGGTGTAGTCGACGTAAGAGAAGCCGTTCGCGGCGTAATTCGGATGGAACGCCATGCTCAAGAGGCCCTGCTCGCTCCCCGTCGACACGAGCGCGCTGAGGTCGAGAAAGGCTTGAGGCAGGAGCTGACCGTGCTGCACGACGCGGATGGCGCCGCCCTTTTCGACCACGAACAGCCGTGCGGTGTCGCCCGGCGGGCTGGTGAGGTACAAGGGATCGGTGAGGTTCGTCGCCACGGACTCGAGGCGCAGGTTCCCGGCACCTTCGGGCGGCAGAGGGATGGCCGTGGGATGGCCGGCGCAGGTGAGGAACGCCAGTGCGCAGAACGGTCCCGCGGCCGCGAGCCTGGGGTTCATGTCGGTGCTCGCAACTTAGCGTCCCCGGGGCTCGGTGCTGTGACTCAGGCCACCACCGGACGGCGTGCCCGGCGCTCCGCGAAGGCGCGGCGGCTGATGGAGTCGGACTGCGTCACGTCGTCAGGGCGTGGGGGGGCGCAGCACCGGGCGCATCAGCAGGCCGGTGGTGGAGACTCGCACCTCATACGTCGCCGGCCGGTTCGCGGCGATGAACGCCGCCGAGCCGTACTGGGCGTCCACCAGCGGCCCGAGCAGCCCGCGGCGCGCGATCTGGAACAGGTTCACGGGCGTCGGCCGGGCCAGCGCGTAGACCGTGTGGGGCCGGGCCCGTTCTTCCGCCACGTCGTTGTAGCGGCCGGCCACGCGATCGAGCTCGTAGGCGGTGTGCAGGCCGAGCAGGTTCACCACCGGGTGCCACTTGAGGATGTGCGCGTCGACATAGAACGCGTCGCCTGCGACCTCGTACATCGCGACGCGCCGGTCGGGAAACACGATCGTCGCGCGAAAGCGCTGGCTCCCGACGGGCTCGGTCGTCACTGTCGCCGCCGTAACCTCGAGCGTCAGGGCCCGGTAGCCCCGCAGCCCCACGGCCACCGCGCCGGCGAGTCCCGCTAGCGTGAGCAGCAGGAGCGCGACGAGCCCGCGAAAGGCACCGCCCACCCAGCGCCGCTCGCGCGCAGCCCCGGACGCCGCGCGCAGCACCACCATGCTCAGGAGGAGCAGGCAGAGGCCGGCGACGAGCAGGGGGACGGTCATATCGGTCGTGTAAGCTACGCCGCTTCGTTAGTCTTAGATATCCTAGCGTCGGCTTGACATGCCAACCATCGACTCGGGAGTCCGCCTGCTCGCCCCGGCTCCGCCCGGCTGCGAGGACGTCCTCAACCCGGGAGCGCTCGACTTTCTGGCGGCGCTCGCCCGCCGCTTCGAGCCGGAGCGCCAGCGGCTGCTCGACCACCGACGCGCGCGCCAGGAAGAGCTCGACGCCGGCCGGCTGCCTCACTTCCTCCCGGAGACGACAGGACTCCGAGAGCGCGAGTGGACCGTGGCCCCGCTCCGCACCGATTTGATCGACCGCCGGGTCGAGATCACCGGTCCGGTGGAGCGCAAGATGATGATCAACGCGCTCAATTCCGGAGCCAACATCTTCATGGCCGACTTCGAGGACGCGAACGCCCCCACCTGGGAGAACAACGTCCGCGGCCAGCTGAACGTGCGGGATGCGGTCGCCGGGACCATCACGTACCAGAGCCCCGACGGAAAGCGCTACGCGCTGGCGCCTCGCACCGCGACGCTCGTCGTCCGGCCGCGCGGCTGGCACCTGGTCGAAAAGCATCTGCTCGTGGACGGCCGGCCGATCGCCGCCTCGCTGTTCGATTTCGGGCTCGCATTCTTCCACACCGCAGCGGCGCTGATCGAGCGGGGCTCGGGGCCGTACTACTATCTCCCCAAGCTCGAGAGCCACCTCGAGGCCCGTCTCTGGAACGACGTCTTCACCTTCGCGCAGGACGCGCTCGGCATTCCCCGGGGCACGGTCCGCGCGACGGTGCTGATCGAGACGATCCTCGCGGCGTTCGAGACGGACGAAATCCTGTGGGAGCTGCGCGACCACGCGGGCGGGCTCAACTGCGGGCGCTGGGACTACATCTTCAGCTACATCAAGAAGCTGCGCCGCCGGCCCGAGAGCCTGCTCCCCGACCGCGCGCGTGTCACGATGGACCAGCCGTTTCTCCGCGCTTACGCCGAGCTCGTGATCCGCACCTGTCACCGCCGCGGTATCCACGCTCTGGGCGGCATGGCGGCCCAGATTCCCATCAAGCGGGATGCGGCGTTGAACGCGCAGGCACTCGAGAAGGTGCGCCAGGACAAGCTCCGGGAGGTGCGGCAGGGGCACGACGGCACGTGGGTGTCGCACCCGGCGCTCGTCCCGGTGGCGCGGGAGGTGTTCGCCGCAAACCTGCCGGGCGGAGGGCCGCACCAGATCGCGCGGCGCCGGGACGACGTCCGGGTCACCGCCCGGGACCTGCTGACCGCCCCCAGGGGGGAGATCACGATCGAGGGGTTGCGCACCAACCTGGGTGCCGCCCTGCAGTACCTCGCGGCGTGGCTCGGCGGCACCGGCTGTGTGCCGATCGACGACCTCATGGAAGACGCCGCGACGGCGGAGATCTCGCGCGCCCAGGTGTGGCAGTGGCTGCACCATGGTGCACGCCTGGAAGACGGCCGTTACGTGAATGCCGCAATGGTGCAACACACGCTCGCCGAGCTGGTCGCCACCCTACCCGAACGGGTAGGTGCGGCAGGCCCGAGTGCCGATAAGTTTTCGCTTGCAGGGCGGATTGTGACGGAACTCACCACCGGCGCGGAGTTTGCAGAGTTCCTGACCGCGGTGGCGTACGACTATCTGGACTAAAACACACACGGACGGGCGCACATGGACAAGCAGGAGATCATCGGCGCGCTGCAGCGCGAGTGGGCCACGGACAGCCGCTGGGACGGGATCAAACGCCCCTACACGGCGGGCGACGTGTGCCGGCTGCGCGGCACGGTCCAGATCGAACACACGTTGGCGCAGCGCGGGGCGGCGCGGCTGTGGCAGCTGCTGCAGGAGGACGCCCCAATCACCGCGTTGAGCGCGATCACCGGCGCCCAGGCGGTGCAGTGCGTGAAAGCCGGTCTCAAAGCGATCTACGTGAGCGGCTGGCAGGTGGCGGGCGACATGAATACGGCGCTCCACACCTATCCCGACCAGAGCCTCTATCCCGCCGACAGCGTCCCCCACCTAGTGCACCGCATCAACAACGCCCTGCTGCGCGCCGACCAGATCCACCACATGCAGGGTGACGATTCGATCGACTGGCTGGTGCCGACCATCGCCGACGCGGAGGCCGGGTTCGGCGGGCTGCTCAACGCCTACGAGCTGATGCTGAACATGATCGCGCAGGGTGCGGCCGCGGTGCATTACGAGGACCAGCTCGCGTCGCTCAAGAAGTGCGGTCACCTGGGCGGCAAGGTCCTCGTCCCCACGAGTGAATTCATCACGAAGCTCGTCGCGGCGCGGCTTGCGGCGGACGTGGCGGGCGTGGATACCCTGCTCATCGCGCGCACCGATGCGCTGGGCGCCACGATTCTCGCGAACGACATCGATCCCTACGACCATCGCTTCATCCTCGGGGAGCGCACGACGGAGGGATTCATCCGGGTGCAACCCGGGATCGACTCGGCGATCGCGCGCGGCCTCGCCTACGCGCCGTACGCCGATCTGCTGTGGTTCGAGACGTCGAAACCGGACTTGAAGGAAGCGAAGCAGTTCGCCGAGGCGATCCGCGCCAAGTACCCGCGCAAGCCGCTCGCGTACAATTGCTCGCCGTCGTTCAACTGGAAGAAGCACCTGAACGACGCGCAGCTCGCCTCGTTCCAGCAGGAGCTCGGGGCGCTGGGCTACAAGTTCCAGTTCGTCACCCTGTCGGCGTTCCACGTGCTGAACCACAGCATGTTCACGCTGGCGCGGGACTACGCGCAGCGGGGCATGGCGGCGTACGCCGATCTGCAGAGCCGCGAATTCGACTCGGAAGCGGACGGGTACGAGGCGGTGCGCCACCAGGAGTTCGTGGGCGTCCCGTACTTCGACGAAATCACCCAGATCGCGACGAGCGGAACATCGTCGGTGACGGCGATGGAGGGCTCGACGGAGCAGGAGCAGTTCCACGAGCCGACGCCCGAGCGCCAGAAGACGGCGGCCCGGCGGTAAGCGGCTTTCGATGAAGCGCTCCACCGTCTACACGCTGGCTGCGGTGCTCGGCGTCGCCGCGCTGTTCTTTTTCATGACCACGGCGCGCGCCAAGGAGCAGTGCCGCGTGTGCATGGAGTTCCGCGGCCGCACGAATTGCGCGACGGCCGTGGGAGCGACGGAGCAGGCCGCGCGCGAGGGTGCGCAAAGCACTGCGTGCGGCCCGATTGCGAGCGGCATGGACGAGCAGATCGGGTGCGGACGGGCACAGGCGGTATCGGTGCAGTGCCAGCCGCGCTGACGAGAAAGCGTCGCCGTCTTCGCTAGACGTATCTGCTTGACCGTCTTATGATTCCCGCGTGTCCGATTTATCGCTGCCGCGCACGCCCATCGCCGCGAATTTGCTGTTGACACAGGGCGTGTCGCGCCCGGGCCAGATCTTCCTGATGGAGCGCGTGCCCCACCACGACGGTCCGGAGACGGTGCTGGAGCTGCTCAATCGGCCCGAAGGGTTCTTCGCCTTTCGGCCCCGGGAAGACGACGAGGTCCTGCTCGTCTCGAAAGTGCAGACCGTGTCGCTGTCCGTGGATCGGCAGGCCCCCATCGCCGATCCGGCGCGGCTCTCCGCCGCGCGCATGCTCGGCGTGGAGATCGTGCTGGCCGGCGGGTCGACGCTCGGCGGGTGGGCTAGCGCCGAACTGCCGCAGGAGCACGCGCGCCTGTTGGACTATCTCAACGCGTCGCACGACCCCTTCTTCGCCGTGTGGACCCACGCGGCGACCCATTACGTGAACCGCGCGTTCGTCCTGTACGCGCGCCCACTGAGCTAAGCGATGCCAGCGCGGATCGATCCGTTCGTCGACGTCCTGCTTCGGGAGAAGGGCGATCAGCTGTACCTCCTGCCGGATGAGCCCGTGACCATGGTCAAGGACGGTAAGCCGCGGAAGGTCAGCCGGCAGCCGCTCACCGATCAGCACATCTACTCCATGCTCGTCGAAGTGGCGCCGTCCGAGTCGGCGGACCAGATCGACAAGATGGCCGAGACGGAGTTCGAGTACGCGGCGGACCGGGGCCTGGTGCGCGTCCGGATCGTGCCGGACATGGGGCGGTTGACGGCGGTCGTGGCGCGGATCGAGAATTCCGCGGCCGCCCCGCCGGTCGCGGTGGCAGGCCCCGCTGCGGCGGGCCAGCGGGCGCCCGCGGCCGCTCCCCGCACGCCGAAGCCGCCACGATCGTCGGCCATTGCCGCGGCGCCCATGGTCGAGACGCCGCCCAGCACGGCAGGGAGCGCCGCACCGCCCGCCGGCCTTCCCGCGGACTTTGCCGCCCCGCAATTCCAGGCCGCCGAGCGCGCGTTGGGCGAGCTGCTCAAGGCCCTGGTCCAGTCGCGCTCCTCCGACCTGCACCTGCGCGTGGGGGAGCCACCCATCTTCCGCACTCACGGGGAGATGAAGCGGCAGTCCACCCCGCCGATCAGCACGGAGCAGCTGGAGCTGATGCTCCTGGCGGTCATGCCGGAGCGCAACCGCGGCGAGTGGAAGGAGACGGGCGACTCGGACTTCGCCTACGAGATCGCCGGGCTCGCCCGGTTCCGCGTCAACGCGGGGCGCGACCGCAAGGGCCCGATCGCGGTGTTCCGCGTGATCCCGGCGCAGGTCGTGACCGCCGAGCAGCTGGGCATCTCCAAGGAAGTGCAGCAGCTCTGCTACCTCACGAAGGGACTCGTGCTCGTGACCGGCCCGACCGGCTCGGGCAAGTCCACGACGCTGTGCGCGTTGATCGACCTCGTCAACCGTACGCGCACCGATCACATCATCACGATCGAAGACCCGATCGAGTTCGTGCACGAGAACAAGAAGTGCGTCATCACGCAGCGGCAGGTGGGGGTGCACACCGACAGCTTCCGGTCCGCGTTGCGGGCCGCGCTGCGCGAAGATCCCGACATCGTGCTGGTGGGCGAGATGCGCGACCTGGAGACCATCGCGATCGCCATCGAGACGGCCGAGACCGGTCACCTGGTGTTCGGCACCCTGCACACCACCACGGCCGCGTCGACCGTGGACCGCATCATCGATCAGTTCCCGGCCGACCGGCAGTCCCAGATCCGCGTGATGCTGTCGGAGTCCTTGAAGGGCGTGATCGCACAGACGCTGTGCAAGAAACTCGGCGGCGGCCGGGTGGCCGCCCGGGAGATTCTGCTCTCGACGCCGGCCATTTCGAACCTGATCCGCGAGGGCAAGACGTTCCAGATCCCCTCAATCATCCAGACCTCGAAGCAGCTGGGCATGCTCACGCTGAACGACGCGCTGCTCGAGCTGGTCGAGAAAAAGGAGATCACGCCCGACGAGGCCTACGTCAAGTCGGTCGAGAAAACAGGGCTCGCGGCGTCACTCAAGGCCAAAGGATACAAGGTGACGCTCACGGCGTGAGCGGAGGAGAAGGAGCCACCGGTCGGATTTGAACCGACGACCGCTCGATTACGAATCGAGAGCTCTACCACTGAGCTACGGTGGCGCGGTTATACAGCAACGACTTACCGCAGTGGTCGAGAG
>JBGPDL010000078.1:0-12330 GCA_041482275.1 Gemmatimonadota bacterium | reverse complement strand
AGTGCTACGGATGCTCACGGAGGACGTCGAGCAAATACGTCGACGCGCGGAAGCGTTGCACACAGGCGTGGGCAAAACAGCGGACGTCATCGAAGGCGAATCCGAAATTGGGGGCGGATCGTTCCCGGGTGCCAAGTTGAAGACGTGGCTCGTCCGTCTGACGCCCGGCACCCGGGACCTGACACCCGACGCATTGGCGGAGCGGCTGCGCGCAGCGGATCCGCCCGTCATCTCCCGGATCGCCGACGACCGCGTGGTGCTCGACCCCCGCACCATCCCTCCCGACCAGATCGCGACCGTAGCCCGCGCCGCGCGCGCGGCCCTCGATGGGTGACGCGCGCCGCCGCGCGGTCTTCCTGGACCGCGACGGCACCATCGTGGACGACCCCGCCCCCGGGTTCCTGCACGAGCCCGGCAAGGTGCGGCTCCTCCCCGGCGCCGGGCACGCGATTCATCGGTTGAACGACGCCGGCTGGCTCGTGATCACCGCCTCCAATCAGTCCGGCATCGCACGCGGGCTTTACGACGCGGCCGCCTACACGGCCGTACAACGCCGCCTGGTCGAGCTGCTCGCGCCGCACGCCGCCCGGCTCGATGCCGACTACTCCTGCCCCCACCATCCCGCAGTCACGGGACCCTGCGAGTGCCGCAAACCGGGCGTCAAGCTGTTCCACGACGCGCAGGCGGCCCTGGGACTCGACCTCGCGCGCTCGTACTGGGTGGGTGATCGCTTGAGCGACGTGGCGCCGGCGCGGACGCTCGGCGGCCGCGCGCTGCTGGTGACGACCGGACACGGTGCCGCACACGCGGCGCAGGCGCGCGCGCTCGGTATCCCCCCAGTGCCCGATCTGGCCGCCGCCGCCGCCGAGATTGTGCGCAGCGGCTAGCGCCCGCAGATTGCGGGCGCCATGGGGCCGTGGAAAGCGGTGGTGGTGCTTGCGCTCCTGCTCCCTCCCGGCGCGGCGGCCGCGCAGGGAAAGCCGGCGCCGCGCGGAACGCTCGCGCTGGGCGACACGGTGCGGGACTCGCTCACCCGGCGGGACGTGCTGCTCGCCGCGGAGCGCACCTACGCCCAGGAGTGGCGGCTCGCGGGCCGCGCGGGCGAGACCGTGACGATCGACCTCACGTCCGACGCATTCGACGCCTACGCCTTCCTGCTGGGCCCCGGCCTCGACACCGCATCGCCCCAGGACGACGACTCGGGCGGTCGCTGCAACGCCCGGCTCACCGTGCGACTCCCGCGCACGGGCGAGTACTTCGTCGTGGTGACGAGCCGGGAGCGGCGCGCGACTGGGGCGTTCGCCCTCTCCGCGGTCGCCGGACCGAAGCCCGCGTCGCTCGCCCCCTGCACCCGATGACGCCACACCCCGTCGCCGTGGCGGTGCTCGTCTCGGGCGGCGGCAGCAATCTCCAGGCGCTGCTCGATGCGCTGCGGGGATCGCCGCACGCCCGGATTGCGCGCGTCGTCTCGAGCCGCGCCGGCGCCGGTGCGCTCGAGCGCGCGCAGCGCGCCGGCGTCCCCGCCATCGTGCTCGCGGACCCCGGCGATGCGCGCGAGATTGCGGCCGCCGCGGGTGAGGTCCGGCTCGTTGTCCTCGCCGGGTACCTGAAACGCGTCCCGGCCGCCGCGGTCGCGCAGTTTCGCTGGAGCATGATTAATATCCATCCGGCCCTGCTCCCCGCGTTCGGCGGCCCCGGGATGTACGGCCGCCGCGTGCACCAAGCGGTCCTCGCGAGCGGCGCGATGCTGTCCGGCGCCACCGTGCACTACGTGGACGAGGAATTCGACCGGGGCCCGATCATCACCCAGTGGCCGGTGCCGGTGCGACCGGATGACACCGCCGAGTCGCTCGGCGCCCGCGTGCTCGACGTGGAGCATCGGTTGCTGCCGCAGGTGGTGCTGGAGCTGGCCCGGCGAGGAGTGCCGAAGGAGCCGGTGCGGTTGTTCGCGAGCGGTTCGGCTTTCGTCACAGGGGACAACGTTGCGATCAATTTCGAAAGCGACGGCTAGACGGCTAGCCGGTTGGGCGATTGGCGGGACGGCTGTGGTACTGCTGCTAACCGCCCACCCGTCTGACCGCCTGACCGCCCAGTCCATCGACGCGCTCGCCCTCCGCTTCGCAGGGATGACCGCCGTCACCGGTCTCGAGCAGGCGATGGCGGATTCGTTAGTGGCACTGTTCCCCGGGAGCAGCCGCGATCGCGCCGGCGATGTCACGCTCACGCTCGGACAGGGCGCGCCCAAGCGGCTCCTCACCTGCCCGCTCGACGAGATCGGATACGTGGTGGGGAATGTCCTGCCCGACGGCTACCTGTTGCTGCGGCGCGTGGGAGGTGGGCCGCGGGTCGCCTCTCCCCTGTTCGACCAGCAGCTCGAGGGCCATCGGGTGACGGTGTTCGGCACCCGGGGGGCGGTGCCCGGCGTGGTGGCGGTCAAGTCGACGCACCTGACGCGCGGTCGCGGCGGGCCCGGCGCGCCCGATCCCGTGTTCACGGTCGACAACGCGTATGTGGACGTGGGCGCGAGCAACGCGGCGGAGGTGGACGGCCTGGGCCTGGCCGTGCTGGCGCCGGTGTCGCTGGCCAAAGAGCCTCGGCTCTACGGTGACCGGCTGCTCGCCGCGCCGGCGGCGGGGCGGCGCGCCGCGTGCGCCGCCGTAGCAGCCGCGGTGCAGGCCAAGCCCAAGGTCAAAGGCACGGTCGTGGTCGCGTTCACGGTGCAGAGCCTATATGCGGGGAACGCCGGGATCGCGACGGTCACGGCCCTGCTGGGACCGTTCGGCGAGACCAGGACCGCAGCCTTGGCGGCGCGTTACCGGGACACGGGCGTCGAGACCGTGGCGCTCAAGGATGCGAACGCGCTCGCGCAGGAGCTCGTGACGTGGATGGAGGGAAGATGAAGACGGTCAGGGGAACGGCTCTGGCGGTGCTGCTCCTCACCGCCTACCCGTCCAACCGGCTGAACGCCCAGGACGCGTCCCGCATTTCGGAAGCGCAGTCCGTCCTGTCCCAACTCGTGGAGTCCTACGGAGTCTCAGGCGCCGAGGGTCCCGTGCGTGAGATGGTCACGCGGCTGTTGCCCGCGTGGGCCGCGCCCTCGACCGACAGCGCCGGGAACCTGTGGGTGCGAGTGGGTCAGGGGAGTCCTCCGGTCGTGTTCGTCGCGCACCTGGACGAGATCGGATTCCGGGTGACGGGGATCGACGACGACGGCTCGCTCGAGCTCGAGACGCGCGGGGGATTTTTCGGGTCGCTGTTCGAGGCGCAGCCGGCGCTGGTGCACACCGGCACGGGCGACGTGGCCGGCGTGTTCATGCCGCGCGATTCCGGCTTTACTCGACACACCCCTCCCCCGCTCCGCATTGACGTGGGAACGACCTCGCGCGCGGCCACGCTCGACCGGGGCGTGAGAATCGGGCAGACCGTCACCATGCCGAAGCGCTACGTCCGGCTCGCGGGCACGCGGGCCACCGGCCGCTCGTTCGACGACCGGGTCGGCTCGGCCGCGCAGCTGCTCGCGCTGCGCCATCTGGACCGCGGCGCGCTCAAGCACCAGGTCATTTTCGTCTGGAGCACGCGCGAGGAGATCGGACTCGAGGGTGCGCAGGCCGTGGCCGCCGCGCTCGGCACCACGGTGCGGCGCGTGCACGCGATCGACACGTTCGTGTCGGCGGACTCGCCGCTCGAGCTCCCCAACTTCGCCGTCGCGCCGATCGGCCGGGGGGCGGTGGCGCGAGCGGTGGACAACTCGTCGGTCACCCCGCCCGCCTACGTGGATTCGCTCGTGCGCGTGGCACGGGCGCGGGGCATCGCGCTCCAGGTCGGCACCACCAACGGCGGCAACGACGGCTCGGTGTTCACTCCCTACGGCGTCGTGGACGTGGCGATCGGCTGGCCGCTCCGCTACTCGCACTCGCCCGCTGAAGTCGTGGACCTGAAGGACGTGGCGAGCCTCGCCGATCTGATCCGCGCCGTCGCCGAGACCTGGTGAAAGCCAGGGCGCTGCTGTCGGTGTCGGACAAGCGCGGCGTGGTGGAGCTCGCCCGCGAGCTGGTGGCGCTCGGCTGGGAGCTCGTGTCCACGGGCGGCACCGCCGCGGCGCTCCGCAGCGCCGGCATCCCGGTCATCCCGATCGAGCAGGTGACCGGTTTCCCCGAGATGATGGACGGCCGCGTGAAGACGCTGCACCCCAAGGTGCACGGCGGCCTGCTCGCCCGCCGCGCCGATCCGGGCGATCGCGCCGCGCTCGCCCAGCACGGCATCGCGCCGATCGACTTGGTCGCCGTGAACCTGTATCCGTTCCGCGAGACCGTGGCGCGGCCCGGCGTGACGTTCGCGCAGGCGATCGAGCAGATCGACATCGGCGGCCCCTCGATGCTCCGTTCGGCGGCGAAGAACCACCAGGACGTGATCGTGGTCGTGGACCCGGATGATTATCCGGTCGTCATCGCAGCCCTCAAGGCGGGCACACTGACCCCGGGCGCAAGCCCGGGGTTGCGGAGGGAGCTCGCCGCCAAGGTCTTTGCCCACACCGCCGCCTACGATGCGGCGATCCACGGCTACCTGACCGAGGACGCGCCGGGGTGGCCCGAGCGTCTGACGCTGGCGCTCGAGCGCCGCCAGGAGCTCCGCTACGGGGAGAATCCCCATCAAGCCGCGGCGCTCTATGCCACAGCCGAGCCCGGGATCCGCGACCTGGAGCAACTGCACGGCAAGGAGCTGTCGTTCAACAACCTGCTCGACCTGGACGCGGGACTGCTGGCGGTGGCGCCCTGGAGCTCGCAGGCGACGGGCTCTGATTGCGCGGCGTGCGCCATCATCAAGCACACCACGCCCTGCGGCATCGCGCTCGGCCGCTCGCCGGCGCGCGCGTACGAGCGCGCCCTCGCCACCGACCCCACGTCCGCCTTCGGCTCGGTGGTCGCGTTCAACACGACCGTGGACCGGCCGGCCGCCGAGGCGATGCGCCAGCTGTTCGTGGAAGTGGTCGTAGCGCCGGCGTTCGGGGACGACGCGCTGGCGGTGTTCCGGGAGAAGAAGAACCTGCGCGTGGTGCGCCTCCCGGCCGGAGAAGCCGCGGGCTGGGACTGGAAACGCATCCGGGGCGGCTTTGTGGTGCAGCACCGCGCCCGCGCCGCGCAGGCGGCCGACGAATCGGGCTGGAAGGTCGCGACCGCCCGCCGGCCGACCGAGGCCGAGTGGCGCGATCTGCGGTTCGCGTGGACGGCCGTGGGGAGCGTCAAGTCGAACGCGATCCTCCTCGCCCGCGACGAGGCGGCGATCGGAATCGGCGCGGGCCAGATGTCGCGGGTAGACGCGTCGTTCCTGGCGGTGCACAAGGCGCGCCAGCAGGGGCACGATCCGGCGGGCGCCGTGTTAGCTTCCGACGCGTTCTTTCCGTTCGCCGACGGGGTAGAAGAAGCCGCCGGCGCCGGCGTGCGCGCGATCATCCAGCCGGGCGGGTCCGTGAAGGATGCCGAGGTGATCGCGGCGGCGGATCAGGCGGGCCTGGCGATGGTGGTCACCGGCCTGCGGCAGTTCCGGCACTAACCCGTGACGAGAGCATGAGCGAGCCACTGACGACGTATGCGGATGTCGAGCGCCCGCCCTATGTGTGGGCCGCCGGCGTCGCCCTCGGCGCCCTGATCCTGTACGTGGCGACCCTCGCCCCGACCACGCAGTTCTGGGACACGTCCGAATACATCGCGGCCGCGTACGTGCTCGGCATCCCGCATCCGCCCGGGAACCCGCTGTTCACGATGATCGCGCACACCTGGGGCCTGCTGCCGCTCGCGGCGGGGTACGCGATGCGGATCAATCTGCTCGCCGCGGTGACGAGCGCGATCGCCGCGGGCTGCTGGTTCCTGGTGGGCGAGCGGTGGATGCGCGGCTGGGTGCCGGCGCGGCTGCCGCGCCGGCTCGCCGCGGTGGCCGGGGCGCTCGTGTCGGCGACGGCATTCACCGTATGGAATCAGTCCGTCGTGAACGAGAAGGTGTACACCCTGTCGCTGCTCTCGATCGCGCTCGTGCTGTGGCTCATCGTGCGCTGGGACGATCAGCCCGCCGGTGAGGCGCACGACCATCATCTCCTGTTGATCGTATACCTGCTCGCCCTCACCTCCACGAATCACATGATGGGCGTGCTGGTGGGTCCGGTGGTGGCCGTGTTGTTGTTCCCGCTGCTCAAGAACGAGCGGCCGGCGGACGAGGCGGCGCGGCAGGTGGAGTGGTCGCAGTGGCTCCTGTTCTGCAGCGTGTACGGGCTGATCCTCGCAAGCGGGCTCGAAAGCGCGACGCCGCTCAAAGCGGCCGTCGTGGTGTTCCTCGCGGCGCTCGCGTACGCGCTCGCCAGGGCGCGGAACGGGGACTTGGCTCTCGCCCTGCTGCTCGTCGCCGTGGTGGGGGTGTCGGTGTATCTGTACCTGCCGATCCGGGCGGCGCACTTCCCGCCGATCAACGAGGGCGAGCCCACCACGCGCCAGGCGCTGTGGGACGTGCTGACCCGCCAGCAGTACGGCAAGCCCCCGGTCACCCAGCGGCAGGCGACGCTGGTCGCCCAGATCGGGATGTGGATCCAGTACTTCACCTGGCAGTGGGGCCACGATTGGGCCCCGCGCGTCCGTGGCGCGCTCGCGATCCTGTTTTTCTCCCTCGGCAGCCTGGGCGCCTACCGCCATTGGAAAGCGGACCGCCGCACGGCCATCGCGATGACCTCGCTCGTCGCCACGTTCACCTTGCTGCTCATCTTCTACCTGAACTTCAAGTACGGGTATTCGTGGGAGGGCGACCGGACGCAGCTCGCCCGCGAGGTGCGCGAGCGCGACTACTTCTTCATCGCCTCGTTCGCGCTGTGGGGTGTGTGGGTCGGGATGGGACTCGCCGCGCTGATGGAGTGGGTGGCCGAGTTGCTGGAGCAGCGCGAGCCGGACGCGGCGCGACGTTGGGCGCTCGCGACGCCGGTGCTGTTGCTGGCGCTGATCCCGCTCGCGGGAAACCACCTCACGGCCTCGCGCAAGGGCGAGACGCTGGCGCGCGACTTCGCGTTCGACGTGCTGCAGTCGGTGGAGCCGTACGGCGTCCTGGTGACGGCCGGCGACAACGACACGTTCCCGCTGTGGTACGCTCAGGAGGTGGAGCACATCCGGCAGGACGTGACCATCGTCAATCTGTCGCTCGCCAATACCGACTGGTATCTGCGCCAGCTGCAGCGGCGGCCGCTCGCGACCTTTGACTCCACCACGGCGCCGGCGATCTACCGCGGTCGCGCCTGGCCGAAGCCCGCTGGCAAACTGCTCAGCTACAGCGACGAGCAGGTGGCCAACCTGCAGCCGGTGTACTGGCTCGGCGACGCAAAGACAGCGGTCAACCTGGCCGGCGTGACCGTCACGCTCGACCCGCAGCAGCTGGGCCGCCAGTACCTCGAGCGCGCGGACGTGATCGTGCTCCAGGCCATCAAGGACCAGATGAGCAGACGGCCCGTCTACTTCTCGCGCACCGTGGGCCCGTACGCGGACCAGTTCGGGCTCACCGCCTACCTCGAGGGCCAGGGCTTCGTGCGCAAGCTGCACGGGCAGCCGCTCGCCGAATCGGACAGCATCAAGCTCGTATCCGCGTTCGGATGGGTGAACGTGCCGCGCACCGAAGCGCTCGCCTTCAACGTCTACCACGGCGACTCGGCGGCGCGCAGCCGGCCGCGCGGCTGGGTGGACCGGCCGTCGGAGGGAATCCTCGCGACCTACGGGCTCTTGTATCAATCGCTGGCGCAGGTGCTGCGCCCCGCCAAACCGGAGCTCGCCACGCGGGCGCTGGTGCTGGCCGATTCCGTCTTCAAGAACACCAGCTACGGATTCACACCGCCGACCGAGCGTTGACCGGGTCGCGGGGGCGCCGCGAGCGCGCGCTCTATCCCCCGGGCGGCGCTTCCCGGCGCGATTGCGCGAACAGCACGATGAACGTGGCCTCGACCATGAGCGACAGGATGCCTAACGGCTCGAGCCAGACGTCCGGCGCGAGGCCAGGCAGGCCCACCGTACGGCTGATCACGTAGCCCACCAGCGCTCCGCCCGCGGCCAGTACGCCGAGTCCCCAACCCCAGCTTCGCTCGCCGCGATAGATTCCGAAGGCCGCGACGATGGCGGCTGTCCCGTTTGCCACGAAGAGCCACCCCTTGTAGGTCGCGTCACCGAAGCTGCCGGGAGCGTCGATCAAGTGAATCGCGCCCGTGACGAGGATGAGGGCGATGCCTGCTCCTTGCGCTGCGGTCGGCGTGGTACGCATGCGTGAGCTCCGCTGGGCGGTGGGTCAACACGGCCTGGGACACGAAAAAAGTAGCACGCCCGCTTGGCCCCAGCTATCGTTGAGCGCTTGGGAGGCATCTGTTTGAGCAACCGCGCTGAGCGGCGGGGCGGTACCACCTTCGAGAGCGGGATTATGGGCGCGAAGAAGAAGGAGGAGAAGGAGAGCGCGCGGGTGGAGCGCGAGCCTGACGCCAGGTCGAAGGCTTTTGCTGTCGCTGCTGAGGCGCTAAGTTAGAGCGCTGCAATCCGGGAGGGCTAGACCTAACTGGTAAGGCGGCGGTCTTGAAAACCGGCGGGGCCCTGCGAGGGCCCCGTTCTTATAGCTAACTGTGACCGCGTAGGACCGCGTCGGACCGCTCCTGCGGAGCGGGACCGGCAAAGTTACGGCAAAGTGGCTGCGACTACGGCGCGGCTCCCAGGAACGCGCGGCATATGGCTTCAAGCTCTTGTGTGCCGCTCTCCGTTACGGTTCGTGTACCGTTGGTGATAACAACCGTATAGCGCTCGTGTTTGTCGTCCCACGCCGCCGTAGTTGTTGTCCAACCGTTGGCCTCCAGCCAGTCCTCAACGGCGCGATTGTCGCCTACGTTCGTGCTGTAGGTGGGCTGCTTGGACGGTACGAAATTAGGCTGTTGCCCGAAGAGTTTGTCGTAGACGCGTGAGTCGAGCCGCAAGTATGCGTCCTTCTGTTTTTCTCTCCGCTCGTCTTCTTTGCGCTGCTCCTCTTCATTCATAAGCCGCGCCTCCCGCAAGCTACTAGTTACTAGTCCTTCACATGCCGCAGCAACCGGAGCGGCGGCACGCCGAATGCCATCACTGACTTACAACGCGTGTCGGCGTCGGCCGGTTGGTCGTCGTCCCATCGCCCAGCTCACCGTAGCCGTTGTCGCCCCAGCAGTACGCAGCGCCACTAGCTGTGACACCGCACGTGTGGTATGCGCCAGCGTCAATGACCACGAACGTCAAACCTCCTACCACCGGCGCGGGAACCGCGGCATTTGCTGTGGTGCCCGTCCCGAGCTGCCCTGAGTCGTTACGGCCCCAGCAATACGCGACGCCACCCGTGGTGAGCCCGCATGTATGATAGCCTCCTGCCGTGATAGTGGAGAACGTCAGCCCACCCTTCACCAGTACTGGTGCCTCTTGGTTGACGCTACCCCCGTCACCCAGTTGACCGTAGCCGTCCGTACCCCAGCAGTACGCCGCTCCGGCGCTTGTGAGCCCACAAGTGTGCTCAGCATTCACGAGATAGATGCCGCCCGGCGCAATCATCGCGAACGTGAGTCCCCCCGCGACTGCTACGGGCGTCGCACTATTCGTCACCGTGCCATTGCCGAGCTGGCCACTCTCGTTGAGTCCCCAGCAATACGCTGTCCCGCCGGTAATCAGCCCGCATGTGTGGTATGCACCAATGCGGATCATCGAGAACGTCAGGCTCCCAAGCACTTGCACAGGCGTAAGCCCCGTCTCCGTAGTTGTTCCGTCGCCGCGCTCGCCACGGCCGCCCCAGCCCCAGCAGTATGCGTTCCCAGCGGCAGTGGGGCCGCAGTCGGTCCAGCCGCCGACGTTCACTGACGTGAGCGCGAGCGCGAATCTAAATGGGACCGGCGAACTTTCCGATGCCTGCGAGCTGTCCCCGAGCTGACCGTATACGTCATAGCCCCAGCAGTAGATCGCACCCCCTGTGGTCTGGGCACAGGTGTGGTAGCCACCTGCGTCGATAGTAGCGAAGGACAGGCCGCCACTCACGAGTACCGGTAGAGCGCTTGCAAACGTTCCGTTCCCAAGCTCGCCGAACGGGTTCGCACCCCAGCAGTAAGCGGCACCACTGGCCGTGAGACCGCACGTGTGCGCGGCTTGCGTGTTACCGCCCGCGCTGATCGTAGCTAGCGTGAGCGGAATGGCTGCGTGCGCTTGGAAGGTTGGACCCGCGATGCCCGGCACAGATGCGAGCACCGTTTGCTGGGTGTTGGAGCTGCCGAGCGTCCATTGCGTCTTGGCTAAGCCCGACGAGGCTGTAGTGCTAGTCGCGGGACTAATTGATCCCCCACCACCGGTAACTGTCCACGTCACGGTAACGCCCGCGACGTTGATCCCATTCTGATCCGTCACACGCACGGCGAGCGACTCGGGTAGGACAGTCCCAACCACTCCTGTCTGATTATTTCCGCTGACAATGGTGACGAAAGTCGGCGTGCTGGGTGCTGCGGATGTTGCTGCGAAGGTGACCGGGGCATGGCCGCCGATGCCCGCGGTGACGTTCTGGACGCCGATCACAGAACCGAGGGTCCACTTCGTCTTGGCCACCCCGGCTGCATTCGAGGCGACGGTCGCCGGGTTCACGCTCCCGCCCCCACTGCTCACACTCCACGTTACTGTCGTCCCAGATACGGCATTTCCAAACTGGTCCGTCACCTTCACCGAGAGAGAGTCGGCAAGTGCTGCTCCGCTGGCACCGCTCTGTCCATCGCCTCCCACCTTCGTGGCCGTCGTGGGGGCATCCGGTACGCCCACAGCCGAAAAGACGCCGAACACGAGCGCGAGGCCGGTCTGAGTATCGACTGCGCGCGCTTCAACTCTCTGTGTATCGCCTGCTACTGTGCCAAGCGTCCAGCGTTCGCGAGCTTCGCCTGAGTCGTTCGTAATCGCCGCCCCGGCAAAGACGGACCCTCCCGCCGCTGTTACTCGGAAATTGACTATCTGACCGGCTACGCGAAGCCCAGCGGAATCCAGGACTCGAACGACGAGCGGCTGTGGAAGCTGGCGGCCCACTGTATCACTCTGCTGGTCGCCCGAGACGATCTGCATGGACGCGGGCGGACCCGCGGTCTGGGAGGGAACCATCGCGTTCTCGGAGCAGCCAGCCAGGGCCACGACAACCGCGATGAAGAACGCGCAGACGTGTCGCATAGCTCGCTCCTTTTGGTTCTTGACTCCCGAACCGCGCCCGGCGATCCGCTCTGGCTTTGCGGCCAAGCGGTGAACCCTGCCTCCAAGTTGAAGCATGGCGGGTCACAAGAAAAGGGTGTTTTTGCGGCACCGACGGTCAGGATGCGACATTTTGGCTGCGCGCACCCTTCCACCACCCCACCCCAAAGTCAACAACAAATACAACCTAGCCCCTCTCCGCCCGCGAGAGTGGACAAGTCGATCTGTGCAACCGCTGGACCCACACGGGGCCGTTGAGCGGGCGTGTACGGCTTGCCACTTCGCTGTGAAGCGCTAGCCCTTCGACTGCTGGCGCGGATTCGAGCCGCTTGGGAACGCGGCGGACGCCGCGTCGCCTTGATAGCGGACGCCGGGCTTAATTGAGTTCGCCACTTCGGGCTTGCTAGAGCGCGTGGGGGCGGGCTCGCCAGCGGGCAAGTTGCCGTCGCCGACTTTTGGGGCGTTCGAGAATCCGGGAATGATGCTTTGAGCTGTGGGCTTCCTTTTCATGCGTTTTTTACTCCTGAGTGATTAGTAAGTACGAGCACACGACGCACACGGGATGCGTCGAGTAGTTGCGTTCCCACTTGCAGCTTGCACGCGGCGGCGCGACGCCACACGTGGGACAGTGTGGCGCGTCGCGGGGGCTGGCGGGGCACGGCGTCACGACGCGCCGACGCAACCGCGTCGGTGTCCGGGGCGCCGTGGCCCGACCAGGAGAAGCCGGCACCGACGGTGCCGGGCAATTGGGAAGTGGGCGCAATGTTAAATGGCGCGATAGTCCAGGATCACGCTACCTTGCGAGTCTACCGCGGGACGCACGAAGCGCAGCCAGCGGGCGCCGGGCGTGATCGTGAAGATGCCCTGTCCCGCCACGACGCTCACGGTGCTCCAGAGCGCGATCGCGCTCTGAAAGCCTTCTTCGTTCGAGCCTTGGATGGTCAAGTTGCTGGCGACCGCAGCCTGCGTCTGCCACGACGCGCCGATTTGCGTCGCGTCCGCGACAAGCACGGGATTGGAGGTGCGGGTGCTGCTGTTCGCGCTCGTACTGTCGAGCACCACGAGTTGTTTGGTGAAGCCGAAGTGGGACATGGCGCTACCCGTT
>JBGPDL010000077.1:0-12569 GCA_041482275.1 Gemmatimonadota bacterium | reverse complement strand
GCCGGTCGCCGGCGTGCTGATGGTGTTCAGCTTCCTGGTCGTGCCGGCGGTCATCGCATTCCTGTTCACCCGCGACATGCAGCGGCTCGCCTACATCTCGTGGGGCTCGGGGGCACTGGCCTCGATCCTCGGTCTGTGGCTCTCGCTCGCGGGCGATCTCCCGACCGGTCCGCTGATCGTATGCATGTACGGGCTGGTGCTCCTGGGGGCAATCGTGCTGCGGCGGCTGGTGCGGGCGCCGGCGTGAGACCCGTGACCCGGCGCTCCCCCGGCACGCGCCTCTTCTGGCTCCTCGGCACCCTGCTGCAGCTCGGGTCGCCGGGCGCCGCAGCGCTGGCGGACGCCCGCCTCGACGCCGCCGGCGCGGCGGCGCAACCGCACGTCGAGTCACACACCACGAAGAGTTGCGCGCGCATCCACGCACCCGACTGCGCGCTGTGCCATTTTCTCACGGCCCCTGCCGTCACCAGTCGGGCGAGCAGGCTTCGGCTCGCGCTGGCCGACGCGCGGCCGCGCCGGCAGGCGGACCCCGCCGAACTGCCGCACCCGCTGGCTCGGCTCCACCCGCAACCCCGAGCTCCACCCGCGCTCTCCTAGCGACGCGTCGCGCCGCGCGCGTCGCCGGTACGTGAACCGATCCGTCGCGTTGTCCCGCCACCCGGGATGGCACGCGGGTTCCCTGGCACTCACGCACGTCTAGGAGAGCGTATGAACGCGAAGATATTCCATTGCACAATGGCCGTGGCGTGGCTCGCCGCCGCGGGGCTCGCGGCCCGGCCCGCCCTCGCCACGTCGATCGCAGCTGCCCTGCGGGACGACGGCGACGTCGGGGGCTCGGTGGCCGACAGCGCGGCCGGCACCCCGTTGCCCGGCGGCGAAGTGCGGATCCTGCGCGGCACCACGACCGTCGCGACCGCTACCACCGATGCGTTCGGCCGCTACGTAGTCCACAACCTGCCCCCGGGATCCTACAGCGTGGAAGCCCGCTATCTGGGCTACCGCGCCGCGGCGCAGGACGTGTCCGTCGGATCGGGCGAGGGGCTCAGCCAGGCCGACTTCCACCTCGTTCCCCTCCCGATCAACCTGTCCGCGGTCGAGGTGACGTCAGCGGTACCGCTGGCCGTGGACACACGCACAGGCAACCAGGTGTTCAAACAAAACGACTATCACGGCGCACCCACCAACACCACGTCGCAGATCCTGCAGCAGTCGATCGTGGGCGCGGCACGCGCCCCGACCGGCGAGGTGCACATCCGGGGCCAGCACGCCGAGTACACGTACTACGTCGACGGCGTACCGGTGCCCGCCGGCATCTCGGGCAGTTTGAACGAGCTGTTCGACCCGCAGGTCGTGAATCAGATCGATTTCCAAACGGGCGGCTGGGACGCGGAGTACGGCAACAAGAACGCCGCCGTCGTCAACGTCACCACGCGCATTCCGTCGGGCGGGCTGCACCTCGATGCGTCGGGCTATGGTGGGTCGTTCTCGTCGAACGGTCAGGCGCTGAACCTGAGCACCAACGCCGGCAAGTTCAGCTTCTTCTTCTCCGGCGCCCGCCAGGCGACCGACATGCGGCGCGAGCCGGTGGTGTTCGACACCGCCACGCACGCAGCCGTGAATTTTCACAACGACGGCCAGGATCTGTTCGGCTTCGCCAAGATCCAGTACGTCCCGTCCGACCGCGACGTCGTGAACCTCGAGCTGAACCGCTCGCGGACGCGGTTCGCCGTGCCGTTCGACTCGGTCGAAGGGATCATCGACGACCACCAGCAGGACGTGAACGGGTTCGTCAACCTCGGCTGGCGTCACCGCTTTGACGCTGGGATCGCGTCCGAAAACCGGCGGTCATCCGAACTGTTCGTCGCCGGTTTCTTCCGCGACGGAAGCCTGACCTATACGCCGGGTCTCACCGACTCGGCGACGTTCGTCTTCTCTCCCGACACCGCGCACTACATCCTCAGCGAGGACCGCAATTTCCACACGGTGGGACTCAAGTTGGACTATACGCTGCAGCCACATCACGGTCTCGAGCTCAAGACCGGCCTGCTCGCGTCGTACACCGGTGGGCATGAGGACTTCTCCACGGTCACCAACGCGGGGAGCCCCGGGCCCGCATCAAACTCCGACCTCAAGGGCAGTGACGTAGCCGTCTACGCCCAGACGGCGATCGCGCCCTCGGACAAGTGGGAGCTCCGGACCGGTGTGCGGTTCGACAACCACAACGCCCCGTTCGCGGGCAACCAGCACCAAGTCAGCCCGCGGGTGAAGCTCAGCTTCTTCCCGAGCCCGGCCAACACGTTTTGGGTCTACTACGGCCGCCTGTTCCTTCCCACCAACGTCGAGGACCTGCGCGCCATCACCAGCACGGCCCAGGGTGGAGTCGCCGCGGCTCCAACCCTCCCCGAGCGCGACGACTTCTCCGAGATCGGGTACGTACACCGCTTCCCGTTCGACGTGGTGACCAAGCTCTCGGCCTATCACAAGCGGAGCTCCCCGGGGATCGACGACAACACCGTGCCGGGATCGGCGATCGTCACGTCGGTGAACATCGCGCAGGTGCGCATCACCGGAATCGAGGGCGTCGTCGAAATCCGGCCGCGCGGGCCCGTGTCAGGGTACGTGAACGTCGCGCTCAATCATGCCTACGGTTACGGAGCGATCACCGGCGGCTTCTTCCCGACTCAGCCGCCGTCGGGGACGTTCGACCTCGACCACGATCAGCGGTTGTCCGGGGTCGCCAACGTGGTGTACTCGCAGCACGGGTTTTACCTGTCTACCACCGGGATCTACGGCAGCGGTTTGACGAACGGCGCCGACCCCGACTCGACCTACGGGACCGGCCTGTTCGACTTCAACAAGTCCATCAAGGTCGCGCCGAGCTTCATCGTCAATGCCAGCACCGGCTACGCCATCGCCCTCGGCAGCGTGGTCGTCCGGCCGCAGGTGTACGTGGAGAACATCTTCGACAAGCAGTACCTGCTCAAAGGTGTGTTCTTCAGCGGCGCGTCGGTGGGCAGGCCTCGCAGCGTGCAGCTGCGGGTCAACATCGGTGCCTGAGGGGCGTCGTACCACGCCAGCGCGGAGGCCAAGATGCAGCGTCGCACCGTTGCACACCTCGTGATGTGGTCGCTCACCGCGACGGCCGCCTGCAGCGGTGACCACCCGGCCGGACCGGCCGCGCCCGCGTGCAGCTCCGCGCTGGCGTCCCAGGTCATGCTGGCGGTCGGCGCATACCTGTCGATCGACCCGGCGTCGGACGGCGGTTGTGTCACGTTCGCGGCAAACGCATCGGCCGTCGACTCGGCGGAGTATCTGCTCGTTCCGCAGTCGGCGAGCGGCACGCCGGGGGTGTCGTCGCCGTTCCGACTGCAGGACGCGTCGCTCCAACCCGCACGTTTGCCGTACCGCCCCTCGCCGGGCCGCGCTTCACGCCGTCCCTCGTCGCCGCCGGTCCGCCTGCGGTGGGGAGCCTGCGGACGTTCAGAGTCTGCGCCACGCTGACCTGCTCGTCGTTCAAGACCGTCGCCGCGCGAGTGCAAAGCCTGGGCACCCACATCGCCGTGTACGTGGACACGCTCGCGCCCACGAACGGGCTCACCCCCGCAGACCTGGATACTCTTGGCGCGCTGTTCGACGGCCGCCTTTACCCCCTCGACACCACCGCCTTCGGCCGGGAGTCCGATGTCGACTCGAACGGCGTGGTGATCGTGATGATGACCGGGGTTGTGAACGCTCTCGTCACGAAGACCCAGTGTAACGCCTCTGGCTTCATTGCCGGCTTTTTCTTCGCGGCGGACCTCGATCCTACGGTCCGGACGCAGTTCAACGACGGTGAGGTCTTCTATTCCGTCGTGGCAGACCCGGGCGGCACGCTCAGCTGCGCCCACACCGTCACGGACGTCAAACGCAGCACACCGGTGACGTTCACCCACGAGTTCCAGCACATGATCAGCTTCGTGCAGCACGTGCTGGTCAACGCCGGGAACACTGAAGACGGATGGCTGGACGAGGGTCTCTCGAAGTACGCCGAAGAGCTCGCGGGACGGAGCTACCTCCCAGGCGATTCGGCCTCGTTCAGCCAGTACGCGATCAACGATGTGTTCGATGCGTACAAATACCTCGCGGCGCCCGGCGCGAACCCGCTGCTGATTCCCTTCGACAACGGCACCCTCCCGGAGATCGGCGCGAGCTGGTTGTTCGTGCGGTACGTGGTGGATCAGTACGGCGATTCGCTGCCCCGCAAGCTCGTCCACAGCTCATCCACGGGCGCCGCCAACGTGGCCGCTCAGACGGGCCAGCGGTTCGATGCCGTGGTGACGCACTGGGCGCTGGCGAACTGGGTCTCGGACCTTGCCGGGTTCACGCCGCCGCCCGAGCTCACATACACGTCGTGGCATTTCCGGAAGACTTTTGCGTCACTCAACACCCAGGACCCGGCGGACTTCGGGCGCCCATTCCCGCTGGTCCCGACCGCCGGTGGGGGGAATGCCGTGAACCTGAGCGGGACGCTCCCGGCGGGCTCCGGCGCGTATCATCGGGCGCTGCAGGGACCGGCCGGCGCGGCGTTCACGCTGCGCTTCAGCCGCGATGGCACTGCGGCGTTGGCGGCCTCGGTCGTGCCCCGGCTGAGCGCCATCCGCATCCGCTGATGCCCAGCGCCTTGACAGGTCCGGTCCAGGCCGGTAGCATAACTCCTTCACAAAAAAGGACTTGTGTCCTCGATGTCGATCCGCCGTCAGGAGGCGCTCGACTACCATTCCCAGGGCCGCCCCGGGAAGATCCAGGTCTCGCCTACCAAGCCCTTCAAGAACCAGCGCGACCTGTCGCTCGCCTATACGCCCGGGGTGGCGGAGCCGTGCCGCGAGATCGCCGCCCGGCCCGACGAGGCCTACACCTACACGGCCAAGGGCAACCTCGTCGCCGTGGTCACGAACGGGACGGCGGTGCTCGGGCTGGGCAACATCGGCCCCCTCGCCGGCAAGCCGGTGATGGAGGGCAAGGGCATCCTCTTCAAGGCGTTCGCCGACATCGACGTGTTCGATCTGGAGGTGGGCTCGGAGGACCCGGAGGACCTGATCCGGTTCTGCCAGCTGCTCGAGCCGACGGTGGGCGGCATCAACCTGGAAGACATCCGTTCCCCCGACTGCTTCTACATCGAAGAAAAGCTGCGCGAGACCCTCTCGATTCCCGTTTTCCACGATGACCAGCACGGCACGGCGATCATCTCCGGCGCCGCGCTGCTCAACGCCCTCGAGGTCGTGCACAAGGACATCGCAGCGATCAAGGTCGTGTTCGTAGGCGCGGGCGCCGCCGCGCTCGCCACGGCCGAGCACTATGTCCGGCTCGGGGTGAAGCGCCAGCACATCTTCATGTGCGACCAGAAGGGCGTGATTCACGCCGAGCGCGCCGATCTCGACAAGTACAAGAGCCGGTTCGCCCAGAAGACCAAGGCGCGCACGCTGGCCGAGGCGCTGCGGGACGCCGACGTGCTCATCGGCCTCTCCGTCGCCGGGATCGTGTCGGGAGACATGCTCAAGGCGATGGCGCAGCGCCCGATCGTGTTCGCGCTCGCGAATCCCAACCCCGAGATCACGCCGGAAGAGGCACGCCAGGCCCGCGGCGACGCGATCATCGCCACCGGCCGCTCGGACTACCCCAATCAAGTGAACAACGTGCTGGGCTTCCCGTTCATCTTCCGCGGCGCGCTCGACGTCCGTGCCAAGAAGATCAACGAGGAGATGGAGATGGCGGCCACGCGCGCGCTCGCGGCGCTCGCCAAAGAGGAGGTCCCCGACGCCGTGATGCGGGCCTACGGTCTCGAGCGCCTGAAGTTCGGCGTGGATTACCTGATCCCCAAGCCGTTCGACCCGCGGGTGCTCCTGTGGGTGGCCCCCGCGGTGGCGTGGGCGGCAGTGGGCTCGGGCGTCGCCGGGCGCGTGATCGACGTGGACGAGTACCGCGCCGAGCTCGACGCCCGGCTGGGGCGGGCGCGCGAGGTGATGCGCGGTCTGTCGACCCGCGCGCAGCAGGCGGCGCAGCGCATCGTGTTCCCCGAAGGCGAGGATCCCCGCATCCTCAAGGCCGCCCGGATCCTGGCGGACGATGGAGTGGCGGAGCCGATCCTGTTGGGCGACCCGGACGCGATCCGGCGCGGAGCGGACGACGCCGGGATCACGCTCGAGGAGATCACGCTGGCGAACCCCCGGGCCAGCGTGCACCTCGAGACGTTCGCGCAGGACCTGTGGGAGCACCGGCGTCGCAAAGGCATCACGTTGCGGGAGGCGCGCGCCCGCGTGCTGGACCCGCTGTACCACGCGCTGCTGATGCTCCGCGCCGGGCAGGCCGACGCGGTGGTGGCCGGCGTGGACATGTATTACTCCGACGCCATACGCCCGGCGCTCGAAGTGATCGGTGCCGAGCCGGGGCGACGGCACGTGAGCGGCATCTACATGCTGGTGCTGCCCCAGCAGACGTTCTTCTTCGCCGACTGCACGGTGAACATCGATCCCGATGCCGAGACGCTGGCGGAGATCGCGTCCGCGACCGCGGAGTTCGTCGCCCGGCTGGGCATCGAACCGCGGGTCGCCCTGCTCTCCTTCTCGAACTTCGGCTCGGTGCGCCACCCCGCTGCCGACAAGGTGCAACGGGCCGTGGCGCTGCTGCACGAGCGTGAGCCCGCGCTGCAGGCGGACGGCGAAATGCAGGCCGACACCGCCGTGGTGGAACGGATCTTGACCAAGACCTATCCGTTCTCGAAACTGCGCGGCCCGGCGAACGTGCTCATCTTTCCAAACCTCGACGCGGCCAACATCAGCTACAAGCTGCTCGATCGGGTCGGCGGCGCCGAAGCCATCGGTCCGATCCTCGTCGGGATGGCGCAACCGGTGCACGTGTTGCAGCGAGGCTCGGAGGTGAACGACGTCGTGAACATGGCCGTGATCGCCGCAGTGGACGCGCAGGAGCACGGCCGCCGGCCGCCGGCCTGAGCCATCATGGGACCCGCCGCATGACCGCCCACGCCACCCGCCCCGCCGAGGGCCGGCGCGCCGCCACGCTGGAAGCCACCGGCCTCGTACCGCAGCGCCCGGTCCACTGGAACCTCGGCCCGCCGGCCCTGTACGAGCACGCGGCCCGCCGTGCCGAGGGGGTGATCGTCCAGGGCGGTGCGTTCTGCGCGGTGACCGCACCGCATACCGGGCGCAGCCCCAACGACAAGTTCATCGTGCGTGAGCCGTCGTCGGAGGCCGACATCTGGTGGGGCCGCGTGAATCAATCGCTCGACCACGAGCATTTCGACCGGCTCAAGGCGTCGGTGCTCGCGCACCTCGCCGGCCAGGAGCTGTTCGTGCGCGACCTGTTCGCCGGCGCGGACCCGAACCACCGGTTCGGCATCCGCTTCGTGACTCCGAACGCCTGGCACGCATTGTTCGTCTACAACATGTTTCTCCGCCCCACCACCTCCGACCTCGCCGGTTTCGCTCCCGACTGGACGGTGCTCCACGCTCCCGAGCTTCAGGCAGACCCCGCGGCGCACGGCACCAGGTCGGGCACGTTCGTCGCGATCCATTTCGGGCAGCGGACGGTCTTGATCGGCGGGACGCGCTACGCCGGCGAGCTCAAGAAGTCGGTGTTCACGATCCTCAACTACTTGCTGCCCAAGCGGGGCGTCTTGTCGATGCACTGCTCCGCCAACCTCGGCGAGACGGGCGACGTGGCGCTGTTTTTCGGCCTCTCGGGCACGGGAAAGACCACGCTCTCGGCCGACCCGGGCCGGGGGCTCATCGGGGACGACGAGCACGGCTGGTCCGATCAGGGGGTCTTCAACTTCGAGGGCGGCTGCTACGCCAAGGTCATCCGGCTGTCGCACGAGAACGAGCCCGAGATCTTCGCGACCACCCGCATGTTCGGCACCGTGCTCGAGAATGTCGTGGTCGACCCCGTGACGAGGGCCATCGACCTGGACTCGGACGAAATCACCGAGAACACGCGCGCATCCTACCCGATCCATTTCATTCCCAACCACGTGCCCGGCGGCATGGGCGGCCAGCCGTCGCACATCCTGTTCCTCACCTGCGACGCGTACGGAATCATGCCGCCGATCGCGCGGCTGTCGCCCGCCCAGGCGATGTACCACTTTCTCTCTGGCTACACGGCGAAAGTCGCGGGCACCGAGCGCGGCGTGACCGAGCCCAAGGCGACCTTCTCCACTTGCTTCGGCGCGCCGTTCCTGCCGCTCAACGCCAACGTGTACGCCTCGCTCCTGGGCCAAAAGATCGCGAAGCACGGCGTGCAGTGCTGGCTCGTGAACACGGGGTGGAGCGGAGGGCCCCACGGGGTAGGCCAGCGGATGCGGCTCGGGCTCACGCGGGCGATGGTGCGAGCGGCGCTCGCCGGGAAGTTGGATCGCATCCCCACGGCGCCCGAGCCGGTGTTCGGACTGGAGGTGCCGCTCCAGGTGCCCGGGGTCCCGGACCACGTGCTGCTGCCGCGCGGCACGTGGCGCGACGCGGCCGAGTACGATGCGCGGGCCGCGCGGCTGGCGCGGATGTTCCGGGAGAACTTCGCGCAGTTTCAGGACCAGGTGCACGCCGCCGTCCGGGACGCGGGCCCCACGCGTTGACCCGGTTCGAGGTCGTCCGCGACCCGCTCTGGAACAACATCGGGCTCGACCCCGAAGCGCTGGCGGTGGTGGACACCCCCGCGGTGCAGCGGCTGCGCTACGTGCGCCAGCTGGGCCACGCGTTCCTGGTCTACCCGGGTGCGACACACAGCCGCTTCGAGCATGCGTTGGGAGCCTACCATCTGGCGCGGCGCGCGCTGTCGCAGCTCGAGGAGACAGGCGACGCCCGACTCGACCCCGCCGACCGGGTGCGGCTGAAACTCGCCGCGCTGCTGCACGACGTCGGTCACTACCCCTTCTCCCACGCGCTCGAGGAAGCCGGTCTGCCGCACCACGAGACACTGGCCGCCCAGCACTTGACCGGGGGAGAGCTGGCGCAGCGGCTCGCCGAGCTCGGGATGCCAGCCGAGCGCCTGCTGCCGCTTATTCAGGGCCGTGCGCGCGAGCCGCTCGCAGGGCTCGTCGCGGGCCCGCTCGACGTGGACAAGCTCGACTACCTGTCGCGCGATGCCTGGATGTGCGGCGTCCCCTACGGCGTGATCGATGTGGACCGGCTGCTCACATCGTTGACGGTGGCGGCGGCGCCGGACGGGCGCGCGACGCTCGCGCTCCATGAAAAGGGGCTGGCAGCGCTCGAATCGCTGCTGTTCGCGAAGTACCAGATGTACCGCACCGTCTACTGGCACCACGCGGTGCGGAGCGCGACCGCGATGTTCAAGCGCCTAGTGCGGGGCGCGATCGCAGCGGGCCGGCTCGAGCGGGACGCCATCGCGCTCGCGACCGATGACGGCTTCATCCACGAGCTGATGCGTCAGGACACGACCGGCCTCGCCCGCTGCCTGCGTGAGCGGCGGCTGGCGAAGCGCGCGCTCGACCTGCCGGCCGCCGAGTTGCCCCCGGAGACGCCGTCCTGGCCGTCGCACGATCCCGATCTGGTCGAGCGCGTGGAGGACCGGCTGGCGCACGACGTCGGTCTCGCGCCGGGGGAGCTGTTCCTCGACTTCCCGGCGAAAACCGCCATGCTGGCGGTCGATCTGCCGCTCGTGAAACGGGACGGCACGGTCACCCCGCTCGCCGGCGCCGAGGCCGCCACTCAGCTCGGTGTTCCGCGCTTGGCTGCCGAGCTGTATCGCTCGGCGCGACGCCTGCGGGTGTTCGTGATGGGAGCGGCGACGGTGCCGGCGAAGGAGATCGTGGAGCTCGTGATGTTGTCGAGGGATGAGGTGGCGGCGAGACTCCGGGAGGATCGTCCCTTGCTGCGCCGCTGAGGAAACCGCGCCGGCGCTACTTCCCCCGCTCCCCCGGCTGCGTGACCTGCGTGGCGTCGCTCACCGGGGCGTCCACCGCGTCGATCCGCACGATCACCGCCGTGATGTTGTCGAGCCCGCCGTGGCGGTTGGCCTCGGTGATCAGGTCGTCCACCCGCTCCTGCGGCATCCGGTCTCCGGCCAAGAGCTCCGCGAGCTGGGGGTCGTCGACCATCCCGGTCAACCCGTCGGACGCGAGCAGGAACAGGTCCTGCGGCTTCACGGTGCCGAGGTAGATGTCCGGCATCACGTCGCTGTTGGCCCCCACGCAGCGCGTGATCACGTTTGAGTACGGGTGCGAGCGCGCTTGCTCGGGGGTGAGATACCCCGCGTCCACCTGCTCCTGGACGTACGAGTGGTCTTTGGTGAGCTGGATCAGCTTGCCGTCGCGGTGCAGGTAGGCGCGGCTGTCGCCGACCTGGCCGATGAGAAAGCGCGTGTCGTACAGCACGAGGGCCGTGACCGTCGTGCCCATGCCGCGTTTATCGTGCTCGGTGAGGGTGCGCTGAAAAATGGCGCCGTTCCCAGCGCGGATCGCCGTGCGCATCCGGTCCGCAACCTGGTCGTCCCCGAGTCCCTTGAGCGAACCGAGCTCGCGCGCCACGTAGCGGACCGCCATCTCGCTCGCCACCTCGCCCGCCGCGTGCCCGCCCATGCCGTCGGCGACCACGAAGATCCCCCGGTCAGGGACCATGAGGAAATTGTCCTCGTTCCCGGATCGGATGATGCCGACATCCGTGCGGCCGGCGCAGGTGATGTGCACGGGACGACGCTAGACCAACAACCGGTAAAGCAGGGCGGCGAGACCGGCGGCGCCCAGCACCAGCAGGGCCGCGCCGGAACCGCAACCTTTGCCCTTCTTTGCCGGAGGCTGCTGCGCGGCGGGGCGCTTGGGCACGGGCCTTACGGGCCGCGGCGCCCTGGGCGGTGCCGGCGCCGGGGGGGGCGGCTTCGGAGCCGGAGCCGCCTTCACCGCGGGCGGCGGCGGCGGAGCGCCCGCGGCGAGAGAGTGTGGCGTCTTCAGCACCTGGGTCCCGCCGCCCCTCGCCACAGCGTGCGCGTCGTCGGTCGGCTCGAACACGAGCTGCACATCCCCCAACCGGACCATCGCCCCCGGAGCAAGCGGCGCCTCGCCCTTCACCCGCTCCCCGTCCACGAACGTGCCGTTGGTGGAGTCCAAGTCCACCAACACCCACACGCCTTCGCGTCGCTGCAGTTTGGCGTGACTGGTGGAGACCGACGAATCGGGTACCACCACGTCGTTGTAGTCGGCGCGGCCCACGTTCACAATGGGCGTCTTGACGGCGAGCCGCTGGCCGATCAGCGCCCCGCTCCGCACCAGGAAGCTCGCGAGCGGGCCGGAAGGCGGCGGGCGCGCGCCCGGCGGGACGGCGGCCTCCATGCCGTGAACAGTGTGTCTCAGGCGGTCGCCGGCTCCGGCCGCGGGCGCGCCTGGGCCTGGTGCACCCGCCGCTCGAGAAGTGGAAGGGAGGGGCGCGGCCGGCGGCGGGCTATCGACCGGCCCCGGTGAAGGAGGCGGCCCTGCCGTGGCGACCCCCACGTCGGCATAGAAGCGAAATTGCTCGTCGCCGAGCCGGATGACGTCGGCGCGGGCCAGGATGCGTTGACCCTGCACCCGTTCCTCGTTCACGAATGAGCCGTTGGTGCTCGAGTCGACCAGCAGGTAGCCCTTCGGGGTCTGGACGATCTCCGCGTGCCGGCGTGAAACGTCCTTCCCCGGCACCACCACGTCGCACCCTGCTTCGCGGCCGAACACGAGCGACGCGCCCGTAAGCACGTATTCCCGGCCGTCGGTGAGGCTCACGATCCGGCCCCCCGTCGTGCCGATGGACGCCGGTTTCGCCGCCGGTTTTGCCGGCCCGGGACCCGTCGGGGGTGTGAACGCCTTGACGTACTGCGTGCTGCCGGATCGGCGCTCGTCCACGAAGGTCAGCTCATGACCGCCGACTTCCACTTTGTCGCCGTGCAAGAGAGGGGTGGGCTCGGCTCCAAGCCGGACGCCGTTGATCAGCACGTCCGCCGCCGGCGACGCTTTCCGGATCACCACTTGCCCGTCGGGCTGCCCTTGCAGCAAGGCGTGCCGCGGCAGGACCCCCGCGCCCTCGAGCGAGATCGCGCAGCCGGCATCGCTGCCGAGCGTCACCTCGCCCACCGGGATGGTGAACTTCTTGCTACCGAGTTCGAGCAACGACATTCAGGAGAGTCCCTTGAGCCGGAAATAGCAGCGCCGGAAGTTACGCCCGACGGCGTAACCGCGCAAGGAAACACGCTTTACGCCATCTGCCCGGGTGTCACCCCGCGAGGTCGTCCGCCTCGAGCGAGACCTGCTCTTCGCGCCCGACCAGACCGCGGCGTAGCCACGACCAGAACAGCAGTGACCCCGCGATCACCGTTGCGTAGCTGTTGATGAAGCGCCAGATGAGCGCGTACGACGGCAGCTGCGCGGGCCCGACGTAGATCTGCATGACCGCCGCCGAGAGAAACTCGGCTAACCCGGCCGAACCGGGCGTTGGGGCGAAGTACAGGAGGAAGGTGATGAAGGTCTGCAGCAGGAGGATGTCGACGAAGTTCGCGGGGATGCCGAGCGCGCGCAGCGCGACGTAGCCCGCGAGCAGCTTGTT
>JBGPDL010000076.1:0-12618 GCA_041482275.1 Gemmatimonadota bacterium | reverse complement strand
GGGGGGACGGGGTCGCCCCGGTGGTGGTGGCCGCACATCTCGACACCGTGTTTGGCGCCGACGTGGATGTGTCCGTGGAGCGGCGCAGCCAGCGGCTCGAGGGCCCCGGCATCTCCGACAACGCCCGCGGCCTCGCCGCGCTCGTCGCGGTGGCGGAAGCCATGGTCGCTACGCGGGTCCCCACGGCGCGCCCGATCCTGTTCGCCGCCACCGTGGGAGAAGAAGGGTCGGGAGACCTCCGGGGCGTCAAGCACCTGTTGAATGGGGGAATGGGGAAGGAGGAAGCGGGAATGGGCCACCCCACTCCGGTAGCATTCATCGCGTTGGACGGCGCGGGGCTCGAGCGCGTGATCCACCGCGCCCTCGGCTCCAAACGCTATCACGTGACGTTCCGCGGGCCCGGCGGCCACTCCTGGGCCGCATTCGGCATCGCCAACCCGGCGAACGCCGTCGGCCGCGCGGCGGCATTGCTCGCGGACTTGCCCACGCCCCAGGCTCCACGCACCACCTGCGCGGTCGTGCGGTTGGGTGGCGGCACGGGACTCAATTCCATCCCCCAGGAAGCGTGGCTCGACCTGGACCTCCGGAGCGAGGACCCCCGTGCCCTGGCGCAGCTCGACGTGACGGTGCGCGCCGCGCTCGACCGTGCCGCCGACGACGAGAACCGCCGCCGCACCCCCGCCACGCCTCCCCTGCGGCTCGAGCTGCAGCTCCTGGGTGACAGGCCGTCCGGCATCACCCCGCGCGCGCATCCCCTGGTGCAGGCGGCCGTGGCCGCCAACCGCGCCCTGGGCCGCGACGCCGAGCTTGCGAGCGCCTCCACCGACGCGAACGTCCCGATCGCGCTCGGCATCCCCGCCATCGCGCTCGGCGCGGGCGGGAAGGCGGGCGACGCGCACTTGGCGACGGAGTGGTACGAAAACGTCGAAGGAGCGCTCGGCATCGTCCGGGCGCTCCTGGTGACGGCGGCGATGGCGGAGTCGCTCTAGGAGCGGACGCTTTCCTGCAGGCGCCGAGCGATCCTGGCAAGGAGCGCCCGTGGCGCCAGGCGTAGGCTCTGGATCATGACCGTGTTGACGAGACCCGGGATCACCATCCGCTTGCCTCGCAGCATTCCCACGTAGCCGGCGCGGGCGACGCTCGCCGCGTCCGCCACCCACGGCCCGCGGAACAGCCGCGCGTCCACGTCCAGGCCGGTTTTCGCCTGAAACTCCGTGCGCGTCGCGCCCGGGCACAACACTGTCACCGTCACGCCGGAATCGCGCTCCTCTTCGGCCAGCGCTTCGGAAAAGGAGATGACGTACGCCTTGGTCGCGTAGTACACCGCCATGAACGGCCCGGGCACGAACCCGGCGGTGGACCCGATATTCAGAATCGCCCCCCGACGCCGCGCCACCATGCCCGGCAGAAACAGCTTGGTGAGATGAGTGAGCGCGGCGACGTTGACCTGAATCATCCGCAGCTCGGTCGCGCCATCCGTCTGGGCGAACCCTCCGGCGAGGCCGTACCCGGCGTTGTTGACGAGGAACTGCACGTCCAGGCCCGCCGCCGCGACGCGGCGCGCGATCTCGGGAGGCGCGGCCGGGTCGGCCAAGTCCGCGGCGATCACCGTGGCCCGCACGCCGCCGCGGCTCGCCAGCCCCGCCGCGAGCTCCCGCAGCCTATCCTCCCGGCGGGCCACCAGCACGAGGTCGTGCCCGTCGCGGGCGAACAGCTTCGCCAGCTCGAGCCCGATGCCGCTCGACGCGCCGGTGATGAGCGCGACCCCGCCGCTCACGGGGCGCCCGGCGGGAGCTCACGCAGGGCGTTCAACGCTTCCCGACTGTGCCGCCCGGCGCGGAGCTGCGACGAGTAGACGTGTCGCACCACGCCGGCCGTATCGATCACGTACGTGACCCGCCCCGGCAGAATCCCCAGCGTTTGCTCGACGCCATACAACTTGCGTACCGCCCCGTCGCGGTCCGACAGCAGCAGGAACGGCAGCTCATGGTGCTGCGCGAAGCGGCGGTGCGACGCCACGGAATCCGAGCTCACCCCCACCACGTCGGCTCCGGCCGCCGCGAATGCGTCGTAGCTGTCCCGGAACGCCCGCGCCTCGATCGTGCAGCCCGGCGTCTCGTCCTTGGGATAGAAGTAGAGGACCAGGGTCTTGCGACCGATGAGATCCCGCAGCCGCACGGACGTGCCGGTCTGGTCCGGCAGAGTGAAGTCCGGAGCGGCGTCGCCGACGCGCACTCGCTTCGTGTCGCTCATAGTCTCCATAATCTAATGGGCCGCCCCGGCGCCTCCCGGCATGCCCTTGTTCTTGTGCATCAAGAGCAGCAGCGGCAGCGACAGCACGAAGCAGGCACCGAACAAGAAGAACAACTGCTCGAACGACAGCATCAGCGCCTGCCGCGTCACCTGTCCGTTCAGGACCATCAGCGCCTTGGACTCGGCGAGCGGGGCCGGGGTACCCGTCGCGACGAGCCGCGCCATGATGGCGGCGAGCCGTTCGCGTGTGACCTCGCTGTACCACGTCACGTTAGCGATCAAGTCGGCGCGGTGGATCGCCTGGAACCGCTGCACCAGCGTCGCCGACACCGCGATCCCCACGCTGCCGCCCAGCTGCCGCATCAGGTTGAACAGCCCGGTGCCGTTCGGGATCGCGCTCATCGGCAGATCCGCCAGGGCGAGATTGGTGAGCGGCACGAAGATCAGGCCCAGCCCGACACCGCGGAAGATGAGCGGCCAGAAGAAGTCGCTCATGCCGCTATCGGTCGTGAAGTGGGCGTGCTTCCACATCGACAGGGCGAAGATCGATACGCCGGCCGCGATCGAGAGCCGGGCATCGAATTTTCCCTGCAAGCGGCCCATGAACGCCATCGTGAACGCGCTCGCGAGCGCCCCCGGCAGGATCACGAACCCCGTCTGCTCCGCGGTAAAGTTTTGGAGATTCTGGAGGTACACCGGCAGCACGAATATGGTGGCGTAGAGGCACACGCCGAGCACCCCGCCGAATATCACGCCGACGGCCAGCTGCCGGCTCTTCAGGATGCGGAGATCCACCACCGGATGCTCCGTGGTAAGCTCGTGCCACACGAACGCGATCAGCGATGCGGCGCTGATGGCGGCTAACAGCGTGACCTCGCGCGAGTCGAACCAGTCGAGCCGCTCGCCCCGCTCGAGCATCGTTTGCAGCGTGCCGATGCCGGCCGCGAGCAGCAGCAGGCCCAGGTAATCGACCCGCTCCGCCCGCTGTTGGTAGCGCGAGTTCTGGATGAAGCTGAGCGCCAGCGCCAGCGCCAGCATGCCGATCGGGATGTTGATGTAGAAGATCCACGGCCAGCCGAACGCGTCGGTGATGTAGCCGCCGAGCGTGGGCCCGAGCGTCGGCCCCACCATCACCCCCACGCCGAAGATCGCCATCGCCGTGCCGTATTCCTCGCGGGGAAACTCCTCGTACAGGATCGCCTGCGACGTGGAGAGCAGCGCCCCGCCGCCCAGTCCCTGGATGATCCGCCAGAATACCAGCGCGGCGAGCGAGTGCGCGTTGCCACAGAAGAACGACGACACGATGAAGATCGCGATCGATCCCGCGAAATAGCGGCGCCGTCCGAAGTAGGCCGACAGCCATCCCGTGATGGGCAGGATGATCACGTTCGCCACGATATAGCCGGTCGACACCCAGGCGATCTCGTCCAGCGTGGCGCCCAGGTTCCCCATCATGTGGGGAATCGCCACGTTCACGATGCTGGTGTCGAGCAGCTCGAGCACGGACGCGAGCGACACCGTGATCGCGATGATGTAGCGGTACTTGTAGCGGTCCGCGTCGGCGCCCCCCCCGAGCGCCGGCAGCGGCAAGGCGGCGGTGCTCACAATCGGTTACTTGGTCTTGATGGTGACCACCACGCTCATCCCGGGCCGCAGCGGATGCACGGGGTCGATCTTGTCCGGGCGCACGCGCACGGGGATCCGCTGAACGACCTTGGTGAAGTTGCCCGTCGCGTTGTCCGGCGGCAGCAGTGAAAAGCGCGCGCCGGTCGCGGGTGACAGGCTCTGGACGTGGCCCCGGAAGCGGATGCCGGGATAGGCGTCCACCGTGAAGTCGGCCGGATCGCCCGGCTTGACGTTCTCGACCTCCGTCTCCTTGAGGTTGGCCGAGACCCAGACGTCCTCGAGCGGCACGAGGCTCATGAGCGGCTGGCCCGGCTGCACCAGCTGCCCGACCTCAACGCTCTTCTTGGCGACGACGCCGTTCGCCGGCGCGATGATCCGGGTGTACGTGAGGTTCAACGCGGCCTGGTCGCGCGCCGCTCGGGCGGCGGCCACGCGGGCGTCGGCCCCGACCAGGGCCGCCTGCGCTGCCGCCAGGGCCGCGTCCGCGGCGCGCGCCGATGCCTCGGCGGCGTCGAGCTGCTGCTTCGAGACGATGTCCTGATCCGCGAGCGGCTTGAGCCGCTCCAGGTCGGCGCGCGCCTTCTGGGCGTTGGCCTGGGCCTGCTCCACCTGCGCCTCGGCCTGGCCCACGCGGGCCCGGTTGCTCACGGCGGCGAGCGCAACGCCCAGATCGGCGTCTGCCTGGGCCAGCCGCACCCGGTAGTCACGGTCATCGAGTACGACGAGCGTGTCGCCGGCTTTCACCTGGCGGTTCTCGTCCACGCGCACCTCGGTCACGAAGCCGCCGACCTTCGGCAGGATGGGGACGATGTGCCCGTCCACCTGCGCGTTGTCGGTGGACACGTGGCTGAGGCTGAAAATCCAGCGGCGCAGCCCCAGGCCCACCAGGCCCACCAGGACGATGCCCATGATGAAAAAGACGGTGCGCTTGCGACCGCCTGCTTTCACCGGCGCCGGCGCCGGCTCCGGTGGCACGGGGCTGGGCCTGCCGGCCCGTTGCTGCGTCTCGCGTTCGATGGTCGTCGCCATGTCGTCACTCATCGGGGTGTACGGTTAGTGAAGCGTCCGAGCCACGCCGGCCGCGCGCGCCAGGGAGATCCGGGCGAGGGCCGCGGCGAAGCGGGCGTCGATGTCGGTGTCGCGCGCGCGGATCAGGCTCGACTGCGCGGTGATGATTTCGATGTTGCCGGCCACGCCCGCCTTGAAACGCTCGCGCGCCTGGGAGAGCTCGTCTGCGGCGAGCCGCAGCTGCTCGGCTGCGACCGCCTGCTGCGCCTCCGCCGAGCGCAGGTCGAGCAGCGCGGCATCCACCTCGGCCGCGATCTGGCGGCGCAAGTCGGCCTCGCGCACCTGCGACTCGCGCACTACGGCGTTCTGCTCGGCGACCCGCGCCTCGCGACGGAACCCGTCCAAGATCGGCACGCTCACCTGGAGCGCGAGCTGGCGCGTGGCGATGGCCGTCGGGACCGTGGGACCGTTCACGCCGTAGTCGGCCGCGAGCGCGAGGCGCGGGAGCCGCTCCGCGCGGATCGCCGAACCCGTCTGCCGGGCCGCCGCGGCGCGCGCCAGCTCGGCCCGCAGGTCCGGTCGGTTGGCGAGCGCCGCCGTCACCGCCGAGTCTCGCTCGGCCGGGACTTGGCCGGCGCCGAGCGCCGCCGTGAGCGTGTCGGTCAGGACGAGCGGCGTAGCGGAATCGAGCCCGAGCGCGCGCGTCACGTCGATGCGCCCGCGATCCAGCTGGTTCCGGGCCACGATCAAGAGCCCTTCCGCCGCGACGAGCTGGGCGCGGGCGCGCGTCACGTCGATCGCCGCGCTCACCCCGGCCGCCTTCTGCGCCTGGGCGAGCCCCAGCAGGTCGGCCGCGACGCTCGAGTCGGCCTGGCGGGCCGCCACGACCGCCTGAGCGCGCGCCGTGCGGAGATAGGCGAGCGCCGCCGTCAGCGCGGAGCCCTCCACCGTGACGCCCCGCTCCGCCCGGCTGCCGTCGGCCTGCGCCCCGGCGGCCCGTACCCGCGCCACGCTCGACCAGTCGAACAGCGTCTGGGTCGCGTTCACGCGCGCGTCGTAATTGTTGAACGGGCCGACGAGCTCGGGAAAGCCGGGGAACGAAATGCCGATCGAGCGCGAGTTGAAGGAGCGGTTCAGCCAGAAGCCCCCCACCGACAGCGAGGGCAGCAGCGCCGCGCGGGCCTGCCGCACCCGGGCGTCCGCTTCGTCCGTTTTCAGCGTGGCGAGCGCCACCGCGGGCGCCTCGCCGGAAGCGAGCCGCACCGCGTCCGCGAACGAGAGCTGGCGGGGCGCCGCGGCGGACGCCTGCGCTTCGAGTGTCAGGGGCGCGGCGGCGAGCCAGGCGAGCAGGGCCGCCAATGGATAACTAATGCTTCGCGATACCATGGAGATACAAGTCGATGTGGGTGTCGAGATAATTCCGGACGTTGAAGCCTTCGGGCATGCACGACGCAAAGGCGCGACGCACCACCACGGCGTGCATCAAGGGCGACATCGCGAGCTTGGCGGCGACCTCCACGTCCACCGGCCGGAACTCGCCGTTCTGGATGCCGCGTTCGATCACGCCCGCCATCAGCCGGTGCCCGCGGGTCACGACTTCGTCGTAATAGAAGCGCGTCAGCTCGGGGAACGTGGCCGCTTCGGCCAGCATCAGCTTGGGAATGCCGGCGAGCGCGGTCTCCCCGACCAAACGCCAGTACTCCCGGACCAGCCGCTCGACCAGCTCGCGGGCACTGCCGGTGAACGACCGCGCCAGGGCCTCGCCCTGGGCGATGACGGGCACGATGGTCTCGCGCACCACGGCTTTGAACAGCGCCTCCTTGCTTTCGAAGTACAGGTAGACGGTGCCTTTGGTCACGCCGGCCCGGCGCGCGACGTCGGCGAGCTTCGTGGCCGCGAAGCCCCGCTCCACGAACACCTCGAGCGCCGCGGCGACGATCTCCGCCGGTCGCGCCGCTTTGCGGCGCTTCCAGCGCGGAGGCGACTTGCGCTTCGATTGGGCGACGGCGTGACTCATGGGGAACCTCGAAGATATGGTTACTGAACGGTCGGTAAGTAAATCCGGTTCCCCCGAGCCCGTCAAGGGAGCAACGCAGCGCCACGCTCCCGGTAGAACACGATCAGCCCCGTGCTCGGGGGCGTCACGCCCACCTGCCGCAGCAGGGTCACGAGCTGCCCGCGATGGTACGTGGAATGGTCCACGGCGTGGCGCAGCATCTGGCGGAACGTGTGGAGGTATTCGCCGCCGGTGCTGGGCTTTACCGCCACCGTGTCGCCCAGCCGCCGCTCGGTCAGCTCCGCCAGGAAGGGCCCGCGCGCCGTCTCGACTGTCTCCCAGCGCGCCTGCGCGGCGTCGAGCGTCGCCAGGTCCCTGCCCTGCGGCACCGCCGGATTCGGCTTGCCGAGCCAGCGGTTGAGCCACAGCTGCTCGGCCCACACGATGTGGCACAGCGTCCCGTGGATCCCGCCGTGGCTGGTCTTCAGGTCGCGAAAGTACGGCTCGGCCGGGAGCGGGCGGAGCGCGGCGAAGAAGTGGCGATTGGCCCACGCATTGTACGCGAACAGCTCCTGCACTGCGGCGACGGTCATGTGTCCCCCGGGACGGGCGTCCGCCGGCTAACTTACTGCGCCAACGCGACCCGGACTCTCATGGTTCCCCCGATCGACCCGGTCCCCGTCACCCTCGAGGGCCGTCACGTGCGGCTCGAGCCGCTGGCCCTCCGCCACCTGGACGGCCTGTGCGCCGTGGGCCTGGACGCCGAGCTGTGGCGCTGGACCGGCGCGGAAGTGGCGACCCCGGCCGACATGCGCGACTACGTGGCGACCGCGCTCGCGTGGCAGGCGCAGGGAAGCGCGCTCCCCTTCGCCCTCGTCGTCCCCGCCACGGGGCAGGTGGTGGGGAGCACCCGATACGCGAACATCGACCGCGTCAACCGACGGCTCGAGATCGGCTGGACCTGGGTCGCCCGAACGGCCCAGCGCACGCTTGTGAATACCGAAGCCAAGTACCTGCTGTTGCGCCACGCGTTCGAGGGGCTCGGCTGTATCCGGGTGGAGTTCAAGACCGACGTGCTGAACGAGCGCTCGCGCAGGGCGTTGCTGCGCATCGGCGCGCGGGAAGAGGGTGTGCTGCGGAGTCACATGATCACGGCCACCGGTCGGGTGCGGGACTCGGTGTACTTCAGCATTCTCGTCGCCGAGTGGCCGGAGGTGAAGGCCGGGCTCGTGGAACAGCTCGCCCGGCCGGTGTGACTACCTCGCCGGCGCGACCTCCCCCGCGTCGAGCACGCTCTGCTGCACAGCCTTCCCCTCGATCACCTGGCCGTCCCCCACCACAGAGTCCCGCACTGTGCTCCGCACCACCCGCACGTTGCGGCCCAGGATCGCGTTCGCAACCGTGCTCTCGGCCACGAAGCTCCCCGCCTCGATCGACACGTTCGGGCCCACCGTCGCGTCGTGGATCGTCACGCCATCCTCGACATAGACGGGGGGAACAATGGTGCAGCGCGAGCACGGGCCCGAGGGGATTCGGGCGCGCCCCTGCTCGAGCAGATGCCGGTTGGTCTCGAGCAGCGTGTCCACCTTGCCGCAGTCGTACCACCCCGCGACGGGGGCCGTGAACAGGCGCTTACCATGGTCCACCATGTACTGGAAGGCGTCCGTGAGATAGTACTCTCCGCCTTTGCCCGGCGGCTGCGTCATGACGTGCGCGATCCCAGCGAACAGCGTCTTCCAGTCCCGGACGTATTGCAGCCCGATGTTCGCGAGCCGCGACACCGGCGTGCTGGGCTTCTCCACGATGCGGGTCATGTAGCCCCGCGCGTCGGTCACGATCACGCCGAACCGCTGATAGTCCTCCACTTCCTTGGCCCAGATGATGCCGTCGGCGTCCACCCGGTTGATGAGCGACAGGTCGGCCTCGAACAGCGTGTCCACGAAGATGATCAGCACCGGCCCGTCCACAAACGGCCGGGCGAGATTGATGGCGCCGGCGGTGCCGTCCAACGTCTTCTGCTCGACGAACCTCGCCTTGACGCGGTACTGCTGCACGATGTACCGCTCGACGACGTCCTTCAGGTGTCCGGTGATGACGATCAGCTCTTCCACGTCCAAGTCGCGTACCGAGTCCATGACGTAGTCCATCACGGGGCGGCCCGCCACGTGCACCAGTGGCTTGGGCACGCGGTTGGTGAGCGGCAGCAGGCGCGTGCCCTTCCCCGCGAGCGGGACGATGACCTTCACGTCACACCCGCCCGTAGCGGTCTTTGAGCCGCACCACGTCGTCGATCTCCGGCGTCGAAGCCTCGAGCAGGTCGCTCGCCACCACCGCCTCGAACTGATGGATCAGCTTGGGGTGGATATGGAAGGCGGCCCCTTGCGTCATGCGCTTCTCGTTCAGGGTGTCGCCCTCCTGGACGCGCAGCACGATCTCGCCCGTGAGGACGTAGATCGATTCGTCTTTCTTGTTGTGGTATTGCAGCGACAATACGTGACCGGGTTCGATGTGCAAAATCTTGCCGACGTAGCGGTCGGTGCGCGCCCAGATCAGCTCGTGCCCCCAGGGCTTTTCCACGCGATAGGGGAGGTCGCTCATGGAAACCTTCTGTTCATACCAGGCTCAGTCTTAGAGAGGATGGTGAAGTGACACACGCGGTGACGCACACCCCGCACCCCACGCAACCTTCGGGCCGCAGCACCGGGTGACCGCCCGCATCGACCGCCAGAGCCCGCTCCCCCACGGGACAGGCCCGGGCGCACACGCCGCACGCCACGCCCTGGAAGGTGATGCAGCGCTCCGGGTCGAGCTCGAGCACGCCCATGCGGATATCGTCCCACCCGCCGGCGGGCGCTACCAGCGCGCCGGTTTCACAGGCGTGCGCACACGGCATGTCGGCGCACACGACGCAGGCCTGGATCGCGGGATCGATGATCGGCGTGCCGGCGGCGAGCCCCGCGCCTGGCGGGGCCTTGATGATGGCTTGCACCGGACACACCGGAATGCAGTCGCCGCAGCGGGTGCAGGAAGCCAGAAAGCTGATCTCGTCCGCCGCGCCGGGAGGCCGGAACCAGCGTCGCGGCGCCATGCGCTGCTCGGTGCGCGCGGCCACTTCTCGCGCCAGCCGGGTGAAGGCCTCGCGGAAGAAGCCGCGCCGGTTGTTCGGGGGGGCGGTCCCGTCCATCAGAAGCTGGGCTCGAGGCTCAGCTGCCAGCGAAAGGCCAGCCGGCCGTCCCCCGGCCGCTGGTCGGCAGCGAAGGTCCAGCGGTTCACCACGAGCGGCAGCTCGAAGCGCATGGTCCAACTCAGGTCCCGGATCTGATGGCGCGTCACGAGCCCGACCCCGCCGTCGTACAGAGTCGTGTACCACCGTCCCGGCGCAGCCGAGGGAACCGCCACCGTATCGACGACCCCGCCGTCCGCAAATCCCAGCAATGCCACATCCTGCAAGATACCGCCCCCGCCCCCACCCCCGTGCCACAGCGAGCGGGTCAGCTCGACGTTGGCGGTGACCGCCCAGCGCCCGCCCAGATCGCTCCGGAACCCGCGGAGGTCGCCGTTGCCCGGCGCATGGTAGTGGAAGTCGGGACGGACGAACAGCGCCCCGCGGCTCCGCTCCAGCGGATCGGTGAACGTCTCGTACGGATCGGCGCCGGCGATGGGAATACGGCGCTGCGGCACCGGGGGCGACGTTGCGGCGTACGCCCCGCCGAACAAGCGCACGCCGAGCCTCGTCCCGAGCCAGCAGGGCGCGCGCACGCTCGCCTCAGCGGTGAAGCGCCCGAAGCCCGCCACGTCGTATCGGCTCGCGCCCGCCACGTAGCCCGCCCCCGGGTTCGAGTAGACGAGTCCGGCGCGCGCGCCGAGCCGGGCGCGAACCAGAGCGGCTCCACGGTGGAAGGCGGTCGACACCCACGGACCACCTTCGACGGTGCCCGCGTCGTCCCACAACCGGCGATCGAGGTAGCCGAGATCGGTCGTGGCCATCCACAGGACGTCGAAGCCGGCATGAGGGTCGGCGCCGAAGCCCAGGTGCTGGCGTAGCGCGCGGTCCACCGAGAGCGCCACCCCCGCCCGCCCCTCCACCGACCAGGCCGCGAGGCTCGTCTCAGTGCGGGGCATCACGTGGCGGATCGGGTTCGCCCAACGACCGTAGAAGCCGAAGCGGTCGGCGGCGCCCGAGCGGGTGGCCACTGAGGCGAAGAGCAGCCCGCGGTCGTAGCGACCGAGGTAGTTGGAGCGGTTGCGGAGACCGAGCGTCGCGCCCCCGAAGTCGTTCGACCACGCGACCGGCAGCCAGGCGCTCACCAGCCGGTCGCGCCGGGCGGTCTCCCGAGTGGGGTCGTCGAGCCGCAGCTCCACCGCCCCGCGCCCGGACAACAGGCGCTTCTCGCGGTTGTCCAGCATGTCGTAGTCGTGGGTCCGGCCGCGGGGGTCGAGCATGAGGCGGCCAGGCTGCTTTGTCGAGACGAACTCGACGCGCTCGGTCGCGGGCTCCCCCGTGGCCCGGGCGTAGATGGTGTCGCGGTCGCCGATCTCCACCGGCATGCGGCCGTCGCCCCGGCGCTCGACGGTGACCGCCGTACGCCAGCGCCCGTCCGCGAGCCGCCGTCGCTCGACCTGCCGCAGCCGGTAGTCGAACAGCGGCGTGGCGTGCAGCCACTCGGCGAACAACCACTTGAGATCCCGCCCCGACACCGCTTCCGCCACCCCGCGGAATGCATCCTCGTCCACGTGCTTCAGCTTCCAGCGCGCGAAGTAGGTGCGCAAAATCTGGCGCATCGTGGCGTCGCCCACCACGTAGCGCAGCTCTTCGAAGAACAGCTGCGCCTTGGCGTACACCATCTCCTGGTAGATCAGGAAATCGCGATAGTGCTCGCTCACGGTGGAAACCGGCTCGCTCCAGCGGTCCAGGTCGAGCCACAGGATGCCGGGCTCGAGCCCGGTGTAGGCGGGCGGGCCGCCGTGCGTTTCGAAGAACCAGCCCTCCTGGAAATCACTGAATCCTTCGTCGAGCCAGCCCTCGCGCCACTCGTTGTTGGCGAGCTGGCCCATGGTGTACTGGTGGCCCGTCTCGTGCACGATGAGGCCGGCGGACGCGCTGCCGTCCATGATCATCATGGGGAACTCGGTTCCCCCGCCCTCGATGCGGTGCACGTTGGTGAGCTGGGGCCACTGGTACGTGCCGTACAGCGAGTCGAGCCAGGCGAGCGCCATGACGGTGTAGCGGACGGCGATGCCCTGCCCCCAGGTGGCGCGGTCGGCGGGCTGGTACAGCACGCGCACCACGGCGTCGCGGTAGCGGCCCTCCTCGTAGACATAGGCGGGATTCAGTGAGAAGGCGAAGTGATGGACGTCCTCGGCCCGGAAGCGGACACACTTGCGCCCCGCAGCCACTTCCCCGCACTGGTGCGTGGTGCCTGGTGCGTGGTACCAATCGCGCTGATAGTGGATGGGGAGCGCGGGGTCGGCCTTCGCCGTTTCCCAGCCGGGATCGCCCTCCACGGGCACGCCTGTGGCGCCGATCACCTGGTCCTGGGGGAGGTCGAGCGTGACGTCGTAGCTCGCGAACTCGCCGTAGAACTCGCCTCCGGGGTAGAGCGGGTGGTCTTCCCACCCGTACTGGTCATACACGACGACTTTCGGATACCACTGCGCGAAGTCGAAGCGTCTCCCCTGGCGTCCCTGGCGCCGCGGCAGCGTGGACAGACGCGCCTGCCAGTCGATCTCGACCG
>JBGPDL010000075.1:0-12714 GCA_041482275.1 Gemmatimonadota bacterium | reverse complement strand
GTACCTCGAATCCATCTGGATCGGGAACTATCTCGCGGCGGCGGCGCTGCTGCGGGCGTGCGGCAAGCTGGAGCGGGCCGCCGTGCAGGCCGTGAGCGGGGTGGCGGAGGAGGCGGCGAACCTGATCGGCGAATTCGACGAAGGGTTCTCGAACCGGCAGACCTGGAACAATGCGGCGCTGACGGCGATCGCGGTCTGGTTCGAGGACGAGGACCTCGCCAAGCGCGCGGTCGAGGGGCCCACCGGATTGCTCGAGCATCTGCTGCGCGGTTTCGGGCGCGACGGCATGTGGTACGAGGGGGAGAACTACCACCTGTTCGCGCTGCGGGGCCTCCTGACCGGAGCGATGTGGGCCCGCCAGGCCGGCGTGGACATCTTCGCCGAGCCGGCGCTCGCCGCGCGGCTGCGGGCCGCGCTGCTCGCGCCGGCGTACACCGCGCTCCCGGATTTCACATTCCCGGCCCGCAAGGATTCGCGCTTCGGCGTTTCGCTGGCGCAGCCGGCGTACCTGGAGCTGTGGGAGATCGGGATTGCGCGTCTCGGGGAGCGGGGAGCGGGGAGCGGTACCGCCGAACTCGCGAGCTGGCTCACGACCCTGTATCGGGCCGGCGCGGTGAAGCCTGAGCTGTTCGAGTCGTACTTGCACGACGCCGCGATGGAACCGCTCCCCGCTCCCCGCTCCCCGTCTCGAACGACATTGTCGTGGTGGGCGCTGCTGCTCATGGCGCCCGAGCTTCCGGCGGATCCCGCCCCATGGTCGCCCGGGAGCCGGCTGCTCGAAGCGCAGGGTCTCGCGCTGCTCTGCGCGGGCGGCCGGTACGTGAGCCTCGAATGCGGGCAGTACGGGGGCGGGCACGGGCATCACGACCGGCTGCACCTCACGCTGTATGCGGACGGCGTGCACTGGCTGGCTGATCCTGGAACCGGCTCCTACGTGTCTCGTGATCTCTTCTGGTACCGCTCGACCCTGGCGCACAACGCGCCCCGGACGGACTGCGCGTCGCAACCACGCGGCGACGCGACGTGCGAGGCATTCGACGCGCCGGGCGAGTGGGTCTGGGCGCGAGGGCGTTACGGCGAGGTCACACGCACCGTGGTGTCCGGTCCGACGTATGTCGTCGACGTGGCGGAGCTCGCGAGTCGGGGAGAGCGCGTGCTCGAGTTGCCATGGCACTTCACGGGGACGGGGGACTCGGGACGAGGGACGTGGACCCCGGGGGAGCTGCCGGATGAGTTCGTGTCACGGGTGGAGCGTTTTGTTCCGGAGACCGCGGGGCGCGTCGCGCTCGAGCTGGCCGATGGACCGCACACGCTCAAGGTCTTCCTCTCGTTTGAAGGCGACCTGCTACGGGCCGAGGGGCCCGGCCGGCCGGGAATGGGTGCGCGCGCGACGTTCTACGTGCTGCGCGCGAGGGGCCGCGCCGCGCGCCTGGTGACCGTGCTCGAGCCCGTGGCCGGGAGCCCGACGGTGCGCGGGCTGCGCGTGCAGGGTGGCGTGATCGAGGTCGAGACCATCGACGGCGTGCACCGCCACACCGCCACGGCGCTCGGCTGGGAGATCACGACGGGCTCGGCACGCGTGCGGCTCGCGGGCGGGCGGGCGCCCGAGCCGCCCTTTGCGCCGCTGCTCGAGCTCGACGCGCCGACGCCCGCCACCGGTGCCGCGCTCCGCGCGGACGAGCCCCCGCTGCTCGACGGATCGCTCGACGGATTCGACACGAGCGAGGCCCTGCGGCTCGACCTCGAGGATCAGTACCGCCGCAGCGAAGAGCCGTACCCGGGACCCGAGGACTTCTCGGCCCTTGCGCATGCCGCCTGGGACGACACCGCGTTGTACCTCGCGGTCGAAGTCACCACGCCCGAGCTGTGCTTCCGGCAGGGAGACGCGCCGCCGCTGCGATTGGACAACGAGCCGGATGACATCCATTCGGACGGCGTGCAGGTGTACCTGGGCGACCCCGAGAGCGGCGATTCGGTAGGATACTTGGTGGTGCCCGAAGGAGCGGAGTCCGGGTCGGTGCGGGTTCGGGGCGCGGGCAAATCCCCCGGCGCGCCCGCGGGCGTGCGCGGGCGTTGGCGCCGTATTGCGCAGGGGTATCGCGTGACCATCGGGATCGCGTGGCCCGAGTGGCACCGCGCTCACGTCGGCGGGCACTTGCGGTTCGACCTGCTCGTCAACGAGATGGCCCCCGGCCGGGAACGGCGCAGCGGCCAGCTCGTGTGGAGCGGCGGGAACGGCTGGGTGTGGCTGCGCGGCGACCGGCAGGATCCGGAGCGCTTCGGGGTACTGGAGCTGGTCGGGTGACGATGCACATCACCGTCGTATTGCACGAGCCCCAGGATCTCGTCAACATCGCCCACGTGGTGCGCGCCCTCAAGAACTTCGCGTTTCGGGAGCTCCGTCTCGTGAGTCCGCGCGAATACGACGCGTACCGAGTGGAGGGGATCGCCCATCAGACGCAGGATGTGTTGGCGCGTGTGGCGCGCTTCGACCGGCTCGAAGCGGCGCTCGCCGACTGCGTTCACGTGGTGGGGTTCACGGCACGCGGCCGCACGGCGAAGCGCAACCTGCAGCGCCCGCGCGAAGCCGCCGCGGAGATTCTCACGCTCGCGGAGGCGGGCCCGGTCGCCCTGTTGTTCGGGCGCGAGGACAAGGGGCTTCCCAACGAGGCCTTGGACCGCTGCCACCGTGTGGTGACGATTCCCACCAGTCCTGCCTATGCGTCGCTCAACCTCGCGCACGCTGTGGTCCTGATGCTGTACGAGCTGGCGCTGGCGCGCGGCGACGAGCGCCGGCCGTTCAAGGCACCGCGCCGCGAGGGCGCGCCGGCGACGGTGGAGGACCTGGAACGATTGTTCGCGGACGTCGAGGCGGCGCTCACAATCATCGAATTCTTCAAGACGCGCCAGTCCGAGGGCGTCATGCGGACGGTGCGGGAGGCGATTCACCGCGCGCCGCTCGACCAGCGGGAGGCGAAACTGTTGCGGGCGATGGCCATCGAGGTGGTGAAATACGGCGAGCGACTGGCGCGTTCCCGGCTACACGTCGACCGGTAGCAAGCGGCCCGACGCCCTGTTCGGCGCGGCGACGCCGGACGACGTCGCCGGACTGCCCACGCGGCTCACCCGCGCGGCGGGGTGCCGCGTCTGGGATGTCGAGGGGCGGGAATACCTCGACTACGTGATGGGGCTCGGAGCCGTGGCGCTCGGCTACGGTCATGCCGAGGTGAATCGCGCGGCCGAGCAGGCGATCGCTGCCGGCGTCACCGGTCCCTTGCCCCCAGTGCTCGAAGAAGAGCTGGCCGACGCGCTCGCCCGACGCATTCCCTGGCTCGAGCAGCTGCGGTTTCTCAAGACCGGGGCCGAAGCGGTGGCCGCGGCGGTGCGGCTCGCGCGCGTCGCCACGGGTCGTGAGCGCGTGCTCGGGTGCGGCTATCACGGCTGGCTCGACTGGTGTCAGGGAGGGGAGGGGGTGCCCGCAACGACCCGGGCCTTGTACGCCGAGATTCCCTTCAATGACGTGGATGGCACGCGGCGGCTGATCCGCGAGGCGGGCGATCGGCTGGCAGTCGTGGTGATCGAGCCGGTAGTCGTGATCGAGCCCACGCGCGAGTGGCTCGAGGTGGTGCGCGGCGAGACCACCCGGGCGGGCGCGGTGCTCGTGTTCGACGAGATCAAGACGGCGTTCCGCCTCGCCCTCGGCGGGGCGGCCGAGCGCTACGGTGTGCGGCCCGACCTCGCGGTGCTGGGCAAGGCGATCGCTAACGGTTTCCCGCTCGCGGTGGTCGGCGGGCGGGCAGACTTGATGGCGACGGTAGCGCGCACGTGGATCTCGTCGACACTCGCGACAGAGAGCGTAGCGCTCGCGGCGGCGCAGGCGACGCTGGACGTGTTCGTTCGGGAAGACGTCTGCGCTTATCTCCACCGCGTCGGCACGCGGCTGTTGCACGGGCTCCATCGGCTGCATCGCAAGCACGCCGACGTCGTGACCGGCGTCGGCGGGATCGCGGAGATGTGCTTCCTGCACTTCGCGAGCGAGCGAATCTCGCGGGACGTCGCGCGGGGCTGCGCCGCGCAGGGGCTGCTGTTCAAGCGCACGGCGTACAATTTCGTATCGTTGGCACACGACGAGGACACCGTCGACCGGACGCTCGGGGTGTTGGACGAGGCTCTGACGAAGGTGCGGGACGACGCCTAGAATGAGAGCCATGCCGCGAAGGCTAGGACCGTGACCCTCCAGCGTAAGCTCCTGCTTGGCTTCTCGCTCATGGTGCTCCCCGCCTTGCTGGTCGGGCTCCAGGCGATTCATACCAACGCGCTCGAGCGGGCGACGCTCGAGGACCTGGGCCGGCGCCTTGCCCGGTCGCGCACGTACGCCGAGGTCGAGGACGCCATGTTCAACCAGACTCAGGTAGTGTGGCGCTATCTGAGCGGCGACCCGACGGCCAAGAAAGAGTTTCCTCTCACGGAGCAGGTCGTGGAGTTTTGGCTCGAGCGCTGGTCCGCGGGGCTGCCGCCGGACGAGACCAGGCTGGCGAACGGGGTCCGCAGTATCGAAAACGACATCCAGGCGATCGCGGGCCGGGTGTTCAAGCTGTACGATTCCGGGCAGCGCCAGGCGGCGTACGTCACCGCGCGCCAGGAATTGGTGGAGCGCCTGCAGCCCGCTCTGGCGGAAGTGAACCGGGAGATCTACCGGCAGGCGCGCGAGTTCAGCGTCCAACGGGCGTTCGCGCAGGTGGAGGGCATCGTCGAGACCGAACGCCACGTGCTGTGGGCCATCATCGGCCTCGCGTTGATCGCCGGCCTGGTGGCGTCGTGGCTCATCTCGCGCAGCCTGGCACGGCCGCTCAACGAGCTGCGGCAGGCCATGGCCGTCGTGGGCGCGGGCGACTTGGATCGCGCCATCGAGCCGCGCGCCCACGACGAGATCGGCGAGCTGGCGCGCGCCTTCGCGCAGATGACGGACAAGCTGCGTCAGTCCCGCGCGCAACTGGTCCAGTCGGAACGGCTGGCGTCCATCGGGCAGATGGCGGCGGCCGTGGCCCACGGGCTCCGCAACCCGCTGGCGAGTCTGCGGGCGGCCGCCCAGCTCGCCCAGCACCGCGTGGACGCGCCGGCCGCGCGCGAGCAATTGCACGCCATCGTGGAGCAGGTGGACCGTCTCGACCTCCGGATCGCGCACCTGCTCACCTTCTCGCGGCCGGCGTCGCTCCATCCCCGGCCGGAGACGGTGCAGGCCGTCGTGGCGGGCGCCCTGTCCGGCTTCGCCGAGCTGCTGCGCCAGCGTCGCGTCGAGCTGGTCGTGACCGTTCCGGCCGCCCTCCCCGAGATCCGGGTCGACCCCATGCGATTGGAGCAGGCGTTGACCGAGATCGTGTCCAACGCGCTCGATGCCATGCCCGAAGGCGGCCGGCTCACCATCGGCGCGCGGCCCGACGGCGGCGAGCGGGAAGGGCACGAGGTCGCCCTCGAGATCAGCGACTCGGGCGGCGGGATTCCCGCCGAAGTGCTGCCCAACGTGTGCGAGCCGTTCTTCACCACGCGACCCGAGGGCACGGGGCTCGGGCTCGCGATCGCCAAGCGCTTCGTCGAGGAGACGGGTGGCCGGCTCGCCATCCGCAGCACGGTTGGCCGTGGCACCACGATTTCCATCTGGCTCCCCGTCGCTTTCGTCGCGCCGGCAGGGGAGCTCGCGTGAGCGGCTCGACGGTGCTGATCGTGGACGACGAGCAGACCCTGGCGCGGTCCGCTAAGGCGTTCCTCACCGATCATGGGTACGAGGCCGAGGTGGCGGGCTCGGGTGAGCAGGCGCTGCAACTGCTCCAGAGCTTGCAGCCCGATGTCGTCTTCGCCGATGTCCGGTTGCCCGGCATGAGCGGGCTCGACCTGCTCAAGCGGATCCGCGACTTCGACCCGGTGCTCCCGGTGATCATGCTGACGGCTTACGGCTCGATCGAGGGCGCCGTCGAGGCCGTGAAGCTCGGTGCCTTCGACTACGTCAAAAAGCCCGTCGATCTGGAGGAGCTCAAGCTGCTGGCCGATCGCGCGCGTGAAAATCGGCTGCTCAAGCAGGAGCTCTCCTACTACCGCCGCCGTGCTACGCGCGACGTCGGGTTCGAGGGGATGGTGGGCGAGTCGCCGGCCATTCGCGCCGTGCTCGAGCGGGCGCGCCAGATCGCCGCCCTGAACGAGACGCCGCCGGTGCTGCTCACCGGTGAGACGGGCACCGGCAAGGGCCTCCTGGCCCGCGCCATCCACGCGTCCGGTCCCCGCGCCGCGAAGCCGTTCATCGAGGTCAACTGTACGGCCCTGCCGGCCGCGCTCATGGAATCCGAGCTGTTCGGCTACGAGCGCGGCGCGTTCACCGATGCCAAGGAATCGAAAACCGGCCTGGTCGAGGCAGGGGAGGGCGGGTTCCTCTTCCTCGACGAGATCGGCGACGTCGACCTCGCGGTGCAGGGCAAGCTGCTGCGGGCGATCGAGGAGCGCGCCGTGCGCCGGGTGGGTAGCGTGCGCGAGCGCAAGATCGATGTGCGCATCATCGCCGCGACCAACCGCGACTTGGAGCGCGAGGTGCGCCAGGAGCGGTTTCGGAAGGATCTCTACTTCCGCCTGGCCGTGATCGTGCTCGACGTGCCGCCCCTGCGCCAGCGCGGCCAGGACGTACTGCTCCTCGCCGGGCATTACCTCCGGGCCTTCAACGCCCGGTATGGAAAGACGGTGAGTGAGATCAGCGCGCCGGCGCGCGAGCTGATGCTGTCTTACCCGTGGCCAGGCAACGTCCGCGAGCTGAGCCACGTCATCGAGCGCGCCGTCCTGTGGAGTCGTGGACCGACGCTCGACGTCGAGCACCTGTCACTCACGAGCCCCGACCACAGCACGCCGCCGGAGTCCGTCGGTCAGCCGGCGGAGTCGCAGTCGCCGGGGCGACCCGAGTTGCCGCCGCCTGGCGGGGATCTGGCACAATGGGAGAAGGGGATGATCGAGCGGGCGATGCGGGAAGCCGGCGGCAACCAGACCAAGGCGGCGCAGCGTCTCGGCATTTCGCGCGACACGCTGCGCTACCGGTTGAAGAAGTTTGGCTTGGGTGGGTGATTACACCCAACTTGGGTGAAATGGCGCACCCGCCTCGTCAGCGAGCGAGGCCAGTAAACGCACGCCAATCGTCTGCGAAGAAAAGAGTTGTGACGCAGTCAGGGGGTCCGGCGGCCACTGGCACAGGGCGTGCGCTTGAGGGGTGCTGAAGTGCGTGGTCGACCACCACCATAATAGTTCCTTGGAGGATGCAACATGTCGTGGACCAAGCCTGAGTTCGCAGTCGTTGAGCTGGGGATGGAAGTCGGTGCGTACGCCGGCAACGCCTGAACCACGCTGGTACGGCTAACGGAGGGCCGGGTGACGAACCCGGCCCTTTTGTTCAATGCAAGTGATTATCCTCGGCTCAGCGGCGGGCGGTGGAGTGCCGCAGTGGAATTGTGGTTGCCCGAACTGTACCGCGGCTCGGCAGGACGGCCGCAGCCGCTCGCAGTCCTCCGTTGCGGTCAGCGCCGATGGTGTGCGCTGGGTGCTCTTGAACGCCTCGCCCGATCTGCGCACCCAGCTTGCCCGGCACCGGACGCTCTGGCCGCGCGGCTCGCGCGGCACTCCCATCGGCGCCGTCGTCTTGACCGACGGCGAGATCGACCACACGCTCGGCCTCCTGCTCTTGCGCGAGAGCGCCACACGCCTGCCTGTCTACGCTCCGGCAGGTGTGGCGGCGTTGCTCGGCGACGAGTGGCCGCTCTACCGCGTCCTCTCGGCCTACGCCGGCGTGGAGCCGCGCGTGCTCGAGGAGGGCCGACCGGTCGCGCTCACCGACCGCGCGGGCGCGCCGCTCGGCCTGTGCTGCTCCGCGACGGCCATGGCCCGGCGCCCGCCGCGTTACGCCCGCAGCGCGGCCACGGCGACGTTCGACGTCGGCCTGCGGCTCGTGGATGAGCGCACCGGCGGGACGCTCGCCTACATCCCCACGGCTGGAGCCGTGGACGACGCGGTGCGTCGCGTGGCGAGCGGCGCCGATCTCCTGTTGTTCGACGGCACCTTCTGGTCGGACGACGAGCTGCGGGCGGCCGGGGTGGACGGGCCCACGGCGCGGGAGATGGGCCACCTGCCCGTCGGTGGACCGGGCGGCAGCCTGGAGCTCTTGCCGGGGGTCGGCGCGAAGCGCACCGTGCTGGTGCACATCAACAACACGAACCCGATCCTCGCGCACGGCTCGCTCGAGCGCGCGCGGGTCGAGGCGGCCGGGATCGCAGTGGGAGAGGACGCCATGGAGTTCGAGCTGTGACGGCGGCGACCTCGCGCGCCACGCGCGATCAAGCGCCGTGGTCGAAAGAGGAATTCGTCCGCCGGCTACGCGGCGTGCTGGAGCGCCGCTACCACCATCTCCACCCCTTCAATCAGCGGATGCATCGGGGTGAGCTGTCGCGCCCGGAGCTCGCGCTCTGGGTGGCGAACCGCTTCTACTACCAGATCAACATCCCGGTGAAGGACGCGCTCATTCTGTCGAGTTGTCCCGACCGTGAGGTCCGCCAGCAGTGGATCCAGCGCATCATCGACCACGATGGCCGCCCGGGGGAAGAGGGCGGGATCGAGGCGTGGCTGCGTCTGGGCGAGGCGATGGGAGTCGACCGCGACGAGCTGCTCCTTCAGCGGCGCCTGCTCCCGGGCGTACGGTTCGCCGTGGACGCCTATGTCAATTTCTGCCGGGTAAAGCCGTGGCTCGAGGCAGCCGCGTCCTCGCTCACGGAGATGTTCGCTCCGCTCATTGTGAAGGAGCGGCTCGCGGCCATGCTGAGCCACTACAAGTGGGTCGATGCCGAGGGACTGCAGTACTTCAGGAACCGTCTCACGCAGGCGCCGCGCGATGCGGAGTACGCGCTCAATCTCGTCACCGAACGGCTCCGGACCGCCGACGAGCAGGCGCGGGCTGTGGCAGCGCTCGAGTTCAAGTGCGACGTGCTGTGGTGCTTGCTGGACGCGGTGGAGCGGGGACCGCTGCCGGGCACGGAGGGCGCCGCGTGAGCCCGGCGAGTGCGCTGGCAGTGCCGCGACTCCACCCGAAGGCGCGGTTGCAGCGCGACGACGTGCGCGGGCGCGACGTTCTTCTCTACCCGGAGGGACTGGTCGCGTTGAACGCCACCGGGGTGGAGATCCTCGGCCTGTGCGACGGCGTGCGCGCGCTCGCCGACATCGTAACGACGCTGGAGCACCGCTACGGAACGACCGGCCTCGCACCGGACGTCGGCGCCTTCCTCGACGGACTCGCCGCGAAGGGGCTTGTGACGTATGGACCCTAAGCCGCTCTGGCTGCTCGCGGAGCTGACCTACAAGTGTCCGCTCCAGTGCCCGTATTGCTCGAACCCGCTCGAGTTCGCGGGCCCGCGCTTCAAGCGCGAGCTCTCGACCGAGGAGTGGTGCCGTGTGTTTCGGGAAGCGCGGGCGCTCGGCGTGCTGCAGCTCGGGCTCTCGGGCGGCGAGCCCACGCTCCGCCCGGATCTGGAAGAGCTGGTCCGCACGGCGCACGGCCTTGGCCTGTACACGTCGCTCATCACGTCCGCGTACCGGCTGACCAAGGAGCGTTTGGCGGGGCTCAAGCGGGCCGGCCTCGATCACGTCCAGATCAGCATTCAGGGAGCCGATGCCGAGCTCTCGGACGAGATCGCCGGGGCGGTTTCCTACCGCGACAAGATCGCCGCGTATCATTACACGCGAGAACTCGGCTTCCCGCTCACCGTCAACGTGGTGCTACACCGCCGCAACCTGCACCAGGCCGAAGCGCTCATCCGGCTCGCGGAGTCGCTTGGGGCGGAGCGCATCGAGCTCGCCAACACGCAGTTCTACGGCTGGGCGCTGCACAACCGCGACGCGCTCATGCCCACCAAGGCGCAGCTCGACGCGGCGTGGCAGGTGGTGCAGCGCGAGCGTGCCCGCCTCGGGCCCAAGCTCGAGATCGTGTGGGTGCTGCCCGACTACCACGAGCAGTATCCCAAGCCGTGCATGGGCGGCTGGGGGCGAGCGTACATGACGGTGACGCCGGCGGGGGAAGTCTGGCCGTGTCACGCCGCGGGCCGGATCACCACGCTCACGTTCGAGAACGTCCGGGACCGCTCGCTGGAATGGATCTGGGAGCACTCGGACGCGTTCACCCGTTTCCGCGGCGATGCCTGGATGCCCGAGCCGTGCCGCTCGTGTCCGCGCAAGGCGCAGGACTTCGGGGGGTGCCGCTGCCAGGCATTTCTCGTGACCGGTGACGCAGCCGTGACGGACCCCGTGTGCTCGCTCTCCCCGCATCGTCACTTGATCGACGCAGCCGTCGCTGTGGTGGAACACGCCGCCCGGGAAGCGCCGGAGCCCGCGGAGTGGACCTATCGCGCGGCGCCCGCGTCGCGCGCGCTCGCGGCCATGGTATGACCGCGGCCGCGATCGACGCCCGGGCCCTCGGCAAGGATTTCGGCTCGATCCGGGCGCTCGACCGGCTCGACCTGGAAGTCCGCGCGGGAGAGTTCTTCGGCTTTCTCGGGCCCAACGGTGCCGGCAAGACGACCACGGTGCACCTGCTGGCCACGTTGTTGCAGCCGTCTCGCGGCACGGCCCAGGTGGCGGGACACGACGTCGCGCGCGACGGCCTCGCGGTGCGGCGCAGCATCGGTCTCGTGTTTCAGGAGACGACGCTCGACCGCGATCTGACGATCCAGGAGAACCTCCGCTTCGCGGCTCGCCTGTGGAACATCCCGGACCGGCTGGCCCAGCCGCGCATCGCCGCCTTGTTGCGCCAGTTCGGGCTCGAGGAGCGGCGGCGTGATCCGGTGCGGACGCTCTCGGGCGGATTGCGGCGCACCGTGGACATCGCCCGTGGCATCCTGCACGAGCCGGGCGTGTTGTTTCTCGACGAGCCCACCGCCGGACTCGACCCGCGCGCGCGGCGCTCCCTGTGGGAGCTCATCCGCGGCCTGCGCGCGGCGTCCGGGCTGACGGTGTTCCTCACGACCCATTACGTCGAGGAAGCGGAGCCGTGCGATCGCGTCGCGGTGCTGGACCGCGGCCGGCTCGTGGCCCTGGGCTCGCCTGCCGAGCTCGAGCGGGACGCCGGCGTCGCCTCGCTCGAGGAGGTCTTCCTCGCCCGCACCGGCCACCCGCTGAGCGAAACCGGAGCGGACTGAGCGTGCGCGCGGTGTATGGGATCGTGGTGCGCGAGCTGGTGCGATTCCTGCGCCAGCGGGGCCGCGTGCTGTCGAGTCTGGTGCGGCCGTTCGTGTGGCTCGTGTTCGCGGGCGCCGGGTTCGCAGGCGTTTTCGCCGGACGCAGCGAAATCGACTACCGCGTCTACATGGCGCCCGGCCTGCTCGGCATGGTCGTGATGTTCGGATCCCTGCTCGCGGCGCTCTCGACCGTCACCGACCGTGATGCCGGGGTGCTGCGGATGGTGCTCGTCGCACCGATCCGCCGCAGCACGATCGCGCTGGGCAAGGCGCTGGGGGCCACCGTGCTCGGCACGCTGCAGGCCCTGGCGGTCGCCGCCATCCTGCTCCCGCTGGTGCACCTCGTTCCCACGCCGCGGGGCGCACTGCTAGGGCTCGCGGCCATCGTGCTGTCGAGCCTGGCGATGGGAGCGCTGGGCCTCGTGCTCGCCGCGACCATACGCTCGATCGAAAACTTCGCGGGTGTGATGAACTTCGTGGTGTTCCCCATGCTGTTTCTCTCGGGCGCGTTGTATCCCCTGCGGCACCTCGGCCCCGCGCTCCACGTGCTCGCCCACCTGAACCCGCTCGCCTACGGCGTGGACCTGCTGAAACACGCGTTGCTCGCGCCGTGGGCCGGCGCCGGGTATGGTGGTGAGCTCCCGGTGGCGCTCGATTGCGGCGCGCTCGCGCTGTTCGCGATCGCCGGCCTCGCGGCGGCGGCGCCGCTGCTCGCGCGCGAGGGGGGCGTCACGCGCGCGGCGTTTCGGGAGCGTCGCTAGCGGCTGATGAAGATTTGCGACAGCGCGGTGATCAACAGCGCGATGATGATCCCCGCGATGCTCACCAGCAACGTGTAGGCCGCCGTCTTGTCGCGCGACGCCTTCATCACCGGTGCCAGGCCGACCGCAAACAATCGCATGCTGTAGAGGCTGAACACGCCGCCGATCAGCGCCAGCTTTGGGAACAGCGCCAGCGCGCCGCCGAGCCAGTAGGGCGTGCTGCCGTACGCCGCTACCTTGAGCGCCTGCACACGGTTCCGTTGCCCCCCGAAGCTCGGCGCCAGCAGGTCGATGAGCAGCGCGAAGCCATACACCGCGGCGAGGTTGAGACCGTATTCGAGCACGCCGCTCGTCACTGCGTCCCCGGGTCCCATGGCATACGACCCGCCCAAGCTGCTGCGCACCTGGAATAGGATCGTGCCGACGGTGGCGGCGAGCGGTCCGATCGCCGCCATCGGGAGGAGAAACCGCGTGTAGATCGGACCGGGGGTGCTGAACTCCGCGGCGATCGTCGTCCACTCATGGGTCGGCTGGAACAGCAGGCGTTGAGCGCGTGCCAGCCAGGCCGGGAGCTTGCGCGGGAGCCGGGGCTTTGACGCCGCGGGCTTCGCGGCAGGCTTGGGCGGGGGACCGGCGCGCGGCGGAGCCGGTCCGCGTGCCGGAGCCGGTCCGCGCGGCGGTTGGCTCGGTCCCCGTGGCGGTTGGCTCGG
>JBGPDL010000074.1:0-12826 GCA_041482275.1 Gemmatimonadota bacterium | reverse complement strand
TTCAGATCACCACGACCGGTACAATGCGGTGTCGGGTGGCTTCGAAGTGACGCTCCGCGTCGTCCAGGGTCTGGCGCACCGCCGTGTCGTCACCATCGGCGAACTTCGAGCTCGGCGCGACGCGGCCGGTGAGCCGGCGCACGGCGACCAGAGCGCGGGTGACTTCGCAGCGGTCGACGTCGGGATCGGTGTGGCCGGTGACGAGCAGCTCCTCGAACAGCTGCAGGCTGCACGCCTCGCCCAGCACGTAGAGGGACTCGAGGATCTTTGGTGCCAGGAAACGGCGTAGCAGCTGGTCACCCCGGATGCGCTGGAACAGGCGCACCAGCAGCTCCGCGTGACCGCTGTAGTAGCGCGCGGCCTCCACCGCAGCAGCGACGAACGCGTGGTGCGCACCCGACGTCACGAGATACCGCTCGAACAGCGGCCAGGCGCCTTCCGGGTGGCGTTCCGCCAGCGCGAGGAACGCGTAGTAGCGGCGCGCCAGGGGCGCTCCCGTGTCGGCGATCACAGTGCGCAGTCCGGCGACACCCCAGCGCGCCCCGACGAGCGCCGCGGCCGCGGCGTGCTGCCACCGCTCCAGCTCGGGAACGCGAAAGGTCACGAGGTGCGGATCGAGAAAGGCGCGGCAACGCTCCAGCACCGCCAGGAGGCGGCGGTCCACCTCGTGGAGGGGCGTCTCGAGCATACCGGCGTCCCCGCGGCGCGCGAGGGTGAGCGCGTCCCACGCGAGCCGGTCGAGCCGCGCGGCCTCCCACGCCCGCTCGAAGGCGACGGCGTCGGGAGCCGCGAGCAGCGGCTCCAGAGCGCCGGCAAACCGGTAGAGGCGGCGCGCCGCTTCCATCTGCACCAAGCTACCCGATGCCGGCGTCGAGGCAAATCAGACTTGTCCACATGCGTCTGGAAAACCAGGTGGAAATCCCGTGGGTGCGCCGGGAGCGTTGCGCTTCCCCGCGGTCGAGCTTAACCTTGCCCCGCGCCCTGCCGACGGCAGTCATCTCGTTTTCACGACGGAGTTTGGAGGGCCCTCTGCGCAGGTCAGCTCTCGTGGGTGCCGCTGTGTGGATGGCGGCGTGCTCCCCCCCTGGCGGCCCGATCGTGGTCGGCCTAGCGGGTCCGTTCTCCCAGGCGCGGGGCGCCTCAATGCTGCGGGCCGCCCAGCTCGCCGTGAACCAGATCAACGCCAAGGGGGGGATCCGGGGCCGCACCCTGGACCTGCGGATCGCCGATGATTCGGCGAGCGAGGACGCGGCCGTACGGGTCGCCGAGCGGCTGTATGGTGACCCGAGCGTTGTGGCGGTGGTGGGCCATCTCACCTCAACCAGCTCGATCGCCGCCGCCCGGGTGTACGGTGGGGGCGCCAATCCCGTCGTCATGATCTCGCCGTCCGCGTCCAGTCCCGACCTGTCGGGGATCAGTCCGTACGTGTTCCGCGTGTGTCCGAGCGATTTGCAGCACGGGCCGCATCTCGCGCGCTTCACCTGGCAGACGCTTGGCGCGCGCCGAGCCGGCATCATCTACATCAACAACGACTATGGCCGCGGCGTGCGCAGCTCGTTTGCCGCAGAGCTCGAGCGCCTTGGGGGGCGAGTGGTCGAGGCCGATCCTTATGTCCCCGGCACGCCGTCGCTCGAGCCGTATCTGTCGCGCATGCGCCGGGCAGGGGTGGATGCGCTGTTTCTCGCGGCCGAGCGCCCGGGGGCCGAGCTGGCGCTGCGGGAGATGCACTCGCTCGGGCTCACGTGGCCGGTGCTCGGTGGAGACGCCCTCACGGGCATCGAGGCGGACGGCGCCCTGGCCGAAGGCGTGCGGGTGTCGTCGGCCTATCTGCCGGACCGGCGCGACGAGCGCAATACGGAGTTCGTGGCGGACTACGCCCGGGCGTTTCCGGGCCAGCGGCCGGACCACCGCGGCGCCGGCACCTACGACATCGTGCACTTGCTGGCGCGCGCCATCGCCGACGCCGGCCCGGACCGGCGCGGCGTGCGCGACTACCTGGCGCGGGTGGGCCGGGGGAAGCCCTCGTTCGAGGGTGTGACCGGCACCATCGCCTTTGACGGGAACGGAGACGTACCCGGGAAGACGGTGGCCATCGGCGTGGTGCAAGGCGGCCGGCTGGTGACGCAGGCGGAGCAGTGATACGGGGCCCGTTCGACACGATCCGCGCGCGTATCCTGTTCGGGCTGATTCTGCTCATGGTCGGACTCGTGGCCACGGCGGTCGCCGGTGCCGTGACGTTGCGGCGCATGGGGTCTGCGGTGGAGGACGAGCTCCAAGGGTTGCGGGCGTCGACCGAGGTGGGGAGCGGTCTCATCACGAGCGTGCTCGACGAGATGCGCGCCGCGGAGCAATACCTCGCTTCGCCCAGCGACGATGCGCGGCGCGCGTTCCAGGCGGCTGCCGAAGACGCGTACGCGTACCAGCACCGCCTGGACGCGCTGGGCGGGCCCGCCGTGGAGGACCGCTTCACGATCAATCGCGTGAAGCAGCTGCACGCCATCATCCACACCGAGTACTCGATCGCCCACGCCCTGCGCGACCTGGGGCGCGATCAGCAGGCGGTGGGGCGGGCGGCGGCCGTCCGGCCCCAGGCGGCAGAGCTGACGCGCCTGGTGCGGGATCTGTCACGGCGTCAGGCACAGAAGGCCGCGAAGACCGCCGAACGCCTGACCGCCGACGCGCAAGATCGCGAGCGCACGCTGTGGACCGTGGTCGCCGCCCTCGTGATCGCCGGGATCTTCCTGTCGCGCTACACGCTGCAGTCGGTGCAGGGTCCGCTCAGCCGGCTCGTGACGGCGGCCGAGCGATTCGGGGCCGGCGACCTCCGGCCCGTCACCACCGGCGCGATGCCGAGCGAGTTCCAGGTGCTGGCGGACGCGATGAGGCGGATGGCTGACCGGCTGCGCCAGATCGTGGGCGACGTCATCGGCGAATCGGACCGGATCGCGGGCGCCGCGGGCGATCTGTCGGCCGTGAGCGAGCAGCTGGCGGCGTCTTCGAGCGAAGTCTCGACCGCCATGGTGGAGATTTCGGGGGGCGCGGATCATCAGCGCGCGGCGCTGGCGTCGATGGGCACGGACCTCGAGAAGCTGGGGGCGGCCACGAGCGACATGGCGGACGCGGCCGGCCGAGCGGCACAGCTCGGCGAGGAGATCCGCACAGTGGCGGATCGCCACCGCAGCGACGTGGCGGCCGCGGGGACGGTGTTGCTCGACGTACGGGAGGTCGTGCAGACCACTTCGAAGCAGATCGCTCAGCTCAGCGAGCTGAGTGGGTCGATCGACGACTTCGTCGACCTGATCAAGCGTATCTCGTCGCAGACCAACCTGCTCGCCTTGAACGCGGCGATCGAGGCCGCGCGGGCGGGCGAGCACGGCCGGGGCTTCGCCGTCGTGGCGGAGGAGGTGCGGCAGCTCGCCGACGAGTCGGCGCGCGCCGCGGAAGACGTCACCCGCACCACCGGCTCGATCCGCGAGCAGATGGAGGACGTCACCGCCACCATGGCGGCCGGTCAAGCGAAAGTGCGGGGGATCGAGGCGGTCGCGGAAGGGGCGGCGCGCGGCCTCGCCGAGATCGCCGCCGCCGTGGACCTGGTGGAGCAGGCCGCCGCCCGTGTCCGGGTCGCCGCGCAGGCCAACCGCGAGACGACGGCACGGCTCCAAACCCAGGCCGAGCAGGTAGCGACGCGCGCCACTGCCCACGCGGCCGGGGCGGAGCAAGTCACGGCCGCCGCCGAACAACAAGGGGCGTCCACCGAAGAGATGGCGGCCGCCGCAGGGAATCTGCTGCAAGCGGCCGAGAAGCTGCGCGGCCTGGTGCGGGGATTCCGGGTCTAGGGGCGCCAGCTCGGCTGCAGGTCGTTCGAGGAAGTCAGGGGATCGATGTCGCGCACGGGGATCCGCTGCGAGACGTAGGTCGCCGCGGTAGTCACGGCCGGCAGCCGGTACACCATGAACCCCTTGGACTGGCCGTTCGGCCCGGCACCCACCAGGACGAGCTCCGTCCCGTCCGGGGACCAGTCGTGCCCGAGACCGTTCGTGCCTATCAGGACGTCACGCGCGAACGCCAGCCGGTCGGCACCCACCGACCACGAGCGGCCCGAGCACGTTGTCCGGCTCGAGCTGCTGCGCCGCGCGCGCCACCACCGTGGCCGTATCGCAGCGCTGTGCGGCGGCGCGAGCGCCGCCGCGAGGCGGAACCGGGGAGCGGCGTCCTGAGGGTGTTGCTGGGCCTGTGTGATCAGCCCGGGGATCTCCTCGGGCGTGACGGCCGCGGGTCGAGGACCGCCCGCGCACGCGACGGCGAGCGCGCCTGCCGCGGCCATCGAAAGAATGGGAAGCCGGCGCGTCACCGCCGCGACTTCTTCTTGGTGGGTTTCTTCTTGGCAAGCGCTTTCGGTTTGACAGCCCGAACGGTCTTACGCCTGGACGCGAGGGGGCCCTGGACGTCGGCGAGGACCCGGTCGCCCTCTTCCGGTCCGATCAGCCCGCGCCGCACGGCATACCGAACCAGCTCGTCGGCGTCGTCCATGGTGAACTCGCCGACCCCAGCGGCCGCCCGGATCGCCTTGACCAGCGCGTCCGCCACGGGGCTGCGCAACACGCTCGCGATGCCGGGGAGGGCCTCGAGCAGGGAAGAGATCTGCGACCCGCCGAGCTCGGCTGGCATCGAACACGCTGCTCCGGCGCTGAAGGTCGCGCCAAGCTACATCGGCCCTACATGACCGTCAAGGATTTTCGGCGGAACTATCGCTGTGGCGCGCGGTTACGACGCAGGCGCAGCGCCTGGATCAGCCCACCGCCTGTGCGGCGCGAGATGATCAGGTCGGAATGGGACAGGAGCTCCCCCAGCACGCTCCGGGTGCGGGGGTCGAGCGGCATTTCGAACCGGAGGTCGAGCTGGTACTCGGTGTGATCGGGTCCTTGGCCCGTGAGCATGAAGCCATGAGCCTCCGGCCGAACGGCATCGACTTCGATCTCGGCGAGGGGCTCGTATGCCGACCGCTCCATGGTCACCTCCGGTGGCAACCTCCTGACTCGGTGAGAGATACCCCTCCCCGGGGGGGTGTCAAGGCAGGCCTTCCAGGGGAGGCTACATTTCGTGCCTGGAGGTCACGAATAGCCGTGGGGCGACGCGGAATCAAGGAGTACCGGGCGCCGGAGGCGCTGGCGCTGATTGCGGCAGATCGTCAACACGTGCCGCTCGTCTGCCCCTCGTGTGGCACGCGCTCGATTGTGCGCCTGCCGCGGCGCCGGGGGGGCAAGGCCGTCCCGCTCGCGCGGGAGCGCGTGACACTCACGTGCCAGAGCTGCCACCGCCACGCCTCCTACATCGAGCGCGGAGCGGAGACGCCGCGAGACGACACGATGGACCCTCACAGCGTGCGGGCGTGACTTTCCCCTTTCGATCACGGGAGAAAGAGGGCGACACGGAGCGTGGCCGGCGACGCGATACAGATGATGGGGACGGTGAGCGAGGTGCTCCCCAACACCACCTTCCGGGTGAAGCTCGAGAACGGGCATGAGGTGCTGGCGTACGTGAGCGGCAAGATGCGCAAGAACTACATCCGGATCCTGCAGGGAGATAGGGTGGCGGTGGATCTTTCGCCGTACGATCTCACGAGAGGGCGAATTACCTACCGATACAAGTAAACAGCGTCACGCCAAGACGTAGCACCAGAGCGTAGCACAGAGGCGTCACGCACAAACGTAAGAGGCCGGGATCGCTCCCGGCCTCTCGACGTCTCTACCCATCGCTTTGCGTCGTTTAGAAGAACAGCATGAACCCGGTCGACAAGTCGATCTGCGCAGGGGAGCCCGCGCCGATACCCTGCTGCTCGCGGCTGCCTTCGAGGACCCACTTCAGAGACTTGGTCCATTGATGGTACAAGCCCACGGTCGCCAAATTGAACTGCGTCCGCACGGCGGTGTTCCCATCGCCCGTCTGGTTGTTGACTAGGCGGCTGAAGCCCCAGCTCGCGCCGATGTTGGTCCTCGGGCCGAGCTTGAACATGACCTGGGCATAGCCACCGTCCGACTTGCGGAGGTCGAGCTGGTTCGCCGCGACGCCGCCACCCGCTATGTCGGAGAACATCAGGAGCGTACCGAGGCCCTTGCCGATGTAAGCGCTCACCAGGAGTGACAGATCGGAGAGGCCAGCCTTGATACCGGCGGTGCCGCCGAACGAGCTTGCCGAGTTGCCGCCGGTCGGGGCGTTCTTTGTCATCTGCCACAAGCCGCCGACCCAGACCAAGAACGCGTTCCTACCGGACTTCTGGTTGTAGGTGAATTCCCCCTCAACCCGCGGGATGGCCGTGAACTGGAAGTTGCTCGTGCCGAGCACGCTCGGCTCGAACAGGCCGACGGAGAGCTGCGCTTCCCCCGGCTTGCTGCTGTACGTCACCTGGGAAACGAAGTTGGGGTAGATGTAACCGTACCCGATGCGGCCCAAGGTCGTCCCGCGGCCCTGTCCGCCGCCGACGCCGACCGCGCCCACACCGAACAGCGTCATGTCTTGCACGATGTTCTGCCGACCGAACAGGCCCAGTTCGCGACCGGCGAGGATCTGCGACCCGTCCTTGAAGCCGATCGTCAGGTACACCTGACGCATGTCGATCTGGGCACCTGCCGCGTCGGCGCCGAAGTGATCGTGGGCGGCGCCGGTGTTGATCTGCGGCGCGAATCCGAAGTGTACGCCCAGATTCAGCCCGGCTTCCTTACCCTTCGCTTCGAAGGTCGCGAACGCGGGGAGCAACCCCGTGCGAATGCTCGAGTTCGCGGGGCCGCTGTTTGTCTCTTTTGTGAACACCCAGAAGGCGTTCACGTTCCCCGAGAACGAGAACGTCCATCCGTTCGACATCTGCATCGTCAGACCCTGCGCCTTGGCCGTCGATGCGACGCCCAGCGCCAAGCCCAACAACAACAGCGTGAGACGCTTCATACGAGATTCCCTCCTTGGGAGTTTACCTGCCCAATCCAACCGCTCGTGTCTGCGAGGCGCCGCTACGACTCACGTCCGGCGCCAGGTACAGCCGAGTGGGAACGTGGTCCTCCCACCAGTAATGCTCGTCTGGCTTCTCACCTACATCGGTTGTGACCGAAAGGGAAGACGGAGCCACCTCCGCGACAGGGCGAGTCAATATTCACCCATCCGCTCCGTCGGGCTAGTCCCGACGGGCTAGTGGGCCCCCCCGGGGGTGGCCGCCAAAGACGGCATACGAAACGATTCCGACACCGTAAGGCGAAGCCACATGCCGGCCGCCCCATGGCCCGGAACCCCGCAAAATATTAGGTATGACCCCCCCTTATCCGCAAGAAAGCGAAGGTCGTCCCGCCCTTCCGACGGGATTCCCTCGTTCAGGCGCAGTGTGAAGGCCCGGGCGAAAGCGGGCGTAACCGGCTGCGTGGGGAGGGGATGCGCGTCGTGGATGACTTCGGCGGAATGGGGAAGCATTCCATCGTGATTCCGGAAGTTCATGACGACCGTCCAGCCGAGCGGCACCTCCAGGGTGAGGCCCCCGTCCCGGAAACCGTTGAAGTTGAGGGCCCCGTTCAGCCCCGTGAGGCCGGCGATCAGCTCGAACGTCGCCGTGCGGCTCGCCGCGTCGACCTGCAACCAGGACAGATCGATCGCCTGGGACGGCACCGCGCTCTCGCGCTGTCCGCACGCCGTCACAGGCAGGGCCGCCACTGCCGTCAGCATCAGAACACCACCGCGCGCCAAACCCTTGAGCATCGGAAACCTCGTCAGAGCGGGTACGACGACGGGCCTCCCCCCGGGCGACTTGCCGCCCGGGAAGAGACCCGTCCGCCCAATCCGGAGCTTACATCCCCGCCTTCGGCAGGCCGAAGACGAAGACCGAGTTACCCAGCGGATAGCTGATCTGGAAGTTGCCGCCCGCGGCCACGGCAATGAACTGCTCGCCGTCGACTTCGAACACCGAGGGCGCGGCGTTGACGCCGGCGCCGCAATAGAACTTCCACAGCTCGGCGCCGGTCTTGGCGTCGTACGCCTTGAACCAGCCGTTGCCTTCGCCCGTGAACACCAGGCCGCCCGCCGTGGCGGTCGCGCCGCCCATCATCGGGAGGTCGGTCTTGTGCTGCCAGGCGATCTTGCCCGTGTTCAGATCGATCGCGCTGACGGTGCCATACTCACCCGAGTAACCGCCCTTGTCGTCCGGGACGCGGACGAAGGCGCTGCCGAGCCACAGCCGGCCCTTCTCCCATGGCGCGTAGTGGACCTTGTAATGCATCGGCTGATGCAAGCCCACCGTGTATGCAAAGGCCAAGTCAGGGTACACCGCGATGGGCGACCATTCCTCGCCGCCATTCGCGCCCGGCAGCATGAACACGCCGTCGGCGGTGGGCTGGCTGTACATGTTCTGCTGCGGTACGAACGCCGCCGAGCGGCGGATCAGCTTGCCAGTCGCCGCGTCGAGCACGTACACGAACCCGGTCTTGCCCGCTTCGATGACGGCCTTCCTGCCACCGACCATGGCGATCACCGGGGGACTGACGGCGTCCAGGTCCCACACGTCGTGCGGGACTTCCTGGTAACCCCACCTGAACTTCCCGTTGGTCGCGTCGATCGCCACGATCGATTCGGTCCAGCGGTTGTCGCCGGGGCGGATCGAGCCGTCCAGGTCGGGGGACGGGTTGCCGATCGCGACGAACAGCGTCTTGGTGGCGGCGTCGTAGGCCGGCGTCATCCACATCGAGCCGCCGCCGGTCTTCCAGGCGTCGGCGTACTTGGCGGAGTCGGCCTTCTCCTTGGCGATGTCGCGCTTCAGGTCGTCGCCGTCGGGTGTGGTCTTGGAGAAGGGGCCCCACCAGCCGCCGTCTTCCGGCGCGGGAAGGGTGTACCAGGTCCACACCGGCTTGCCCGTGGAGGCGCTGAAGGCCTTCACATAGCCGCGGATGCCGTACTCGGCGCCCGACGTGCCGATGATCACGTTGTCGCCGATCACGAGCGGCGCCATCGTTTCGGTGTAGCCGGCCTCGGGGCCATCGCCCACCTTCACCGCCCACTTCTCCTTGCCGGTCGCGGCGTTGAGCGCCACCAGCTCGTCGTCCAGGGTAGCAAGGAACACGGAGCCACTCGAGACCGCCACGCCGCGGTTGTTCGGGCCGCAGCACGCGGTCGAGACCGGGCCGTTCTTGTGCTCGTACTGCCACAGCATCTTCTGCGTGCGCAGATCGAATGCGCGCACGATGTTGTTGGGCGTCGCCGGCGAGGTGATGTACATGACCCCGGCGACCACCACCGGCGTGGTCTCGAAGCTGCCGAGCCGTTCCGCACCGTGGGTGTAGACCGCCCGCGGCACGAGGTTCTTGACGTTCGCGATGTTGATCTGCTTCAGGGGGGAGAACCGGTTGTTCCAGTAGTTGTGGCCGTACATCAGCCAGTCGCCGCTCCCCGCGGCATTGAGCAGCATGTCATTCGTCACCGCCGCGCGCGACGAGGCCGCGTCTCCGACGCCCCCCGACCCCTGCGCGCAGCCCGGTGTGGCGACGAGCGAGGCAACCGCCACGGTCGCGCACCATCGAGTCCACCGCTTCATACCCACCTCCGTTGAAGGTCGACGACTACTCCCCAGCACCCAGAGAGAACCCCACGTACATGTTGCGGCCAGGAGCCGGCTCATAATAGCGCCCGTTGGACGCGTTGATAACCACCGACCCCACGTACGACCGGTTGAACACGTTGTTGAAGCCCAAAAACGGGTTGAGCCGCACGCTCCCCACCGTCCCGTCCCACCCCACCCGCACGTTCGTGGTCCACCAGGGGCTCGTGCGGGTGTTGTTCGCGTCGCTCACGAGGTAGCCCGACGAGTGCGTCTCCTCCACCTCGACCCAGCTACCGCGCCCGAACGCGGGGCGCCCCTGCAGCAGGAAGTGGAGCCAGTGTTGCGGAATGCCCGGCAGCGCCCGGCCCGCGAGGGCGAGGTAGCGCGTGTAGCGGAAGTCCGAGTACGTCCAGCTCGTCGTGAGCGTGAGCCCCGACGCCATCTCCAGCTGGGCGCCGACCTCAACCCCGCGGTGGCGCGACGTACCGGCGTTCTGGTAGAAGACGCGGCCATTCGTGTCCGCAGGGACCGGGAACTGAATGAGCTCGCCGCGCACATCGGCGTCGTACAGAGCCACAGAGTAGTTCAGCCGGCCCGCCACGTCGCCGCGCACGCCGATCTCGTAGTTCGTGGCTTTCTGGGGCTCGAGCGTCGGGTTGAAGCCACCGGCGCCGCTCGGCCGGTTCGTGAGCTCGGTCGTGGTCGGCGTCTCGAACGAGGTCCCGATGTTGCCATACACGGTGACCGCGTCGGACGGCGTGACGGCGACCCCGATCGAGCCGGACAGCGCCTGCATCAGGCGCCGGCCGGAGTCGTCCGGGTTGGTCGGCGTGATGAGCCGATCGTCCGCCTGGAAGTTCACCCAGTCGTAACGCAGCCCGCCGGTGACCGAGATGTGCGGCGTGACCTGCAGGGCGCTCTGCACGAACGGCCCGACCTCCGTCACGTGCTCGAGCTGGTCAAGCGTTGGCAGGTTGTCGGACTGCCCGGCGTTGTTCCCGAAGTTCTTGCGATCGTCGCGCTGGCGCTGGAAATCGACGCCAGCCGTGAGCCGGTGCTTGAGAGACCCGAGCGGTAGTGGTCGGCTGACGCTGAAGCGGGCGCCGTAGTCGACGCGCCCGAGATCGATGTAGGCGAACGTGGTCGGGTTCTTGAGGCTGCGGATGATGCCGAACACGACCAAGGATGCCTCGCCGCCCCCGGTGAACTCGCGCCGCAGCGTGACGCCGCCTTGCCCCTGCGTCACGTCCTTTCCGGCAACCTTGGCGATGTTGAGTCCGGCCGCCGAGTCGCGGTTCAGGGCCATCTCGTTGGCCCTAAGCGCCCCTGGGTTGTCGGCGCGCGGATCCCAGCCGAAGTCCGCGGTGGCGGCGAGCGACCAGCCGTTGGCGAGCGGGAAGTGCCAGCGCGAGTTGAGATTCCGGAAATCGGCGTTCGAGTGCTGCCGCTGGCCCGCGTAGTCCAGCCGCGACACCGTCACCAAGGCGCTGCCCGAGCCGACGCGGAACGACGTGCTCGACTGCCATTTGCTCCAGTTGCGGTTCAGGTCGCGGTCGAAGGTGCCAAACAGGACGCGCACGTCCTGGCGCACGTTCTGCGGCGCCGTGGGATCGGTCCAGATGCTGATCACGCCGCCTGCGGCGTTGCCGAACAGCGCCGAGGCGGAGCCGCGCAGGACTTCGATCCGGTCGGCGGCCCCGAGCTCCAGGTTGGTGAGCTGGCCCTGGCCGTCGGGCAGGGTCTGCGGGATCCCGTCCACCAGCACCTTCACGCCTCGGACCGCGAACGCGGAGCGGGCCCCGAACCCGCGGATCGAGATCCGCTGGTCGAGCGAAAAATTGTACCGGTTGGCGGCGTACACGCCGGGAACAGTCACGAGCGCTTCGTCCAGACCCCAGGTGGGCCGGGCGCGGCTGATCTCGTCCTTTTCGACCAGCTGAACGGCCTGCGGTATTCGATTGATCGGCGGGTTGGAGCGGGTGACCGAGACGACAGCGGGGGGCAGGGTGTAGACTGTCAGACTGTCCTTCGCGTGTGCCGTTGTATCCGGCTGTTGCGCGGCCGCAACACCGGGCCAAGCGCTACACAGTGCGGCAAGCACCGCCGCTCCCCGAGGAGTTACGAGCCATGCCATGCGATGGAGTACCGTAGCTAAGGAAAGCAAGAGCTTGGTTCTAATCGCTCCGGCGGGGGGCGTCAAGGGACAAGGGGACTAGCGGGGCCGCCGCAGCATGCGGTTCCAGCGGATGCGCCACGGATCGCTCGCCACGCTCAGATAGATGATCACCGGGCGGCCCACGATGTGGGACCGCGGCAGGAATCCCCAGAAACGGCTGTCGTACGATTCGTCCCGATTGTCCCCCATCACCCAGTAATGCCCGGGTGGGATCACGATGGGGCCCCAATCGTGCGTGGTCGGGTGGTAGTGGGCCGAGTCGCGCCCCACGTACTGGGGCAGCTGCAACGCCCGGATCTTGCGGAGCTGAAACGGGTCGTCGCCGTGCGCCTCCAAGTGCAGCGCGTACGGCTCGTCCAGTCGCTTGCCGTCGCGGTACAGCGTATCGTGGACCATCTGCAGCGTGTCGCCCCCCTCGCCGATCGCCCGCTTCACGATGTTCAGGTTGGGGGTCGAGTCCTCCACCGACCGGAACACGACGATACCGTCGCGCCGCGGCTCAGCGTACCCCGGCAGGTGCCAGAAGCGGACCCCGGTGAACGGGATCTCGAGCTGCCCACCGTAGATCGCCTTGTTGACGAACAGGAAGTCGCCCACGAGCAGCGTGTTCTCCATGCTCGCCGAGGGGATGCGGAACGCCTCGATTACATAGGACCGGAGCACGACCCAGATGAGCACCGCCACGCCGATCGAGCCGGCCCAGCCCTTGGTCCAGCGGTTGAACGCCCGCAGCGGCTCGAGCATCAGGGCCGCTCCACCCAATCGGCCACGAAGATGTTCGTTTCGTGTGGCTTGGCACCGTGCCGGTTCGACGCCCAGACGAGCTCCGTTCCGTCGGGGGAGAACATGGGGAAAGCGTCGAATTCGGGAGACGTGGTCACCCGCTCGAGCCCCGAGCCGTCCAGGTTCACGAGGTAGAGGTCGAAGTCGCGCGACGCGGGGCTCTTGAAGTTCGATGCGAAGATGATGCGCCGGTCATCGGGATGGAAATACGGCGCGAAGCTCGCGCCCTCCAGGTGCGTCACCTGACGCTGATCACTGCCGTCCGCGTTCATCACCCAGATGTCCATCCGCGTGGGGCGCAC
>JBGPDL010000073.1:0-12924 GCA_041482275.1 Gemmatimonadota bacterium | reverse complement strand
GGGCTTCGCGGCAGGCTTGGGCGGGGGACCGGCGCGCGGCGGAGCCGGTCCGCGTGCCGGAGCCGGTCCGCGCGGCGGTTGGCTCGGTCCCCGTGGCGGTTGGCTCGGTCCCCGTGGCGGCGTCGGCCCGCGTGGGGGCGGAGGTCCGCCTCCGCCCGGTGGGCGTGGCGGCGTTGGCCCGCGTGGGGGCGGAGGTCCGCCTCCGCCCGGTGGGCGTGGCGGTGCCGGCCCGCGTGGGGGCGGAGGTCCGCCCCCACCCGGTGGACGTGGCGGGGTCGGCCCGCGCGGGGGCGGAGGTCCGCCCCCACCCGGTGGACGTGGCGGGGTCGGCGGTGGGGGCATGCGCATGGCGGTCCCTAGGCTCAGGTGATGGCACAAGATACAACACCCACTCAGATTCAAGCCATGCTTTTCGACGTCCACGCCCATTTCTACCACGCCCACACGCCGCGGGCGGATTGGCGCGAGCGCAATGCCAGCCGGCTCGCGGCGGGACGGAAGATCGGGATCACCATCCACGTGGCCTCGGTGCTCGGAAGCTGGGGCCGAACATCGCCGATCTACTTTCCCTCACCCCGGGACTTGGAGGAGGGGAACGACGCCCTGCTGGCGCTCGAGCGGGAGCATCCCGACGCCGTGCGCGGCTACGTCACCGTCAACCCCAACTACACCGCGCACGCGCGCGCCGAGATCGCGCGCTGCCTCGCCGCCGGGATGGTGGGGATCAAGCTGGCGGCGAGCCGGCGCGCGAGCGACCCGCTGCTCGACCCGATCTGCGAGCTGGCGCGCGAGCGGGGCGTTCCCGTGCTGCAGCACGTGTGGCAGCACCGGCGGCGCGATTGGCCGGGCCAGGAAGCGTCGGACGCGGGAGAGCTGTGCGCGCTGGCGGCGCGCCACCCGGCGGTGCGGTTCATTCTCGCCCACATCGGGGGCGGTGGCGATTGGCAGCACTCGCTCGCCGCGCTGCGCGGCGCGGCGAATGTGTTCGTCGATCTGTCGGGAAGCGGCGTGGACGGTGGCATGCTCGAGGCGTGCCTCGACGCCGTCGGTGTAGAGCGGCTGCTGTGGGGTACCGACCTGACAATGGACACGGCCTGGGCCAAGCTGCGCTACCTCGAGCGCCTGCTCTCGCCGCCCGACCTCGACCTCGTGACCTGGAAGAACGCTGCGCGCATCTTCCCGCGCGGCGCGTTCCCCGCCGACTGATGCGGATCGACGTCAATGCGTTCCTCGGCGCCTACCCGTACCGCCGGGTCCCGGGAACGTCGGTCGACGCGCTGCTCCGCGCCATGGCCCGCACCGCGATCGATGCCGCCTGGGTGAGCCATCTGCCGAGCCTGTTCTGGCGCCAGCCGATGGAGGGGAACGCCTGGTTGTACGAGACCGTCGCGCAGGAGTCCCGGCTCAAGCCGGTGCCCGCGGTGCATCCCGGCCTCGCCGGCTGGGACGCCGCCCTGGGGGAGGCGGCAGACCGGGGCGCGCCGGTGGTGCGGTGCGACCCGTTGCACTACGGGCTCGACCCGGCGGGACCCGAGATGCGTGTGCTCGCGGCGGCGTGCGCTGCGGCCGGGCTGCCCCTCCTGCTGGCCGTGCGCCTCGAGGATGGTCGCCAGCGGCACCCCACCGATCACGCCCCCGAGCTGCCGGCCGCGGCGGTGCGGGCGCTCGTTCGCAGCGACCGCGACGTGCGACTCGTGATCACGCACGCTGATCGTGGCTTCATCGAGGAAGTTCATTTCGGGTCGACCCCCGAGGAAGCGGCCCGTCTCTGGTGGGACGTGAGCTGGGTGTGGGGTCCGCCGGAGGACCATCTGGCCACGCTGCTCGGCACGGTCGGGGTCGATCGGTTCGTGTTCGGCACGGGACAGCCGCTGCGAATCCCGGAAACCGGCGTCGCGAAGCTCGACTTGCTGGACCTGCCGCCGGACCAGCGAGCGGCCATCGAATCGGACAACGTCGTGAAAGGACTCGCCACGTGACTTCCGACCTGGGGAACGGGCTGCGCTCGCGTCTCGAGTGGGGCCTCATTCCCGCTGTCCCCGTCCCGTTCCGCGGTCGGGAGCTGGCGCAGGATGCGCTCGAGGCGTACGCCCGCTGGATGGCGACCCACCAGGTCGCGGGCGTCGCTGTGTGGGCCCACACGGGGCGCGGGCCGAACCTGTCCGACGACGAGCGACGCCGGGTGCTGGCAACGTGGCGCGCCGCCCTGCCCATGAGTCCCATTGTCGCGGGAGTCTCCACACCCGAGATGGCCGCGGCCGCGAAGGCGGGTGGTGCGGACGCGTTGCTCGCGTTCCCCCGCGCGCAGGACCCCGTCGGCTATCACGAGGCATTGGGGCGCGAGCTCCCGGTGATCGCGTTCTATCTATATGCGGCGGCGGGCGGCGTCGCGTACGATAACCAGACCCTGCACGGCCTCCTCGCCCTCCCCAGCGTGATCGGGATCAAGGTGGCCACGCTGGATTCGGTCGTGACGTTTCAGCGGATCGCGGGACTGATGCGCGACTATCCCGACAAGCTGCTGATCACCGGCGAGGACCGGTTTCTGGGATACTCGCTTACCATGGGCGCTCGAGCGGCGCTCATTGGCTTGGGGGCGGCCCTCACGAACCTCCAGGTCACTTTGATCGAATCGTTCCACTCCAACAACTTCGCGAAGTTCGTGCGCCTGTCCGGTGTGTGCGACGCGTTCGCGGCCGCCACGTTCATCCCGCCCATGGAGGGCTACGTTCGCCGGATGCTGTGGGCGCTCGCGGCCGACGGCGTCATCCCGGACGACGCGTGCGACGATCCGTGGGGACCAAGCCTGCCGCCGGACGAGCGGGAGTCAGTGCGGCGCGCCGTCCGGGAGGCGCGCGCCACCCGCATCAGTCTGTCGTGAGGCGCATCCCGCGGCGGTCGTTTCTCGAAACCTGCGCCGCCGCGAGCGCGGCGCTCGGCGCGTCTCCCTTGCGGAAGGGCTGGGTTCCGATGAGCAAGCAACCGCACGTGGTGGTCGTCGGGGCGGGGGCGTTCGGCGGCTGGACCGCGCTCTGCCTGCGGCGCCGCGGCGCCCGCGTCACGCTGCTCGACGCGTGGGGGCCCGGCAACTCGCGAGCCAGCTCTGGCGGCGAGACGCGCGTCATCCGCGCGACGTACGGCCCGCGCGCGATCTACACCCGCATGGCCGCGCGTGCCCTCGAGCTTTGGAAGGAGCACGAGCGCCAGTGGCGCCGCCGACTGTACCATCCGATCGGTATGCTCTGGCTGGTGGAGGGGGATGGCGACTACGAGCGGGCCGCTCTGCCCATTCTGCGAGACGCCGGCCTCGCCTTCGAGGAGCTCACCGGCTCCGAGGTCGCGAGACGGTATCCCCAGATCAGCACCGACAAAGTGCGGTGGGCGATTTTCGAGCGGGATGCCGGGTATCTCACCGCCCGCGTCGCGTGCGCGGCCGTGCTCGAGGGATTCTTGGCGGCAGGCGGTGACTATCGACAGCTCGCGGCGCAGCCGGACCCGCTCGCGCGGGGCGAACTGCCCGGCGTCACCCTCTCCGATAGTACCACTCTCCGCGCCGACGCCTACGTGTTCGCCTGCGGCCCGTGGCTGGGCAACCTCTTCCCCGACGTCCTCGGCGATCTCATCATCGCGACCCGGCAAGAAGTCTTTTTCTTCGGGACGCCTCCGGGCGACGGTCGCTTCCAGGAGGGCGCGCTGCCCGTCTGGGCGGACCATGGACCACGGTTCATGTACGGCATTCCCGGCAACGAGTGGCGCGGCTTCAAGGTGGCTGACGACACCCGCGGCTTGCCGTTCGATCCCACGTCGGGCGAGCGGATCGTGAGCTCCGAAAAGCTCGCGGGGATCCGTGAGTACCTCTCCTATCGCTTCCCCGGACTCAAGGGCGCCCCGCTCGTCGAATCGCGCGTGTGCCAGTACGAGAACTCCCTCGACGACCACTTCATTATCGATCGTCATCCCGCGGCGGCTAACGCTTGGCTTGTGGGCGGCGGCTCGGGGCACGGCTTCAAGCACGGCCCGGCCGTAGGTGAGCTCGTCGCCCAGCTGGTGCTCGCCAGCGGGACTCCCGACCCGCAGTTCCGGCTCTCGCGCTTTGCCAAGTAGGGCGCGCGACACGCTCGAGCGGGACTTTGATCGGTTCCGGCGGGAGCTCCCCCGCGATTTCCCGGAGCACGTGCGAGCGACCTACGGGATCGACCTCACCGCCCGCTACCTGGGCGAAACCGTTCCGCATCCCATCGGGAAGGGCTCTGGCCAGCTCTCGCTCACCCCGGGGCAGCTCGAGGACGACGCTCGCGCGGGGTTGGCGTTCGCGGTGCTCAAGACCGTGATCGCCGAGGACGAGACGGGTCGGCGGACGATGGGGGCGTGGGCGATTCACGAGACCCGGATGCGGGTCGAACGCCGCCCGGCGGGCGACGGCCGGCCGGGCTGGACCGTCACGTGGAAAGGGCGCGGCTGGGATCGGTCGCTCGACGACTACCTCGCGCTGCTCGGCACGGGGCGGGACCTGACGCGCGCGGGCCGGCTGCTGGTGGTGCCCTCGGTGAAGTATCATCTGCCGCGCCTCGAAGAGCCGTTTCGGGACGCTGAATACCGTCACACCACGGCGCGCCTCGCGCAGGCCTGGGGATCGCCGCCGCTGCTCGTCGAGAAGGACTTTTCCCCCACGCTTGCGGGGGACGCGCTCGCGGACGATCGACGGCAGATCCTGCGCTGGCTGGCCGAGGTGGCGTGCCGGATCCGGGCCGCCGCGCCGATTCCCGTGCGGATCGCCCTCAAGCTCATGAACGCGCGCTTCGACGATGCGTTTCAGGCGGAGATGATGGCGGCGACGCGTGACGCGGATGGGTTGGTATGCTTCAATCGGTTGTTCGATGCCGGGCGGGGCGTCGCCTACGGGGGATGGGACTTGAGCGATCGGAATCTGCGGGTGTTGGGCGGCATGGCCGCGAGTGTGAGCCCGGGGCTGACCGGCACCGGCAACGTGTGCTCCGGTCGCATGATTCTCGAGTACGCCCGCCGGGGCTGCGAGAGTGTGCAACTCCACACTTTCTTCCAGCTTCCGCTGTCCGAGTACTCCGCCACCCACGGCTCGCGCACCCAGCGGGCGCTGCACGCGCTCGTGTTTCATCCGCAGCACGGGTTGATCGTGGGGATGCTCGAGCTCGAGGCGGAGGGCGAGCTGGGGCGACGGGACGGTGAGCTTCACTTTCTCGATGTGCCGGCGAGTGCGCATCGCGCGGGTTGAGCTGTACGAGCTCGAGCTGCCGTTCACGGAGCCATTCATCATTTCGGGCGGCCGGATCGATGCACGGCGCTCGGTCGTCGTCGTGCTGCACGACGACGAGGGGCACGTGGGCTACGGTGAGGCGGCGCCGGACGAGCTGCCGTTCTACTCCGAGGAGACGCTGGGGAGCGCGCGCGATCTGATCACCCGCGTCCTCGTGTCCCGGCTCGCGGGCCGGACGTTCGATTCACTGGAGGCCGTGGACGCCGCCCTCCGGGAGCACGTCCGCGGCAATCCGTTCGCCCGCGCGGGGCTCGAGACTGCCGCGTGGGACTTGGAGGCGCACCGCCGGGCCACCGGCCTGGCGCAGCTCGTCGCGGAGCGGCTCGGCGTCGCGCCCGCGGCGAGCTTCCCCTGCGGAGTGGCGCTCGGGATCCCCGCCGATCGGCGGGCCGACACGCTGACGCGTCGCGTGGCGGACGCGCTGCAGCACGGCTACCGGCGCGTGAAGATCAAGGTCGCGCCGGAATGGGACGCGGTCGCGGTGCGCGCTGCCCGGGCGGGGATGGCGGGGACGGACCTGCCGCTCACCGTGGACGCGAACGGCGCGTACGCCTGGCCCGAGCACGAGCGGGCGCTGCGCGCGCTCGACGATGCGGGGCTCCTCTACATCGAGCAGCCCCTCGCTCCTGAGGAGTTGGTGGGCCACGCCCGGCTGGCGCGAGCCTTGACGACGCCGCTGTGCCTCGATGAAACGCTGCGCGATGCGGCAACGGCACGCCAGATTGTGGCGCTGGGCGGTCCCATGGTCTGGAACCTCAAGGTGCATCGCGTCGGTGGGCTCAGCGAGGCGTGCCGCATCTATCGGGTGGCGGCGGAATGCGGCGCGCGGCTCTGGGCGGGCACCATGCCCGAGTCCGGGATCGGATCCCAGGCGGACGTGGCGATCGCGGCCCTGCCCGGGTGCGTCTATCCTTCGGACCTGGAGCCGAGCGCCCGGTGGTTCGGACGCGGCGTGGACGTGATCAAGCTGACCATGAGTAAGGACGGCCGTATGGCGGTGCCGGGCGTGTCGGTCGCCCGGTTGCTCGACGCAGCGCGGTTCCGCGCCGCGACGCGAACGCTCTAGCACGGAGTCGACCGGTGCTTCGAATGCCTCGCGCGTTGTTGCCGCTTGCCTTCCTGGCGGCCATTGGTGGGCCGCGGGCCTCCGCGCAACAGTACGACCCCGCGCTGTATTCCGCGCTGCGCTGGCGCCTGATCGGCCCGTTTCGCGGCGGCCGCACGGTCGCTGCCGCCGGCGTCCCCGGCACGCCCGACGTGCTCTACATCGGGGTGAACAACGGCGGCGTGTGGAAGAGCGCCGACTACGGCCGCACCTGGACGCCGATCTTCGACGACCAGTCGACCGGCTCGATCGGCGCGGTCGCCGTCGCGCCGTCGGATCCCCAGACCCTGTACGTGGGCAGCGGCGAAGGCCTGCAGCGTCCCGACCTGTCGGTAGGAGACGGGGTCTATAAGTCCACGGACGGCGGGCGCACCTGGCGTCATCTCGGCCTGCGGGACGGGCAGCAAATCCCCGCGATCCTCGTCGACCCGCGCGATCCCAACCGTGTGTTCGTGGCGGTGCTGGGACATCCCTACGGCCCGAATGACGAGCGGGGCATCTATCGCTCGACGGACGGCGGCGAGACGTGGCAGAAAGTCCTGTTCAAGGACGACAACAGCGGCGGCATGGACCTCGGCTTCGATCCGGCGAATCCGCAAACTGTGTTCGCGGTGCTGTGGGCGGCGCGGCAGGCGCCGTGGGAGATCGGCAGTTCCTGGACGCTCTCCACGAACAATGGGCTCTACAAGTCCACGGACGGCGGCACGACGTGGCGACAGATCACTGCCGGGCTGCCGGGAGCGGCGGAGGGACTCGGCCGCATCGGCCTCGCCGTCGCGCCCGGCGCACCGGCGCGGATCTACGCCGTCGTGGGTGCCAGCAAGAGTGGCGGCCTGTACCGCTCGGACGACGGCGGCGAACACTGGCGGCTCGTCAACCCGGACGAGCGCCTGTGGGGCCGGGACGGTGACTTCAATGAGGTCAAGGTCGATCCGACGAATCCCGACGTGGTGTACGTCGCCAACGTGGTCGCGTGGAAGTCCGCGGATGGGGGCCGCACGTTCACCGCGTTTCGCGGCGCCCCGGGCGGTGACGACTATCATCGGTTGTGGATCGATCCGCGGGATCCCGGGATCATCCTGCTCGCGGGCGACCAGGGCGCGGTCGTGACTGTGAACGGCGGCGCGACGTGGAGCTCGTGGTACAATCAACCTACCGCGCAGTTCTATCACGTCGCGACTGATCGGCGGTTTCCTTATTGGGTGTACGGCGGCCAGCAGGAGAGCGGGTCGGCCGGTATCGTGAGCCGGGGCAACGACGGCCAGATCACGGTCCGGGAATGGCGTCCCGTCGGGGCGGAAGAATACGGCTACGTCGCGCCCGACCCGCTGCACCCGGACCTCGTGTACGGCGGCAAGCTGAGCCGATTCGACTGGAGCACGGGCCAGGTGCAGGAGGTGTCGCCCGAGCCTGTGCGCGCCGGGAAATACCGCTGGGTCCGCACCATGCCGCTCGCGTTTTCCCCCGTCGACCCCCGCGTCCTGTACTGCGCGGCCAACGTGCTGTTTCGCACGGTGAACGGCGGCGCGAGCTGGCAGACCATCAGCCCCGACCTGACCCGCGCTGCCTACGTCGTCCCGGCGAACCTGGGGGCATTCGCTCCGCTCGACCCCGAGCAGGGCAAGCATCGGGGCGTGATCTACGCGATCGCGCCGTCGTTTCGGAAAGCGGGCCTGCTGTGGGTCGGTACCGACGACGGTCTTGTTCACGTGACGCACGACGGCGGTCGGAGGTGGGTGGACGTCACGCCGCCCGCGCTCACGCCGTGGAGCAAGGTGTCGGTCATCGAGGCATCCCACTTCGACACGCTTACCGCGTACGCCGCCGTGAACCGGTTCCGGCTCGATGACCTGCGGCCGCATGTGTATCGGACGCGAGACGGCGGCAAGACCTGGTCCGCAGTCGTGGAGGGAATCCCGCCGAGCGCCGTCGTGAACGCCGTGCGCGAAGACCCCACCCGCCGCGGCCTCCTGTACGCGGGCACTGAGCGGGGCGTGTACGTGTCCTTCGACGACGGCGACCACTGGCAGTCGCTGCAGCTCAATCTGCCCGCCACGTCGGTGCGCGATCTCGTCGTCCACGACAGCGACCTGGTGGTCGCGACGCACGGGCGATCGTTTTGGATCCTGGACGACGTCACGCCGCTGCGCCACGTGACGGAGGCGGCCGCCGCCGCAGGCATGGGCGCCTACCTGTACCGGCCGGCCGGCGCGGTCCGCGTGCGCTGGAACGAAAACACCGACACGCCGCTCCCGATCGACGAGCCCGCCGGGCGAAACCCGCCCGACGGCGCGGTGCTCGACTACTATCTCGCGCGGGCTCCGGCGGGACCGGTGGTGCTCGAGATCCTCGATGCGTCGGGCCGCTCGGTGCGTCGCTTCTCGAGCGGCGCCGCGCCGGCGCAACCCGACTCCGGCCTGAACATCCCGCTGTGGTGGATCCGGCCGCCGGCGGCGCCGGGCGCGGAAGCAGGCATGCACCGCTTCGTGTGGGACCTCCACGAGTCGCCGCCCGCGGCGCTGCGCCACGACTATCCCATCGCGGCGGTCGAGCACGACACCCCGCGGGAGCCGCGCGGGCGGTGGGTGTTGCCCGGGCGCTACGTCGTGCGACTCACGGTGGACGGGCGCTCCTCCACGCAGCCCCTCACGGTGCGCCTGGATCCCCGGCTGCGGGTCGGTGCCGGCGCCTTGGCGCAGCAGTTCGCGCTGGCCGGGCGCTTGGTGGATGCGCTGCGCCGGGACTCAGCGGCGTTGGAGCGCGTACGCTCGCTACGGCAGGAGCTCCAGAGCGCGCGGGAGCGGGCGGCAGGGCCGGCGACGCCTCCCGATTCACTCGAGCAGCAGTCCGCGGCGGCGCTGTCGGACCTGACGCGTCTGAACGGCCGGCTCGCCGACCTATACGGGGTGGTCGAGGGAGCGGACGCGGCGCCCACTCGAGCGGCGGAAGCGTTCAGCCGGGCGCTCGAGCGGGATCTCTCGGCCCTCGAGGCGCGCGCCCGCGCACTCGCGGACCGCTTCCGTTCAGGGGGCCGGGGCTTACAATAGAAGCACCATGATTCCCATCGACCATCAACCCGCGGGCTACTGGGCCACCAACCTGTACGCGATCCCGCGCAAGCGCCCCAAGTCCGATGCGCCGCTGAAGGACCTGCCGCCCCGCGCCGCGCAGCGGTTCAAGCGGGCCCGGGAAGGCATCCGCGGGCTCCGACACGTCACCGAGCAGGTGGTATTCCTGGGCACGGCGTGGAAGTGGGTCTGGATGTACGAAGTCGGCGGGCGCAAGCTGGGTTACCTGCATCCCATGGAGACCGGGCTCTCGGGCACGTTTGTCCTCAGCGCGGGCGAAGAGCGCGAGCTCGGGCTCACGGACGGACTGCCACTGCGGTCGCGGCAGGCCATCCGCGACGGCCGCGTGGCGGGCGGCGTGCGGTGGTGCTGGATGGAGTTTCCAGATCTCGCCGCAGTGGACGCTTTCGTCGACATCCTCCGGCTGAAGCATCAACTGTTGGCGCGGCCGGAATGACCGCCGCGTAGGCGGGGCTTGTGCGCCATTTGAGGCTGGCGCTACATTCCGGCGCCCGCAAAGCCGTTCGACAGCACAAACCGATACATTCGCCATCGAGCGCTCTGGATGACGAAGCGGAGTGACAGGGTCGGGGCCGGCGTCGCGATCGCACTGCTGATCGCTTTCCCGGTCGCGGCACAAACCGGCCAGTCCGCGCCGACCGCGAAGGCGCCCGTTATCAGCGACACGGGGCGGCTGCAGGGTCCCCGCCAACCCGTCTTTTTCCGTCACGACGTCCACGCCGGCCAGGATCAGATCCCCTGCCTGTATTGTCACAATACCGTGACGATCTCGAGCGAGCCGGGCATTCCGGCGCTCCAGACCTGCTTCGGCTGTCACCAGATGATCGGCGGCTCGACGCCGTCGCATCAGGCCGAGATCAAGAAGGTGCGCGAGGCGTGGGTCAACAAACGGCCGCCCGAGTGGACGCGCGTGCACGCGCTTCCGGGCTTCGTACGCTTCCCGCATCAGCGGCACATCAAGATCCTGGGCACCGAGAGCTGCATCAACTGTCACGGCGACGTGCGCGGCATGCCCCAGGTGTACCAGTTCGCCACGCTCAAGATGGGCTGGTGCATCACCTGTCACGTGCAGCGCAACGTCTCCCGCGACTGCACCGTGTGTCACTACTGAGGCCTGACCCAATGGACCGCAGACGGTTCCTGACAGTGCTTGGAGCGACGGGCGGTGCTGCCGCGGCGGCGTCGGCCTGCGACATCAAAGCCGAGCCGACGGAGCATCTCGTTCCCTACCTGGTCCCGCCCGAGAACCAGGTCCCCGGGACCGCCACCTACTACGCGACCACGTGCCGCGAGTGCGGGGCCGGCTGCGGGCTGCACGCCAAAGTGCGTGAAGGCCGCGTGATCAAGCTCGAGGGCAACCCGGAGTCCCCCATCAACCAGGGGCGGCTGTGCTCGCGCGGCCAGGCGGCGCTGCAGGGACTCTACAATCCCGACCGCGTGACCGACCCGATGGAGCGGGGTCCGAGCGGCGAGTGGCGAAAGCTCTCGTGGGATGACGCGATCGCCCGGCTACAAGCCAAGACGAAGGAGGCGCGCGGCAAGGGGATCGCGTTCGTCACCGGACTCGAAAGCGGGTCATTCGGCGAGCTGGTGGACGCCTGGATGAAAAAGGTCGGCGGCCGGCACGTCACCTGCGAGCCGTTCGCCTTCGAGGCGTTGCGTGAGGGCAACCGCATCGCGTTCGGTACGCCCGCGATTCCCTGGTACGATTTCGCCAATGCGCGCTACATCGTGTCGTTCGGTGCCGACTTCATGGAGACCTGGCTGTCGCCGGTCGCCTACCAGAACGGTTTCTCACGCGCCCACGGATTCGACGCCGGCCGCGACGCCGCGATGGCGAAGTTCGTGTACGTCGGGCCGCGTCTGGCGCTCACCGGGATGAGCGCGGATGAGTGGATCGCGGCGGCCCCGGGCACCGAAGGCATGCTCGCGCTCGCGATGGCGCACGTGATCGTCACCGAGCGCCTCGCCCCGGTGCCGGCCGACATGGGTCGGGTCCGCGCCGCGCTCGACGCCAATGCCCCCGAGCGGGTCGCCGCGGCCGTCGGAATCGAGGCCCAGACGATCACCCGGCTCGCGCGCGAGTTCGCGGCGTCCAAGGGCGGGCTTGCCGTCGCGGGCGGGATCGCGGCGCAGTACGCCAACGGCGCCGAGATCGTGGCGGCCGTGAACATCCTCAACTACGTCGCGGGGCAGGTGGGGAAGACGGTCAAGTTCGGCCCCAACCACGCGCTCGCGGCGGCGGGGTCGTTCAGGCAGCTCACGGACCTCGTCCGGGACATGAGCGCCGGTAAGGTGGCGCTGCTCCTCGTCCACGGCGCCAATCCTGGGCACTCGCTGCCCGCTGCGTTCTCCCAGGCGCTCGGCCACGTCGGATACCGCGTGAGCTTCTCGTCCTATCTGGACGAGACGGCCGCGGCATCGGACCTTGTGCTCCCGGATCTGCACCCGCTCGAGCAGTGGAACGACTCGCGGCCCCGCACCGGGGTGTACGCGCTGCAGCAGCCCGTGATGCAGCCGGTGTTCCCCGGCACGCGCCACGCCGGCGAGGTGCTGCTCGAGGCGGCGGGCAAGTCCGGCAGCTTCAAGGACTACCTGCAGAGCCGCTGGCGCGGCGTGCACCAGCGCTATGGGCGCGGCCGCGGGTTCGACGAGTTTTGGAACGATGCGCTGCAGCACGGCGGCGTCTACGCGGACGCGCCCGCAGAGAACGTCCGCCTGAGCCTCGAGGTGACACGCGCGTCATCACCGGACCGCCCGGCGCTGGGTTGGCGGCCGTCGCCGGATGAGCCGGCGCTGGTCGTATTCCCCTCGATCGCGCTGCACGACGGGCGCGGCGCCAACAAGCCGTGGCTCCAGGAGCTGCCCGACCCCGTGTCGAAGATCACATGGCACGGCTGGGTCGAGGTGCACCCCGACACGGCGGCCAGGTGGCAAGTCGCTGCGGGCGACATCGTGCTCCTCAAGTCCCCGTTCGGGACCGTGCGGGCGCCGGTGTGGATCACGCCCGGCGTGCGCCCCGACGTACTTGCCGTGCCGACCGGGCAAGGCCACAAGGCGTACGGCCGGTACGCGAAGGACCGTTCGTTCAACGCGTTCGAGCTCTTGAGCGACGTCCCCACGCCGTACGGCGGCCGGGCCCACGTGGTGAGCGTCGCGGTGGCCACGACGGGCGATCATCGCCACTTGGCCACGACCGAAGGCGACGCGCGCGAGCAGGGGCGCGGCGTGATCGAGGTGCTGCCGCTCGCCCGGGCCCGCGAGCTCAAGCGCGGCGCGCACCCGTTTTCCGAGCGCGAGACGCCGCCTTACGCGGACCGGGCAATGCGCGGCTGGGCGGATGCGCAGCGGGAGAAAGCATCGCTCGGGAACTATGCCGGTGAGCACCCGCGCTGGGCCATGGCCATCGACCTGGCGAAGTGCACGGGGTGCTCGGC
>JBGPDL010000072.1:0-12949 GCA_041482275.1 Gemmatimonadota bacterium | reverse complement strand
CGACGGGCCGGACCGCGAGCGGCTCGAGCGGTTCGCGTCGGAGCTGCGGCTCGCCGCGCGGATCCGCTGGACCGGCGCGCTGCCGCCCGACGAGGTGCCAAAGCTCTGGGCCGAGCTGGACGTGGTGGTGCTGCCGGCGCGCGCGCTGCCCGGGTGGGCCGAGCCCGCCGCGCACGTGCTGGCGGAAGCGATGGCGCACGAGGTGGCGGTGGTGGGAACGAACGTGGGCGCCACGCCCGAGGTGATCGGGGATGCGGGGCTGGTGGTGCCGCCCGACGATCCGCTGGCGCTCGCCGCCGCGCTGCGCCGGCTCGCGGCACCCGACCAGCGCCGCCCGCTCGCGCAGGCGGCCCGGGCGCGCGCGATGCAGCGGTTTTCGGATGATGCGGTGGCGGAGCGGACGCTGCAGTTCTGGAAGGAGTTGCTTGCCTAAGCTAGGGGTGCGCAGTCCGCGGTACGCGGTTTTCTCCGATGCATGGCCAGCCATCGCGCCGGCTGACATGCCACCGGAGGAAACCGCGCACCGCGCACCGCACACGGTTTTCCCATGACCCGCGTTCTCCTCGTCCCCGATCTGCCGTTGGAACGCTGGCCCTCGATGGACCGTTACGCGCACCGGCTGTACGACTGGCTCGAGAGCACCGACACGGGATTCGAGGTGCGGCTCGCGGCGTCGATCGGCGACCTGACGCAAGACCGGGGCGACGGCCGCACCTCGGGCGGCTATCCCCGCTGGTGGACGCAGGACGCGGATCCCACCAGGCTCGTGCTGCCCGGCCCGCTGCGCGAGCCGCAGCGCTACGTGGCGCGCTACTTCCTGTATCCGTGGTGGCTCAAGCGCGAGGCAAAGCGCGCCCAGCTGGTCCACATTTTGGATCACAGCTACGCCCACGTGGTGGCGCGGGTGCAGCGCCGGCCCACGGTGGTGACGGTACACGACTTGATGCCGGTGATCATCCTCCGCTCGCCCACCGACGGGTGGCGCGAGGGGCTGCGCAACCGCTTCCTGCGCGGCACCCTCAAGGCGCTGCGGCTGGCACGCCACTACATCGTGGGCACCGAATGGCTCAAGCGCGAGCTCGCGGGCTGGCTGGGAGACGACCGGCGCATCAGCGTCGTGCCGTTCGGCGTGGACCGCGCGTTCTTCTCCGAGGCGCCGGGCGCGCGCGCCCGCGGCCGATCCGACTGGCGCATCCCGGACGACGCGTTCGTCGTGCTGCACGTGGGCAGCACCGTGGAGCGCAAGAACGTGCCGCTCGTGATCAACACCGTGGCGCGGCTGCGCTCGGAGGCGGACGCCTACCTGCTGCAGGTGGGCGGCCGGTTCACAGGCGACCAGCAGCAGCTGATCGAGCGGCTGGGCCTCAGGCGCTACGTGCGCACCGCCCCGTTCGCCGACGAGAGCACCCTGCGGCGCGCCTACCGCACGGCGGACGTGCTGCTGTTCGCTTCCTTGTATGAGGGCTTCGGCTATCCCGTGATCGAAGCGTTCGCGTCGGGGCTGCCGGTGGTGACCTCGGGCGCGGGCGGCCTCAAGGAAGTCGGCGGGGAGGCGGTGGTGGTGGTGGAAGGGCGCGATCCGGGCGCCTACGTGAAAGCGCTCGAGAGCCTGTCGGACGACGTGGTGCGACGGGAGGAGCTGGTGGACGCGGGGAGAGCCAGGGCGCGGACGTTCACCTGGCAACGCGCGGCCGAGCAAACCGCGAACGTGTACCGGGCGCTGCTGTAACCACCATCTCCGCCGGCTCGGTCGATCTCACGCCGCGCGAGCCGCTCCCGCTCGCCGGGTTCACCGACCGCACCGGGCCGAGCGCGGGCGTCGCCGATGCGCTGGAGTTGAACGGGCTGTTGCTCTCCGCCCCGCAGGCGACGGTGGCGATCCTCAGCGCCGACCTGCTGTTCGTCACCGAGGAGTTGAAGCGGCGCATCGTGGCGGCGGTGCGCCCGCAGCTCGCCCTCGACGACGCGTCACTCCTCTTCACCGCGTCGCATACCCATTTCGCGCCCGGGGTGGACCCGTCGAAGCCGTTGCTGGGACGGGTGGAGCCGTCCTACGTGGACTTCGTGGCCGACCGCGCCGCGGAGCTGTTGCGGCGCCTCGCGGCCGCCGGGCCCCTGCCGGGCCGGCTGCTGTATGCGACCGGAGCCGCGGAGCACGCGATCAACCGGCGGCGGATGGGGTGGCGGCTGTCGCCGCGCCACCTGCCCCGCCGCGCCGCGCTGCGCGCGCCCGATCCGGCGGGCCCGCGCGACGAGACAGTGCACGTGCTCACGTTCACCGACCCGGGCGGGCACCCGGTGGCGGTGGTCTGGTCCTACGCGTGCCACCCCGTGAGCTTCCCCGAGCCCGCCCGGGTGAGCGCCGACTATCCGGGCGTGGTGCGCCGCGCCCTGCGCGCGGCGCACGGTGCCGGGTTGCCGGTGCTGTTCCTGCAAGGGTGCGCGGGCGACATCCGGCCCCGCGAGCTCGGGCGCCCGCGCGGTGTGGTGCGGCGCGGCGCGGAGCTGGTCGTCGGGAAGCTGTTCACGCCGTTCACCGCCCCGGAGTACGCGGCCTGGGCCGGCTCGCTCGCCGGGCGCGTGGTGAGCGTGGCACGCGGGCCGGGCGCGGTGCACGAGCTCGCCCCCGCCCCGGCGCTCGCGCGCGTGCCGCTGTCGGACTTGATGACCGGCGCGCCGGCGGAGCGGAGCGTCACGTTCCAGCAGGTGCGCCTGGCGCCGGGCGTGGCGCTCGCCACCGTGTCGGCCGAGCCGGTGGCGGAGTACGGGCTGGCGCTGCGCGCACGGAGGGGGCCAGGGGGGGCCGGGGGGGGCGTGGTGATCCCGGGCGGCTACAGCGACAGCGTGTTCGGCTACCTGCCGTCGGCCCGCATGCTGGGCCAGCACGGCTACGAGGACGAGGGTTTCATCGAGGCGTTCGGCCTGGGAGGAGCGCGGTTCCGGCCGGATGTCGAGGAGGTGGCGCGCCAGGCGTGGGAGCGGGTGCTCTAGGCTCGGGTTTACCGGAGCCGCAGGACCGGAAGGCCCAGCACCGCGGCGAAACGGGCGACGCGCGCGACCCCGCGTCGGGCGAGGTCCCAGGCGCGCCGGCGGCGCGACTGCGGCCCCGGCGAGCCCCGCTGTATCGACCGCCTGACCGCAGCGTTCAGCTTCTCCCGCCGCAGCGCCCGCAGGCGCTCGCGCGCGGCGCGGCGCGTCAGCTCGCCGAGCCACGCCCGCACGCTCCCCGCGCGGACGTCGAACGACGCAGCTTGCCGCCACAGCTCGCGCAGCGCGGCCGCCACCGCGACGTCGGACGCCTCGGAGTCGAGCAGCAGCGTATAGGCGATCGCGTACAGCGTCATGCCGTAGCGCGCGTCGAGCTCGCCCAGGGCCGCCTTGTCGCCCAGCACCGCGATCCGCTCGATCAGCATGGCGTCGGAAAGGAGTTGCGCCACGTCGTTCACGCCGTAAAGAGCACGGGGGGACCTGCGCGGTCACCGGTCCGACGGGTGCGCCTCACGCAGTGTGACGCCGGTCACACGCCACGTTCTTCCTAGAACGGGTACCCCACGTCCACGTCCAGCTTCGGCCACGTCGTGTGCGCCTTCCCCGACACGGTGAGGCTCAGGCGGCCCGCGAACGTCCTGGCGCCGATCTCGACGCCCATGCCGTCCACCCAGCGGGCGGGATCCCAAGTCCAGCGATCCAGCACCGCGCCGCCGTTCCACGCGATGCGTCCGAACACATCCGGGTGGAACTCCCACTGGGCGCCCAGCTCCGCCTTCTGCAGATGGCGGCCGCGCAGCTGTTGCGTGTTCAGCCCGAGGAAGGCGACGTCCCGGTCGGGAAACAGATAGTAGGTGGCGGCCCCGCCGAGCGAGAACAGATAATGGGGCGGCGGGTCGCCGCCCGAGGCACCCACCGTGGCGCCGGCCCACAGCGAGACGGTGCGCAACAGCGGGAGATAGGCGTGCAGCTCGGCGAACCCGTGCGTGAAGGCGGCGCCCTCCCCCAGCAGGCGATTGCCAAACTCGGACACGGCGCGGAACCCGACGCCGCTGCGCGGATACACGCCGCGGTCGTAGGTGTCCGCCTCGAGCACGCCGGCCACGGTATAGAACGTCCGCTCGAGCGCGGCGGAATCGACCGCCGACACCGCGTCGGCCCAGCGGGCGTGTTCGGCTTTGAGGCGCGCCGACACGAGCGCCGTGGTGCCGAGGCTGGCCGACAGGGACGCCGTGACGGCCCCGAGATCGACACGCGCCTCGGCGACCTGATGGCCGGCGGCGTACAGGTCGACGGGGCTGCGGATGTAGTCGGCGCGCGCGCCCAGCGCGACGGTGCGGCCCAGCCCCGCGGTCTGCGAGCCGCCCAGCCCCACCCGGATCTGCTGGCCGAGACGGGCGTCCAGCTGCGCGTTCGAGCCGAATCCCGGGAGACCGAAGGCGCTCGCCAACAGCAGGGACGCCTTGTAGCGGCTGTCGTAGCGCAAACCCAGCCCGAACCGGCCGCCGGAGCGCTCCCGCACCTGCACGGTCAGCACGCGCTGGTCCGCCGTACCGCCCGGCACCAGCTCCAGACGATAGCGCACGTTCTCGAACAACCCGGTGGCGTACAGCCGGTCGATCCGCGCGTCCAGCGCGCCGGGCGTGACCCACGCATGCGGCCGCACGCCGAGCACGCGGGCGAGAAACTCGGGCGTGACCCGCTCGAGCGGCTCGAACCGCACGCCGGTCACGAACACGGACTCGGGCACGACCAGCGGCGGCCGGACGCCGCGCCGGCGCGCCACCCGGGCCAGCACGGAGTCGATGCGCGGTAGCGCGGCGCGCGCGGCCGCCTCGCCGCGCGCGATTAGCTCGCGGCGGCGGGTGAATGCGACCCCGGAAAACCCGCGCACGTCCGGCATGATGAGCACGTCGCACTTGCTGCGCTCGAAGGGCTGCGAGTCCCAGTTGCGGAACGACACCGACTGCAGCAGCACCTTGGCGAGCGAGCGGAGGCTGTCGCGCGGCTCGAGCGAATCGGTCACGTCGCTACAGATCACCACGTCCGCGCCCAGCGCCCGGGCGTCCTCGGCCGGTAGGTTGCGGATCACGCCACCGTCGATCAGCACGCTGTCGTCGAGCTCGACCGGGGCGAACACGCTGGGCAGCGCCATGCTGGCCCGGATGGCGTCCGCCAGAAAGCCGTGATCGAGCACCGTGGCGGCGCCGGTCTCGAGATTCGTCGCGACCGCCGTGAACGGCACGGGCAGATCGCGAAAATGATGCACCGCGTGCGCCGGCCACGTGAGCCGGGTCAGGAGCTGGGAGATGCGCTGCCCCTGCACGACGCTCCGGGGCAGCTTGACCGAGCGGCGGGCGATGGGCAGCGTGAGGAGATAGTGGTCCTCGGTGAACTTGCGATCGACCGGCAGGTCGCGGCGGTCCAACGGGTCGGTGAGCAGCCGGGACCAGTCCACCGAGGTGACGATGCTGTCGAGCTGGGCGGGCGTATAGCCCACGGCGTAGAGGCCGCCGATCACGCTCCCGATGCTGGTGCCGGCGACCAAGTCCACGGGCACGCGCGCCTCCTCGAGGACCTTGAGGACGCCGATGTGCGCGAGCCCGCGCGCGGCGCCGCCGCTCAACGCCAAGCCTACTTTCTGGCTCGACGCGCCGGAGGGCAGCGCCAGCAGGAGCAGTCCGACGCCGAGCCGAGCGCCGAGGCGACCGGTAGAGGTCACGGGATAGCACCACGTCCGTGTATAGGTGTCTCGCCAATCTAAGCAGGCCCTGCCGGCTATGTTACGTCACCCCCTCATGAAGCCGCCGCGGGATCATGTGCCGACCTTCCTCGACCCCACCGGACGCCGGTGGGGGCGGCTGCGCGTAGGCGCGGTCGTGGCGGGCGTACTCAGCACGGTGGTCTTCCTCTTCGTGCTCACCGGCGTGCTCATCCCGCCGCTCCTGCCCAGCCTGCCGTTCGTCCAGACGGCGGCCGATTCGCTCGGGCACGCCCCGCGGGCGCGGCGGGCGGTCGTGCCGCATCCGATCTCGGTGCAGGCCGAGCGCGAGCGCGTGGCGAGCCGCCAGCGCCTGTTCGCCTACCTCCAGAAGCACCCGGCCCCGCCCGCGCTGCGGTACGCCCAATTGCCGATCACGCGGCCCCACGCGGCGCCCGTTCCGGCGGGCGCACCGATCGTCACCGGCTTTTACGTCAACTGGGACGACAACTCGCTCGCCTCGCTGCGCAGCCACATCGACGCGCTCAATTGGGTGGTGGCGGAATGGGGTTTCGTAGACGCCGGGGTCGACAGCGTGCCGGTGCGTTTCCAGGTGGACCGTCGCGTGCTGGGGTTGGCGGCCCTCGCCAAGCAGCCCGTCCACGTCTTCGCCCTGATCACGAACTTCACCGGCGACGACTTCGATTCCAGCGCCGTCGCGCGGCTGCTCGGGCGTCCCCGGCTGTGGCGCCGCGCCATCACCACGATCGCCGACACGCTGGCCCGCTACGACCTCACCGGCGTGACGATCGATTTCGAGAATCTGCCCCGCGCCGCGCATCCGGCGCTGCTCCGGTTCCTGGAGGCGCTCAAGGCGCGCCTCGGGCGCGACGGCCGGCTCGTCACCCAGGCGGTCCCGGGCGACGACCCTAGCTGGCCGGTCGCGCGTTACGCCGCGGTGGACGACTACCTCTTCCTTATGTTGTACGACGAGCACGACCCGTCCGACGATCCCGGCCCGATCGCCAGCCAGGCGTGGTTCGAGCGCAACCTCGCCCGCGCGCTCGCGCGCGTGCCGCCGGGCAAGGTGATCGTGAGCGTGGGGCAGTACGGCTACGAGTGGTCCGACACGGCCCAATCGGCCACCGAGCTGACGTTCCAGGACGTGATGCAGCTCGCCCGCGTCCACGCCCGCACGCCGGCGCTGGACGCCGGCACCGCGAACCCGACGCTCTCCTGGGACGACCCCGACTCGACCAGCCACATCGTCTGGTTCCTGGACGGCGTGACGGCGTACAACGAGATCCGCCGCGCGCTGCCGCTCGGCGTCGGCGGCGTCGGCATCTGGCGGCTCGGGTCGGAGGATCCGTCGCTGTGGACGGTGCTGGACCGCGACGGTCTGCACGCCCGGCCCACCGCGCTCGATACGATCCACGTCGGCTACGACGTGGAGTTCATCGGCACCGGCGAAATCCTCCGCATGGTGGCGCAGCCGAGGCTCGGCCGGCGCGCGGTGCGGGTCGACTCCGCCGGGCAGATCGTGGTGGACTCCGTGCTCACCACGCCTTCCACCTACGTCATCGAGCGCTACGGCCGCCGCAAGCACTCCGTCGCGCTCACCTTCGACGACGGGCCGGACGGGACCTGGACGCCGATGATCCTCGACACCCTCGAGTCGCGCGGCGCCACGGCCACCTTCTTCGTGATCGGCGAGAACGCCGAGCTGCACCCCGCGCTGCTGCGGCGCGCTTTGCGCGAAGGCCACGAGATCGGGAACCATACCTTCACGCATCCGAACCTCTCGCTCGTGGGCCCGGGGCTCACGCGGTTCGAGCTGTCCGCCACCGAGCGGTTGATCGAAGCGATCGTCAACCGGCGCACCGCGCTGTTCCGGCCGCCCTATTTCGGGGACGCGGAGCCCACCACGCCGGACGAGTTGGGACCGATCGCCATCGCCCAGGACCTGGGCTACGTCACGGTGGGCTTGCGGGACGATCCGAGCGACTGGCTCGAGCCGGGCGTGGACACGATCGTGCAGCGCAGCCTGACCCAGCTCGACCGCGGCAACGTCATCCTGCTGCACGACGGCGGCGGCAACCGCGCCCAGACCGTGGCGGCGCTCGGCCCCCTGATCGATTCGCTGCGGGCGCGCGGCTACCAGCTGACGACCGTCAGCGAGCTGGCCGGCCTGACGCGCGACCAGGCGATGGCGCCGCTGCCCCCCAACACCGCGCTGCGCCGCTTCGTCGAGCTCACGTCCTTCTCGCTCGTGGGGTGGATCGAGTTCGCCCTGCGCGCCGTGTTCCTCGTGGCGATGGTGCTCGGCGTTTTGCGCCTGGTGGTGCTGCTGGCCCTCGCGGTGCGGCAGCGGCGCATCCATTCCTTCGCCCGGCGCGGGGTGGACACCGCGTACCGGCCGAGCGTCAGCGTGGTGGTGCCCGCGTACAACGAGGAGCGGGTGATCGTGCGCACGGTGCAGTCGATCCTGGCGCAGGATTATCCCGGGCTCGAGGTCCTCGTGGTGGACGACGGCTCGTCCGACCGCACGGCCGCCGTGGCGGCCGAGGCGTGGGGCGACCACGCGGGCGTGCGCGTCGTTTCCCAGGCGAACGGCGGCAAGGCGAGCGCGCTGAACGCCGGCGTGGCGCGGGCGACGGGGGAGATCGTGGTGGCGGTGGACGCCGACACGCTGCTCGCGCCGGGCGCCATCGCGGCGCTCGTGGTACCGCTCGCCGACCCGCGCGTGGGCGCGGTCGCCGGCAACGCCAAGGTGGGCAACCGCATCAACCTCGTGACCCGGTGGCAGGCGATCGAATACATCACCAGCCAGAATCTCGACCGGCGGGCGTTCGCCCTGCTCAACTGCATCACCGTGGTGCCGGGGGCCATCGGCGCGTGGCGCCGGACGCTGGTGCTCGACGCGGGCGGCTTCTCCGGGCAGACGCTGGCCGAGGATCAGGACCTGACGCTCACGCTGCTGCGCCGCGGGTGGCGGATCGCGTACGCGGACCACGCGGTGGCGTACACCGAGGCGCCCGACACGCTGCGCGGGCTGTCACGCCAGCGGTTCCGCTGGAGCTTCGGGACGCTGCAATGCGCCTGGAAGCACCGGGGTGCCCTGTTCCGGCGCCGCGCCGGCACGCTCGGCTTCGTGGCGCTGCCCAACGTCTGGGTCTTCCAGCTCGCGTTCCCGTTCCTGGCGCCGGTCGCGGACCTGCTGTTCGCGTGGTCGCTCCTCACCGTGTACGTGAACAAGCTGCAGCACGGCACCGAGTACGCGATGCAGAGCCTGGAGCAGGTGCTGGTGTTCTACGTCGCGTTCCTCACGGTGGACTGGCTCGCGGGGATCGCGGCGTTGCTGATGGAGCAGCGCGAGGAAAAGGGATTGGCCTGGCTGGTGCTGCTGCAGCGCTTCGTGTACCGCCAGGTGCTCTACTGGGCGGTGGTCAAGGCCGTGGTGGCCGCGTTCAGGGGCCGGGCGCGCGGCTGGGGCAAGCTCGTGCGCAAGGGCACGGCCCAGCTGCCGAAGGCGGCCTGAGAACCTCGCGGCATCCCGGCAGGTCTACGCGACGGCGAAGGTCCCCCGGCAACGGCGGCAGCGCAGTGTGGGTGGGGTGCCGGTGAGCCGCACGCGCTCGCGGCAGCTCGGGCACACGGCGTAGCGACCGCCCGAGTCGGGCGCCTGCTTGCCCGCTCGCTCCACCACGGTCCAGCGGGGCGGCGGCACGGGCGCCAGCTCCACCCAGGGGCGGGCCACGAGCACCGACTTGTTGTGCACGTCCACGACGACTTCGAGTTGTTTGAGCTCGAGCACCCGGTACCACGCGCCGCGGCGCAGCGGGCAGTCATAGTCGGCCCGGAGTCGGGCCCATTGGGCAGGTGGCGAGGCGGCCATGGGCGGTGCGGGTTACGAGACGGCCGGGGCGGGATGGGTGCGGGGTTGTGGGCGTGCGATCGCCGCGGCGCGCGTCATCTCGGTCAGCCACGACAATACGGGAAAGTGAGCGGGGTCGAACCGCGCTGACTGGTAGCGGACTTCCTGGAAGGTGGACTGCACCACTCGCTCGGCTTCCGCGGCGTCGTGCAGAATGGTGAAGGCCACGGCGCGCAGCGTGGCGGTGTGGCGCAGGGACAACTCCCACAGGGCTCGGACGTCACCGGCGGCGACCTGCTCCAGCAGGGCAACGTCCGAAGCCGGTTTATCCGGCGATTGGTGCGCCTCGGCCGGCATGGCGACGCTCATATGGGGTAAAGAGCCCCGCGGGCCCCGGGCGGTAACGGTGGTCGTCCGGGCCGGCTTCAGGGCTTCAGGCTCCACCCGGCCTTGAGCGTGAGGGCGGCAAGCTGCTCACGCCGCGCGGTCCCAGCCCCCGCGGGAAAACGGTAGCGCTCCACACCGTACAGCAGCGCCAGGCTCGCCCGCCCGCGGCGGTACTCCATTCCCGCTGCGGCGGCGAAGGCGAGATCCGGAGCGCTGAGGCCATTCACCCAGACCCCCGGCAGCAGGGCGGCGCGCACGATCCCGCTCACCCCTATTCCTGAGAAGGGGAGGCGCGCCTCCGCCCCCACGTTCACCGTCGTCCAGCGCTGCCGGGCCAGCACGGTGGAATAGGTCCGCCGCCGGACGCCAGCCTGGGCCGCAAGCCACGGGAGTACCACTACCTCCACCCCGGCGCCGACTTCCGCAACGTCGCGATCGATCACTCCGCGCACCCCGGGCGCGCCCGGCTTATCGGCTTGGAGCGAGCCGACCTGCGCCTGCAGCCGGACGGCCAGCCGCTTCCCTGTGCCCACCACCAGCTCGCCGCCCGCCACCACCCCATTGGACCGCTCGACGCCGTATCCGGCATCTACGCGATGCTGCATGACGGACACGGCCCCGGCGCCGCGCACCGTCCACTGCGCCCAGGCGCGCGAGGCCGTCGTCGCCAGGGCCAGCGCCGGCGGCAGAGACATCCAGACCAGACGGCGGACCACACGGTGGATCGCCGCCCTCAAGGACCGACCCCGGACGCCGGCGCGATCAGGAGCAACGTCTGCGCAATGCGCTCCGCATTGCGACGCTGGATTGCCTCGTTCACGGCCTGCCGCTCCTGCCGGCGGCGGGCGTTGGCCACGACGTTGGCGGGCGCATTCGGGTGGTGGCGGCGCCACACGAAGGCGATCACGCCGCTCAGGGTGGCCGTCGCGGCCACGGTCGCCGGCAGGGCCGCGCTTCGAGAACCCAACCGCGCGTCGACGAGCGCGCCGGAGATCAGGGCCGCGCCGGCGGCGACGCCCAGTCCCTTGATGAGGTCGCCGGTCGCGGCCGACGGCGCGTAGCGTTCCGGGAGCAGTTGACCGGGCCGCAGGTCGGGCAGCGTGTCTTCTAGCGCCGGCAGCTCGTGCCGGACGTCGAAGTAGACGCGCGTGGAGTCGGACCGCCCCTCGAGTCGGCTGCGACCATCGACCAGGAGCGCATACCGGCCGGGCGGCGCCAGGCGGCCGTCGGCCACCAGGCCGTCCCACAAGAACTCCCGCAATCCGTCGCTTTCTCCCTGAAACAGGATCCGGCCGGCCGGCGCATCCACCGACCGAACCTCGACGCGGAGCGCCGCCGCGTGGGTCGTGACGACCGTGAACGTCAGCCGTTCGGTCCGGGGATCGAGGCGGAGGGCGGTCAGCGGGCGCGCGCCCACCGCGAACGTCTGGCGGCGGGCGGTCCGGAAGACCGCGAGCTGTTGCGGCGTAAAGCGGCGCGGATCGAGGTCCGTGAACGGATCGATCTCGAGGGCCCCGCGGAAGTAGCGGGCCGCGGAGTCGGCGGCCCCGACCAGCACCAGCGACGCCGCGAGATAGGTGTACGCATCGACGCGCTGCGCCCGGGTCACGCTGAAAGGCCAATCCGGCGAAACGACACGCTGCAGCAGCGGCACGGCGCGCTCGATGTCGAGCCGTTCGTACAGCTCGTGCGCCTGCTGCAACAGCTGCGCGGTGCTGTCCGGCGTGCTGTCCGGCGCGCCGGTAGCCGGCGCGCCGGTGGCCGGCACGCCGCCTTGCGCGGCCGCGAGGCGCACGCATAGCGCGAGCGCTGCGCCGAGCGCGAGCGCTGCGACGAGCCTGCTCACGACCCCGCGCTCTCGCGGCTGCGCAGGGCGATGCGTCCGAGCGATAAGGTCTGCCCGACGGCGACCACGATCGTCGTATCGAAGGCCTGGTAGCCGGGCGCGCGTATCTGCAGGCGCCGCGGACCGGGAGCGAGCTTGAGATCGAACACGCTCCCGATGCCGACGCGCCGGCCGTCGATCAGGATTTCGGCGTCAGGGGGCACGGTGAGCAGGCGCAGCTTGCCGGTCGCGGGCGGAACCACTGGCGGCAGCGGCCGGGTGGCCACGCCCGCCGCCACGCTTTCGGTGCGGACCTCCACCGGGGGAAGGCTGGGCGGCGGCACCGCCGCCGCTCGACCCGCTCCGGTGCGCGCGCCCCATACGGCAAGCCCCAGCGTCAGCACGATCGCCGCGGCCACGCCGGTGATCCACGCGGGGGAACGCCACCAGCGCCGGCGCGCCGCCGGGGCCTCGAACGGGAGCGTGGGAGCCGCGGCGACCGCCGGGAGCGACCGCGTGTGCAGTCTGGGCACCGCAACCCCACCGGCCAAGTCGCACAGGATCCGCTCGCTCTCGCGCCGGTCGGCCTCGGGAAACGGGATCGCCTCGAGTGCCGCCAGCATCTCCCGGGTGGTGGGGAAACGCCGGTCCGGGTCCTTGGCCAGCGCGCGCTGCAGCACGGCCACCAGGGCCTGCGGCACGTCGTCTCGCGCCACGTAAATGTCGGGCAGCGGGGTGAAGAAGTGATGCTGCATCAGCCCGGCCAGCGTCTCGGATTCGAAGGGCAGCGCGCCGGCCAGCATCTGGAACGCGAGGATGCCCAGCGAATACTGATCGCTCTGAGGCCGGGCCCGGTGGCCGGCGCATTGCTCCGGACTCATGAAGGAAGGCGTACCGATCACGGTGCCCGCGGCCGTGACGGAGACATCCGTGGCGCGCAGCGCCACACCGAAGTCCGACAGCACCACGCGACCATCGGAGTCCACCAGGATATTGCCGCCCTTCACGTCCCGATGCACCACGCCGTGTTGATGCGCGAAGGCCAGCCCCCGCGCGGCCCCCCGCAGCACCGCCAGGACCACCGGCAGCGGGAGCGCACCCTGGGCCTCGAGGATCGAGTGGAGCGATCGACCCTCCACGAACCGCATCGCGATGTACAAGATCCCGCCGACCT
>JBGPDL010000071.1:0-12983 GCA_041482275.1 Gemmatimonadota bacterium | reverse complement strand
GCGAGCTGCTCGCCACCGGCGAAACCGCGCTCGTGTCGCTCACGCACCAGCACACTCTCACGCGCATCCCGGCGCATGTCCTCGCTCTGCTCAAGCCGATCCCGGATCCGATTCGCCTCTAGAGCGCTCGCGCTGTCGTTCGCGGTCCTGGCGCTGTCCCGCCCGGTCCGAGCGCAGCGGGACGAGGGGCCAGTGGACGCCCTGGTGCGCCTGCTCGCGGCCGCGGATGCGCGCGTGTACGATCCGACGCTGTTCCGCGAGGCGCTGCGCCATCCCGACCCGTTCGTGCGGCGCCAGGCGGCACTCGCGGCCGGGCGGATCGGCGATTCGGCGGCTGTAAGCTCCCTGATCGACGTGCTTGGGGACTCTGATGCGGCCGTGCAGGCCGCGGCGGCGTTCGCGCTCGGCCTGCTCAAGCCCGCGCGCGCGCTCACCGCCCTCGTCGCGCTCGCCCGCGCGGTCCCGGCCGAGCGTCAGGGCCCGCCGCACGCGGAGGCCGTCACTGCGATCGCGAAAACGGGTGGGGATGACGGGGCGACGGCCCTGCGCGATCTCCTGGGATCCGGCCTGACGATCGGCGCGGCGACCAGCCTGGTGCAGCGCGCCGCCCTGCTCGAAGCCTGGCGGCTCGGGACCCGCGCCCCGATCGCCGCACTTCTGGGATACGTCCACGACCCGGATGCGATCGCCCGTCGCCATGCGATCTACTCGCTCGCCCGGCTGCGCACGGCGCGCGGCGTCACGGCGCTGGTCGAGGCGCTCACGGATCCCGATGCCGCTGTGCGTGCCGTCGCGCTGCGGGGGTTGAGCCGCGCCCTCACCGACAGCGCGGGGCTCGACCCGCGAGACGTCGTGAGCCGCGTGCGACCGCTGCTCGGCGATCGCGATGCGCACGTGCGGGTGAATGCGCTCCGCGCGCTCGCCACCTTCCATGACAGCACACTCGCGGTGCACGCGCTCCCGCTCCTGGACGACGCGGACGTGAACGTCGCCGTGCAGGCCGAGACCACGCTGGGCGTGTTGGGCGGGGCGCGGGCGGCGGCGGCGCTGGAGCGCCGGCTCCGGCGCGCCGTGTTCGCGCTCCGTCGCCAGGCGGCGATTGCGCTGGCCCAGGCCGACAGCGCCGCGGGCGTGGGCGCCGCGGCGGCGCTCGCGCTTGAGCCCGACTGGCGCTGGCGCAGCGTCGCCGCCGAAGCGCTCGGCGCGGCGAAGGACCCCGCCCGGCTGGAGGCCCAGCTCGTAGACTCGGACGGCCGCGTGGCAGTGCAGGCGTTGCAGGCGCTCCAGCGCATCGTGTCCGAGCGCGACACCAGCCTGAGCCCGCGCGCGCGTGAGCTGCTCCGCCATCCAGACGCCGCCGTCCGGAGCGTGGCCGCTGACCTGCTGGCGCGCCACCCGGTGGTGGCGGACGTCGATCGCCTCACCGATGCCTATCTCCGCGCGACGGCCGACACGTTCAACGACGCCCGCCTCTCGGCGGTCGCGGCACTCGCCGCCATCGCCGCCACCGGCCCGGACGCGCGGACCGCCGTGGCCACCCGGTTCGTCGCGCGGGTGCCCCGCCCGGACGACTATCTCGTACGCCGGCTCGCGGCCGAGAAGCTGCCGGACGCCGCCGCGCGGTGGGGTCCGATGGCCCCGATTGCTACCGGGCGCGGGCTCGACGACTACTACGCCCTCGTCCAGCGCCATGTCCTCTCGTCCTGGCGTGGACAGCCGGCTCCCCGCGTGATCATCGAGACGGAGCACGGCCCCCTGGTGGTGGAGTTGCTTCCGGTCGAGGCCCCGCTCACGGTGTGGACCTTTCTGACCCTGGTCGATCAGCGCTACTTTGACCGGGCGAGCTGGCACCGTGTGGTTCCGAATTTCGTCGTCCAGGACGGCGACCCGCGAGGCGACGGGTGGGGCGGACCGGGCTTCGCGCTGCGCGACGAGATCAACCCCGTGCGCTACGAAACCGGCACGGTCGGGATGGCGCTCTCGGGGCCCGACACGGGCGGCAGTCAGTTCTTCATTACCCACTCCCCGCAGCCGCATCTGGACGGCATCTACACGGTGTTCGGCCGGGTGGTCTCGGGGTTCGATGCGCTCGCCGCGATCGGACAGGGCGAGCGCATCCGGAGCATCCACCGTTGACCTTCCTGGGTTTAACTATTGAGACCGCAACGTTTTCCGCTTGACCCGCGGATAGCACTCTCCTACATTGCCGCCTGTGCGCTGCTGGCCGGCTGCCCGGGCCGGCCCGCGCCGTTGGTGCCGCAGCCGCTGGCTCCGGCGGATCGGGACTCCGCGGTGGCCTGGAGTCGCGCCACGTTGCCCGCGCATTACACCGCGATTCGGTTCCGGTGGAAGTATCAGGACGACCAGAAGCGCTGGGGTGGGCGCGGTCAGGCGCGCATCGCGCCGCCCGACTCGTTGCGCTTCGACTACGTGGGACCGCTGGGTCTGGGCGCGGGGGCGGCGGCCGTCGTGGCGGACTCGACGATCTGGGCGGATCCGGAAAAGAACTTCCGCTCGCTCGTACCGGCGGTGCGGATGCTGTGGGCCGGTCTCGGAATCGCGCGGCCACCGGCGGTCGACGCAGTGGTGTTCGGAGGGGGCCTCGATTCGAGTGTGCGGATCTGGCGGTTCGCGCAGGGGGCGGACACGCTCGACTACCGGGAGACGCTCGGCGGTGTGCGCGTCCTCGAGGCGGAGTGGCGGCAGCAGGGCAAGGTGCTGGCGCGCAGCCGGACGGAGTTCGACGTTCGTCTGATGCCGGCGGCGGCGCGCATCGACTTTCCGGAGGGCCGGGCCCGTTTTGAGCTCACGGTGGTCGCGGTCGACACGGCCGCAGTATTCGATCCGGCGATTTGGCGCGGGCGCCGTTAGCGCGCTCGGCTTGGCGCTGGCCGGCTGCCTGTACGGCTTTGCCGGCGGCGGACTGCCGAACATCAAGACCGTCGCGATCCTCCCGTTCGACAACCAGACTGCCGAGCCGGCGCTGACCAAGGAAGTGAACGACGCGGTGCTCGAGGCGTTCCAGGGCCGGCTCGGTCTGCGGCCCGCCGGTGAGAGCAACGCCGACGCGGTGGTGCGCGGCAAGGTCACCCGGTACGATCCCGACGTGCCGATCTCGTTTCAACCGGGGCAGGGACGCACGGACGTCACCCAGCGCCAGGTGCAGATCACGGTGGACGTTGAAATCCTCGATCAGCGCGAGGGAAAGACGCTGTGGCAGCGCCAGGGACTCACGGAGGTAGGCGACTACGCGCCTCCCCAGGAGTCCGCCGGGCGGAAGATCGCGCTGCAGAAGCTCGTGCTCGACTTGGTGGACGGGGCCCAATCGCAATGGTGACGCGGCGGCAGCCTCGCCTGGGGCGACGCGGCGCCAGCTCGCTGGGCTGCCTCATGTCGCTGCTGCTGTTCGTCGCGGCGCTGTACTACGGCGTGAACATCGGCGAGCTGTTCTTCCGGTACTACCGCCTGCTTGACGAGATCCAGTCGCAGGCCCAGCTCGCCCCGTCGCTCGACGACGGCACGATCCGGCGCCGCATTCAGGCTGCCGCCACGGAGATCGGACTCCCGGCCGAGGCCCAACAGGTCCGCATCGTGCGCCGGGCATCGCCCCGCTCGATCGTGATCGAGACCGAGTACAGCGAGACCGTGGACCTGCCGTTGTTCAACCACACCTTCAACTTCCATCCCAAAGCCACACAGCCCTTGTAGCGCGTCCGGATGGGCGCTCGCGGCAGGCCTGCCGCTCCTGCTCGGGGCGGCCGGTCCGGTGGACGTCGCCCGCTTCTTTACGATCCTCGCGGTGATGCTCGTTGCCGGAAAGCTCGCCGGCGAAGCGTTCGAGCGCTGGCAGCAACCGGCCGTGATGGGCGAGCTGCTCGCGGGAATCCTGCTCGGGGCAGGGCTGCTGCGGGTGATCCCGACCGGCCCCGACGATGCGCTCACCCCTGTGTTTCAGCTGTTCGCGGAGGTGGGTGTCGTGGTGCTGTTGTTCGAGATCGGGCTCGAGACCGACCTGAAAGCGATGATGCGTGTGGGCACAGCGGCGAGTGCGGTGGCGGTGGTCGGCGTGACGGTACCGTTCGTGCTGGGATTCCTGTACTGGCGCTCCGGCTGGCACGGCTATGAGCATACCATGGCGGACCCGCTGACCACGGCGATCTTCGTGGGCGCGACGCTCACGGCGACGTCGGTCGGAATCACCGCGCGGGTGCTGAAGGACCTCGGGGTGCTGCACAGCCTCGAGGCGCGGCTCATTCTCGGTGCGGCGGTGATCGACGACGTGCTTGGCCTCGTCATCCTCGGAGTGGTCACGGGTCTCGCCGCCGGCACCGCGTTCTCCCTGCACGGCGCAGTGCGCATCCTGGGTGTGGCGGTCGCCTTCCTCTTTCTGGCGCTGTGGATCGGCCTGCGGTTCGCGCCCCGGCTGTTCGGCCTCATCGACCGGATGCGGGTGCGCGGCGTGCTGGTCGTGTCGGCATTCGCGTTTCTGCTGCTGCTCTGCGTGCTCGCCGATCGCGCCGGCACGGCGCTCATCATCGGCGCGTTCGCCGCCGGCCTGATCCTGTCCGAGACGAATCAGTTCGACCTGATCGAGGAGCGCATCAAGCCGGTCGCCGACATCTTCACGCCGATTTTTTTCCTGAGCATCGGCGCCGCGGTCGACCCGCGGGTGTGGAACCCCTTCGTGGCCGAGAACCGCCAGACGCTCGCGATCGGCGGCGTCCTGCTCGCCATCGCGGTGGTGGGGAAGCTGGCGAGCGGGTGGGCGGTGCCGTGGCTGCGGTTCAATCGGCGCGCGGTCGGGGTGGGGATGGCGCCACGGGGCGAGGTCGGGCTCATCTTCGCGCAGATCGGGCTCACGGCGGGCATCCTGTCGAACCGGCTGTTCAGCGCGATCCTGTTCGTGGTCATCGCGACGACGCTTATCACCCCGCCGCTTCTCAAGCGGGCGTTCCAGTCCGGCGCCGTGGTGGACGACGCCCCCGCGTGAACACGGCGGAGAAGATTCGCACGCCCGCTGCGGCCGCGGGCTGGCGGCGGCAGCAGGACGGCCCGGTGGTCTTCACCAACGGCGTGTTCGATCTCTTGCACGTCGGCCACGTCACGCTGCTCGAAGCCGCGCGCCGGGAAGGCGCCGCGCTGGCGGTGGGCGTGAACAGCGACGCCTCGGTGCGGCGGCTGGACAAGGGAGCCGGCCGTCCCGCCGTTCCCGAGGTGGAGCGCGCGCGCCTGCTCGCCGCGCTCGCCTGCGTGGACTGCGTGGTGCTGTTCGATGAGGACACGCCGCTCGCCCTGATCGAGCGACTCCGGCCGGACGTGCTCGTGAAGGGGGCGGACTACGCCCGCGACGCGATCGTGGGAGCGAACGAGGTGGAAGGGTGGGGCGGGCGGTTGGTGCGGGTGCCGCTCGTCAAGGGATACTCGACCACCGATCTGATCGCGCGGCTGCGCCGGTCGGCGGCGCCATGATCGATCCCGTATGAAGCTGCTCGTCGCGACCCGTAACGACGGCAAGATTCGCGAGATCCGCGACCTGTTCGCCGGGCTCCCGTTTCAGCTGGTGTTTCCCGTGGACCAGTTTCTCGAGCGCCTGCCCGACGAACCAGACCTCGAGCGTGGCACGAGCTTCGCGGAGAATGCGGTGTCCAAGGCGCGCTACTTCGCCAAGCGCGCCAACGGGCCGACGCTGGCGGAGGACTCCGGGCTCGAAGTGGACGCGCTCGACGGCGCCCCCGGGGTGTTCTCGGCCCGCTGGGCGCAGATGCACGGTCGGGGGGCGGGGGACGCGGCGAACAACGCCCTGCTGCTCGAGCGGCTGGCCGGAGTGGCGGACGAGCAGCGCACGGCCCGCTACCGCTGCGTCGTGGCCTACCTCGATGCGCCGCTCGCCAAGCCGCAACTCGTCGAGGCGACGTGCGAGGGGCGGATCCTCAGCGAGCCGCGCGGGACCGCCGGCTTCGGCTACGATCCGCTGTTCTTCTCGAACGATCTCAGCGTGACGTTCGCGGAGGCGCCGGCTGCGGCGAAGCAGCGCGTGTCGCATCGCGGGCGGGCGATCCGAGCGCTGGTCGAGGTGCTGGTGCGGCGGCCGGGCTAGCCCCGCTCGGCCGTCGGGCGATTTCACACTCCGGCAGTCTGTCAGTACGGATGAAGCACCTTGATTCGCGCTTCCAAATCGGCCGGCTCGGTCTCCACCACTCGCCCGAGCGGCGTGACATAGATTCGCACCGTGGGCGCGCCGGGGATCCGGGTTGGCCCGAATGCAAAGCGCCACACCCGCGGGTGTCCCGGCACCTGTGGCATGCCGTGCCAGAGAAACGTAGTGGTTTGGGTCCCCATCTCCGGCGGTGGGGAGCCGAGCAGCGTACCCACCGCCGTGTAGGCGCCGGCCCACGAGGCCCCTGCAAGCAGCGCGGCCGCGAAGGCAGCCATGACCGTCAGCCAGAACAGACGAGCCATTGTGGACTCCGAGTTGGGAGGCTCTCCCCTAACGGATAACGCCGGAGCCGAGCCTGCACAACCGGGCCAACCCTGCACATCGGCTTCGACTACGTATCAGACGCAGGCCTGCGTCCGGTTCGACCACAAGAGCTGCACCGTGTAGGGCCCCAGCTTCTTGTTCTGCCACGCGCACACGTCCCCGATCTCTCCATGGTTATCGTCGTACCACCCTTGCGGGGGGACCGGATCGGTCACCGCTTCGGCCAGCTCGTGCGAGCAGATCGAGGTGAGCGCGTCGAGCGGCCCGACGCCGCCGAGGCAGCCGGCGCAGTTGGGGTAGGGGACCACGGCGTAGAAGATTTTCGTGTCGATGTGGTCGTGGTAGCCGCAGAACGCCTGGCACGAGCGGTCGCCGCCCGCGACGACTGAGACGCCGGGCGGGAGGAAGACGAAGTACAGGGTGTTCGGCCCGACGGCAGGGAAGGGTGTCTTACCGGACAGTTGCTGCTGGAGCATCTGGCGGATGGCGGAGTCGGTCACGGTGGGGCCGGGCTCGGGCGAGGTGACGGTCGCCGTCCCGACCCAACGGCCCCGGCCGATCGTGTACGGTGGCGCGTCGTACTCGCCCAGCTGGTCCACGTACGGGCTCGCGACGATGAACCGGAAGAAGTCGTTCAGCGTGGCGACGAGACTCTGCTGAGCGGTCGTCTTCCACGCCTGCCCCCAGAACGCCGTAAACACTTCGGCGGCAGCGATCAGCGGGCCGCTGCGGTACGTGAGTTCGGGCCCCGCCGGCGCCCTGATTCCGGGAGCGGGAGCGACGAGGTCCTTCGGAACCCAGAGGGGGACGATCCGGACGTGGTCGTCGACGGCGGGCGGCACAACGCGCGGCGAGCGGGGTGGGTGGATGGGGTTCATGGCGTTCTTCTACCCCGGAAGGGTCGTGTAGGCCGTCTCATTCCGTGGCTTTTTCGCGTTCCCGCGCTAGGTTGTTGTGAGCTGTTTCTAGACGTCTCGACGTTTGTCCGTCTGGCCGCCTAGCGTTTCGGGGCGTAGCGCAGTCCGGTAGCGCGTCTGGTTTGGGACCAGAAGGTCCCGGGTTCAAATCCCGGCGCCCCGACTTCTCAAGTCGTTGTCAGGTGAGAAGCTAGAAACTACTCGCGCGTGAGTGATTTGGTGCGGTGGTCAAATCGTTGGTCAACTTCGGGACGTCCTATGCAGCGGACCGAGCTGCTCACGGTGCTCACCGCCATCCTCGCCAGCGAAACTCGCAACCCGTTCGATGAGGCCACGCTGAACAGCGCCGTGCAGACTGCCTTCACCATCGAGCAGAAGGTGCGCGAGGAAATCGGGAAGCGGGCGTAGGGTGGGCCCGAAGTTACATCGCGAGTCACACGAGGCCCCGAGGCACCCATGAGCGTACTCAATATCCAGGACTTCGCCGACGAGGTCTGCACGCGGATGGCCGCGCGCGGCAAACGATGGGATCCGGCACAGTGTCGCGAAGTTGCTCAAGGGATCCACGACCGTCTGCCCACCGCAGGCGGCGCGGGCGTGTGGCGGGTGCCAACGCACCCAACCCAGCCGCTTGATCCGACCGACTTCCCTGGTCCCCAGTACGAGGTTGTCCGGACGGGCTCGGCTCCTGTGTACTGGTCTGAGCGCCGAGCGTGGTCGCAGGTAGTCGCCGATGCGCTGAACTCTCTGTCTCCGGACGCGCAAGATCGCAGCCGCTCTGGGGGTGGAGCACGTGGGTGACGGTGAACACATGCTCAGCTCGCCCTCATCCTTGACCGTCAGCGGTTTGTGAAGTTCGGCCCTGGATGTTCACCGTGGCCTTTTCGCTTCTCCGTCAGCGGCTCGCCCCGGCCGGTATCTTGTGAACCAATGCGACCCGTTCCCACCGTAGGAGACCGCCTGGCGCGGCCCGATGGAGTGCAGTTCATAATCGAAAAAGTTGGCACGTGGGACGGCGCAGAACGCTTCCGGGCCATCCGGGCCGCGGGCGGGGGAGAGTTTGAGCGGATCGAGGGTGTGACGCTCGGGCTCGTCTGGGACGAGGGGGACCGCGCCTGGCGATACCCCTCCGAGAGTACGCCTCATTGATTTGCACCGAAGGCGCGACGCGACAGGCTGGTCAGCCCTCGGTGAGCACAAATCGCCCGTGGGCGGGAATGCGACAAACGGGGCAGTCACCAGGGGCGCCGGCATCTGTGCGCGTGTTGTAGGGCCGCGATCTCTGTGTGGTAGTGCACCGTGTCCAGCTCTCTCCCATCCTCGAGGCGCATCGCCCGCCTCACATCGCCAAGCTCTGTCTGCTCGAGCAGAAGGTATGCGCCCGCCCCCGCCCTCGTTGCGTCGTTCAAGAACGTGTTTCGTGATTCGGGCTCTTCCATTGCGAGAATAGCCAGCAATTGGCTACAGCCCTTCTCACACACAAACGGCTTAACCTTGTCCATTTTCCCCACCTTGCCGGTGTTTGCAAAACATCGGTGATCGGCCGCTCATCCGGTAGGCGAGCTCCGCCCCCACAGCGTCCCCAACCGTGTCGCGTCCCGTCCGGACCTGCTGGTCGAGGGCGGCCTGGAGCTGCGGCGAAAACGATCGCTCGGTGATCATGTCGACCATGAACATCGCGGCGGTCGCGTCGGGGCTCCGCACGATTTCGTCCTCGACCATGGGTCGAAGCGCGAACGCGAGTATCAGCACTTTCGTCAGGACCACGGCAGCCACGGTGAGGAGCGCCGCGAGTGTACCGAGCGACGCGCTCGGCCCCCGCGTGGCCTTGGCCACCGTGAGACCGATTAGGCCGCCGACCCCCCAGGCGGCCAGGCGAACCGGGTTGTGCGTCACGTATACGAAGCAGGTCCACACGACGGCAAGCAGAATGCCCGCGATGAGGCCGGCGAGCAGCGGATTCCCGTCGCCCGGCGGGGCGGGGGGCTTGACGCCATACACCTTCACGGGGGGCACGCGATTAGACCCGGTGTGATGTGCGTTTCAGAGTACACCATCCCACGCCTGATTGACAGCCCACGATCCCCCTTTCAGTTTGGGGATCATGGAGCGATCCTCCGATACCCAGCCGCGCGCGTGGGCGCGCCTCCAGCTCGACGTGAGCTGCGGTCTCAGGCGAGGCGCTTGGTACCGCGTTGTGAGCCTCACCGCGGACGAAGCCACGGTGCAAGTGCCGCGTCGAGAGCAAGTCCGGGTGCCGCGTCGCTTCCTCCAGACGCTGTTCTCGCGACCGCGCCGCTGGAGCGTGGTGCCGGGCGCGCGCAACGCAAGCGACCCGCCCGGTCACTGGCGCCCGCGCTACGCCGTCTGCCCGGTGTGCCGCGGCCGGGCGCCCATTGCGGGCTATGCCCGCGACATGCAGTGCTCGGGCTGCAACGGGGTGTTCGGGATCGCCTGGGACGAGCGGTACCTGACCGCCGGTTGAAGGGCGCCCCGTCCGGGGGAACTCCGGCAGGGCCCCGGCGGTTGAGAGGGCGTCGCGATCTCTCGCGAGAGCCCTATGACCACGAAACAGCGCGCTGGCGGGCGGCGGCGGCGTCCCACCTGCCGCCATCCACAACAGTACGAGACCGACTGGCTGGGCCGGACCTATCTGGGCTGCCCGATCTGCAACCGCTGGAAGCTCATGAAGGCCAAGCCTGCCCCGCCGGACCCGAAGCGATTGGCGGCGTAGATACGTAGATACTTACTTATAGAGGGGCCAGGATGGTTTCTGGCCCCTCGTCCTGTCTGTTATCCACTGTGCGTCTGTGCGTCTAGTTCTTGCCTGTCCTATTCTCCGTACGGTATCCAGATGTTCTTGACCTGAGTGGCTTCTCGCAGGAACTCGCGCCCGTCGCCCTGTCGCTGGTCGTACCAATCCCGCCCGTGCCACTCCACCCACGTCCGCTTCATGTTTCCCGCCGACGCCCGCTCGACTTCCGCGCCGGCGGTCCGGGTGCCGAAGTACCACACCGCGTCCACGTCGTCGTGCTCGGCGAGCACCTTAGTGAGGCTGTCCTTCGGGCCCGTGACGATGTTGATCACCCCGGCGGGCACGTCCGACGCATCGAGCACCGTGTACAGCTCGGTGGCGGCGAGGGGATGCGCCTCCGAGGGCAGGGCGATCACCGTGTTCCCGACGGCGGTGGCCGGGGCGACGAGCGACACGAAGCCGAGCAGTGGGTGCTCCTCGGGGCAGGCAATCCCCATCACGCCCATCGGTTCGTTCATGGCGAGGGTGACGCCCCGAATCGGCGTCTGATGCACGGCGCCGTCGTACTTGTCGGCCCAGGCCGCATAGGCGAACAGCCGCGCAATGCTCGCATCCACTTCGCGGCGTCCGTCGCCCGGGTCGCGGCCGGTCATGGCGGCGATGCGCTCCGCGAACTCGTCGGCCCGCTGCGCCAGGTTCTCGGCCACGTAGTAGAGGATCTGCCCGCGGTTGTGGCCGCTCGTCTTCGCCCACCCGGCGGCCGCATGCGCCGCCTCCACCGCATTGCGGATGTCCTTGCGGTTCCCCTCCGCCACTTCGGCGAGGAGGGTGCCCGACGCGGCCAGGATCTTCCGGCTGTACCCTTGATCGGGACGGACCTGTGCGCCGCCGATGAAGAGCTTGTAAGTGCGATCGATGGGCGGGAGCGGGGAGCCGGGAGCGGTACCTGCCGTGGCCTTGCGGGCCTTCGCTCGCGCCGCTTTCGGAAGGCCCCGCTTCCCGCTCCCCGCTCCCCGGTCCCATTCGGGCTTCAGATACTCCCACATTCCCTCCCGGCCGCCTTCTCGTCCAAACCCGGACTCCCGGTACCCCCCGAACCCCGACGCCGCGTCGAACAGATTGGTGCAGTTGATCCACACCACGCCCGCCTTGATCTTCGGCGCCACGTCGAGCGCGAGATTGATGTTCTCCGTCCACACGCTCGCCGCGAGTCCGTACGGCGTGTTGTTGGCGAGCTCCACCGCCTCGGCCGGTGTGCGGAACGCCATCGACACGAGCACCGGGCCGAAGATCTCGACCTGGGCGATGGTGGCGGCCGGTGACACGCCCGTGAACAGGGTCGGAGGGTAGAAGTAGCCGTCCGTCGGGCAGGCCCACGACGGCTGCCATAGCGTGGCGCCTTCTTCCACGCCCGTCTCGACCAGCTTGCGGATGCGCTCGAGTTGCACCGGTGCCACGATCGCACCCATGTCGATCGCCTTGTCGAGCGGCGGGCCCACGCGCAGCTTCTCCATCCGCGCCCGCAGCTTGCCGACCAATCGCTCGGCGATCCCTTCGTGCACGAGCAGCCGCGACCCCGCGCAACACACCTGCCCCTGGTTGAACCAGATCGCGTCCACCACGCCTTCCACCACGCTGTCCAAGTCGGCATCGTCGAAGACGATGAACGGGCTCTTCCCGCCCAGCTCGAGCGACAGCTTCTTGCCCGACCCCGCGGTGGCCTTGCGGATCAGCCGGCCGACCTCGGTCGAGCCTGTGAAGGCGATCTTGTCGACGTCGGGATGCTGCACGATCAACTCGCCGGTGCGACCGTCGCCCGTGATCACGTTGAGCGCGCCCGGCGGGAGCCCCGCGTCGTGCGCGATCTCCGCGAGACAGAGGGCGGTGAGCGGCGTGAATTCCGCGGGCTTCAAAACCACGGTGTTCCCGGCGGCGAGCGCGGGCGCGATCTTCCACGCTACCATCAGGAGCGGGAAGTTCCACGGGACGATCTGCCCCACCACGCCCACCGGCCCGTAACCCGCGAACTCGGACTCGGCGAGCTGCGCCCAGCCGGCGTGATGGTACAAGTGGCGGGCCACGAGGGGGATGTCGAGATCCCGCGTCTCCCGGATGGACTTGCCGTTGTCGAGGCTCTCGAGCACCGCGAGGAGGCGCGCATGCTTTTGGACGGCGCGCGCCAGCGCGTACAAGTGGCGCGCCCGTGCGTGCCCGGAGAGCGCCGACCATGCGGGGAAGGCCTGGCGCGCCGCCGCGACGGCGGCGTCCACGTCCTCGGCCCCCGTCTGGGTGACGCGCGCCAGCGTCCCGGTCGTGGCCGGGTTGATGACGTCGAACGCGTCGTCGCTCGTACCCTTGGTCCAGCGCCCGCCGATGAACAGTTCGAAGCGGCCCCCCCCGTGGCGCGCGATCCACTCGAGCGCCGGTTTGTCGCTTTCGGGCGCGGGCCCGTAGGCCATCGTCTCGAAGATGTCGGCGACGTTCGACCCAGCGCGTTGCATCACCACCCCACGGGAGCGCCGCGGTTCTGGCGCTCGAGCCAGATCAAGAGCGGCTGGAAGTAATCGAGCAGCGCGGTCGCATCCATCTGGCGCTGCCCGGTGAGCGTCGCAAGCGCGTCGGGCCACGGATGGCTGGCGCCGAGCTGCAGCATCGCGTTGAGCCGGCGCCCCATCGTGATCCCGAACGGCAGAAACGCGACGTGGTCGAGCGCCTGGCGTAGCAGGTCGAGCGTATCGCCTGTGGCCGCGGGCTCGCTGTCGAGCAAGCCGATCTCCTTCAAGTAGCGCGGGGTGATCGAGAGTGCGATGGCGTCGCCGATCGCCTCCTG
>JBGPDL010000070.1:0-13048 GCA_041482275.1 Gemmatimonadota bacterium | reverse complement strand
CGGTCGCCGACGGCACGCGGTGCGTCATCGGCGGGGTGATGCAGCACATCGAGGACGCCGGCGTCCATTCGGGGGACTCGGCCTGTGTGCTGCCGCCCTATCTCATCGGGGACCGGCAGGTGGACGAGATGCGGTGCTACACCAAGGCGTTCGCCCAGGCGCTGGGGGTGGTCGGCCTGATCAACGTCCAGTACGCCATCAAAGACGGCGTCGTGTACGTGCTGGAGGTCAACCCACGGGCCTCCCGGACCGTGCCGTTCGTGAGCAAGGCGACCGGCGTGCCCCTGGCCAAGCTCGCGGCGGCGGTCATGGTGGGGCGCACCCTGGACGAACTGGGCGTTCCCGATGACCTTCCGCTCCCCGGGGTGGCCGTCAAAGAGGCGGTGTTCCCCTTCACGAAGCTGCCCGGTGTCGATACCATCCTTGGCCCGGAGATGCGCTCCACCGGGGAGGTCATGGGGCTGGCCGACAGCTTCGGGATGGCGTTTGCGAAGGCGCAGATCGCCGCCGACGGGAGCCTGCCGCTCGCGGGGGCGATCTTCGTGACCGTGAACGACTCGGACAAGCCGACCGTGCTGCCGATCGTGCGGCGGTTCCACGAGATGGGTTTCCGCATCCTGGCGACCGAGGGCACCGCGCGGTACGTGCGGACGCGCGGCGTGCCGGCGGAGCTGGTGGCCAAGGTGCACGAAGGGCGGCCGAACGCGATCGACCTGATCGTGTCGGGCGACGTACAACTGTTGATCAACACGCCCCTCGGGAAGTTCACGCAGGCGGACGACTACGCGATCCGGCGCGCGGCGTTGATGCACCACGTGCCGTACACGACGACGATGTCGGCGGCGAGCGCCGCCTGCGACGCGATCATCGCTCTGCGCAGCCGAACGGGCAGCGTGAGGAGTCTCCAAGAATGGCACGAAAGAACGACCGTCGAAAAGCAGCGGCTGGCGGCCGCAAGCGGACTGACGCCAAGCCTCGCGCCGGCCGTCCGGGCGTAGCGAAGGCGTCGGCCAAGCCAGCCGGGAAGGCCTCGGCGAAGGCCGCGGCGCCGCCGCCCCCCGCCCCGAAGGTCAAGTTCCGGGGCCGGGTGCTCGAAAACGAGCCGCTGGCGCGCTACACCACGTACCGGCTGGGCGGGCCGGCGCGCTACGTCGTCCTCCCCGCCGATGTCGATGACGTCGCCAAGGCGCTGGAGCTCGCCCACGACCGCGGTCTCCCGTGGATCGTGCTGGGCTTGGGGTCGAACGTCCTGGTGAAGGACACCGGCTTCCCGGGCGTCGTCATCCGGATGGGCAAGGGGCTCGACCGCTTCGAGATGAAGGGCGCGACCGCGATCGTCGGCGCCGGGCTGGCCACCCCGCTGCTTGCGCGTCGCACGGCGGAAGCCGGGTTCGCGGGGGTGGAGCGCTTCATCGGGATTCCGGGAACGGTCGGGGGGGGCGTGTACATGAATGCGGGCGCGCACGGGGCCGAGTTTGCCGAGGTGCTCACGGAAGCCACTGTGATGGACCCGAAGGGCAAGATCCGGCCGGTGTCGCGCAAGCAGATTTCGTTCAAGTATCGCTCTTCGAACCTCGGCAATGTGATCGTGCTCGAAGCCAAGCTCGCCCTCATCGAAGAGCCGCCCGCCAAGCTCAAGGAGCTGCAGGCCCGGCTGTTCCGCTGGCGCAAAGCGGGGACGCCGTTCGATCAGCCCTGCTGTGGCTCGGTCTTCAAGAATCCCGGCGGGCCCCGAACCGCCGGTGTGTTGATCGACGAATGCGGCCTCAAAGGCTTCACGATCGGCGGCGCGCAGGTCTCGTCCCTGCACGCGAACTACATCGTCAACACTGGCAATGCCACGGCCAGCGACGTGCTGAAGGTCATCGACCACGTGCGCAAGGCGGTGGCGAAGAAGGCCGGTGTCGAGCTGGAGCTCGAAGCCAAAGTGATCGGGGCCTAGATGGCGGAGTTTTTCGTCCACGAATCGAGCTACGTCGACGACGGAGCGCGAATCGGCCGGGGCACGAAGATCTGGCACTTCTCCCACGTGATGGCGGGCGCCGCGATCGGCGAGCGCTGCAACCTGGGGCAGAACGTGGTGGTGATGCCCGGTACGAGCATCGGCAACAACGTGAAGATCCAGAACAATGTCTCGATCTACGAGGGCGTGACCCTCGAGGACGACGTGTTCTGCGGGCCGTCGTGCGTCTTCACCAACGTGATGAACCCGCGCAGCCACGTGCCACGCAAGCACGAGTACCGCCGCACGCTGGTGCGGCGCGGCTCCTCCATCGGCGCGAACGCGACGATCGTGTGCGGCGTGACCCTCGGCGAGTATGCCTTCATCGGCGCGGGTGCCGTGGTAACATCGGACGTCCCGGCGTACGCGCTCATGGTGGGCGTCCCGGCGCGACGGGTCGGGTGGATGTGCCAGTGCGGCGAGCGGCTGTCGGTGACGGGCGGCAAGGCGGCGTGCGCCGTCTGCGAGACCGCCTACGCGGAGTCGAACGGAACCCTGACCAGGCAGACAGCGTGAACGTGCCGTTACTGGACCTTGTGGCGCAATACCGCGCCATCAAGGACGAGGTGCTGCCCGCTCTGCAGGCGGTCATCGAATCGCAGCAGTTCGTCATGGGTCCCCCCGTGCCGCAGCTCGAAGCCGCGGTGGCCCAGCTCGCCCATGCCAAACACGGCATCGCGTGTGCGAGCGGCACGGACGCGCTGCTCTTGCCGCTCAAAGCACTCGCGCTGAACCCCGGGGACGAGGTCATCACCACACCGTTCACCTTCTTTGCGACCGCCGGGGCCATTCACAACGCCGGCGCGACACCCGTCTTCGTGGACATCGATCCGGGGACGTTCAACATCGACCCGGCTGCGGTGGAAGCGGCGGTCACCCCCCGCACCCGGGCCATCCTGCCGGTCCACCTGTACGGCCAGATGGCCGCCCTTGAGCGGCTGTTCCCGATCGCACGCGCCCACGGGCTCAAGATCGTGGAAGACGCAGCGCAGGCGATCGGGGCGCGCCGCCAGATCGACGGGCAATGGCGCATGGCGGGTGAACTGGGCTGGGCCACCGGCTATTCGTTCTTTCCGAGCAAGAATCTGGGCGCCTGGGGCGACGGCGGAATGATGGCCACCTCGGACGACGCGCTCGCCGAGCGGCTGCGCAAGCTGCGGTTGCACGGTGGTGCGAAGCAGTATCACCACGACGAAGTCGGCACCAACTCCCGGCTCGACTCGGTCCAGGCCGCCGTGCTGCTCGCGAAGCTGCCGCACCTAGCGTCCTGGTCCAGCAAGCGACGCGAGCACGCGGCATCATACACGAACGCCCTGACGGATGTGTCCCAGATCCGCACGCCGGTGGTGGATGACTGCAACGAGCCGATCTTCCATCAGTACACGCTCCGGGCGGAGCGGCGTGACGAGCTCCAGGCGAGCCTCAAGGGCAAAGGGGTCGGCAATGCGGTGTACTACCCCGTGCCACTCCACCTCCAGAACTGCTTCGGTCATCTGGGTTACAAGCAGGGCCGGTTCCCCGAGGCCGAGCGGGCGGCCAGGGAAGTGATCTCGCTGCCCATCTACCCTGAGCTGACGCGTCATCAGATCGAGTTTGTGGTGGATACGATACGCGGGTTCTACCAGTGACCCGCCTCAGGGTGGGCGTGATCGGTGCCGGGGCGTGGGGGAAAAATCATGTGCGGACCGCGGCAACGCTCCCAGAAGCCGAGCTGGCAGCCGTGTGTGACGCCGACGCCAAGACTCGGGAACGGATCGGTCGCCAGTACCCAGCCGTCCACGTCACAGCCGACGTCGCAGACCTGCTGGGTCGGGTGGACGCGGTGGTGATCGCCTCGCCGGCGGCGACACACGCGCGCGTCGCGCTGCAGTGCATCGAGGCGGGGAAGCCGTGCCTGGTTGAGAAGCCCTTCGCCCTCACCAGCCGGGATGCCGAGGCGGTCGCCGAGGCGGCGGCCCAGCGGAAAGTCCCCGTGCTCGCCGGTCACCTGCTGGTCTTTCACCCGGCGGTCGAGCGGCTGCGGGCCCTGGTGCAGGGGGGGGATCTGGGCCGGGTCTACTATCTGTACGGTCTCCGCGTCAACCTGGGGCAGGTCCGCGCCGATGAGAACGCGTTGTGGAGCTTCGGTCCGCACGACGTCTCGGTGGCACTGTACTTGCTCGGAGAGGCCCCCGTGCGGGTGGCGGCCCACGGCAAGAGTTACCTGCAGCCGAACGTCGAGGACGTGGTGTTCCTGACCATGGAGTTCGGGAGCGGCGTTCTCGCGCACGTGCAGCTGTCGTGGCTCGACCCGCACAAGGAACGGAAACTCACCGTCGTTGGGGCCAACAAGATGGTCGTGTTCGACGACATGGAAGCGCGCGAGAAGCTGCGGATTTACGACAAGGGCATCGATCGGCCGCCCGAATACGGATCGTATGGGGAAGCACTCTCGATCCGCGAGGGCGACATCTTCATCCCCAAGATTCCCAACGTGGAGCCCCTGGCCGCGGAGTTGAGCCACTTCGTACGCGTCGCGCGGGGAGCGGAGCCACCCCGGGCCAGCGCCGAGGATGGCGTGCGTGTGGTCCGGGTGCTCGACGCCGCAACCCGCTCCCTCGCAGCCGGCGGCGCGCCGGTCACGCTGTGAAGACCACCCTGTCGTCCGCCGACGCCTTGGTGGCCAAGGCCCAGGATCGCTCGGCGTTGATCGGCATCGTGGGTCTGGGCTATGTCGGCCTGCCGCTGGCGATGGAGTTCGGGCGTGCAGGCTTCCGCGTGCTCGGGTTCGACGTGAGCACGGCCGTCGTGGAGAGCCTGAACCAGGGGCGCTCCCACGTCCAGGACGTGGCGAGCACGGAGGTGGCGGGGTTCACCCGCGCGGGCACGTTCGCCGCGACGACGGACCTAGGCCGGCTCGGCGAGCCCGACGTCGTATCGATCTGCGTTCCGACGCCGCTCTCCAAGACGAAGGACCCCGATGTGAGCTACGTGCTCGCGGCGACGAACTCCGTCAAGCACACGCTGCGGCGGGGCCAGCTCATCGTGCTCGAGTCCACCACCTATCCGGGCACGACGCGCGAGCTGATGTTGCCCGCTCTCGAGGGCACGGGGCTCAAGGTCGGCGAGGACTTCTTCCTGGCGTTCTCCCCGGAGCGGGTGGATCCCGGCAACCCGAAGTGGAACACCCACAACACGCCCAAAGTGGTGGGTGGGATCACGGCTGCCTGTCAGCGCGTGGCGATGGCGGTGTACGAGCCGGCGATCGAAAAGCTCGTGCCCGTGTCGTCGACCGAGGCGGCCGAGCTGGTCAAGATCCTCGAGAACACGTTTCGCAGCGTGAACATCGGGCTCGTCAACGAGATGGCGATCGTGTGCGACAAGCTGGGCGTCGACGTGTGGGAGGTGATCGAGGCGGCGGCGACGAAGCCGTTCGGGTTCATGAAGTTCACGCCGGGGCCCGGCGTGGGGGGCCACTGCATCCCGCTCGACCCGCACTACCTTGCCTGGAAGATGCGCACGCTGAACTATCGCACGCGTTTCATCGAGCTGGCGGGCGAGATCAATGCCGCGATGCCTGAGTACTGGGTCGGCCGGGTCGTCGACCGGCTCAACGAGCAGGGACGGGCGGCACGGGGCAGCAAGGTGCTGGTCGTGGGTGTCGCCTACAAGAAGGATATCGACGACATCCGTGAGAGCCCGGCGCTGGACGTGATCCGGTTGCTGCAGCGGCGCGGCGCGGTGGTCACGTACCACGACCCGCATGTCCGCAAGCTCAAGGACGAGGATATCGATCTGGCATCGCTCCCGCTCAGCTCCGAGACGCTCGCGGCGGCCGACTGCGTGGTGATCGTGACCGATCACTCGGATGTCGACTACGCGCTGCTGGAGCGGTGCGGGCGCCTGGTCGTGGATACGCGGAACGCGCTGGGGAAGGCCCGGCGGCGGGCGGAAGCGCGGTGAAGGTCGCCGTCGTCGGTACCGGGTACGTCGGCCTGGTCGCGGGGGCGTGTCTCGCCGAAACGGGCAACGACGTCATCTGCGCGGACCTGGACGCCGCCAAGATCGACGGTCTGCGGCAGAACCGGCTGCCGATCCACGAGCCGGGGCTCGAGCCGTTGGTGGTGCGCAATCAGCGCGACGGCCGCCTGCAGTTCACCACCGATGTGGGCGCTGCGGTCGAGCACTCCGACGTGGTCTTCATCGCCGTCGGCACGCCCCCCCACGAGGATGGATCAGCCGACCTGCAGCACGTGCTGGACGTGGCCCGCACGGTCGGCCGTCACATGAACCGGTCCAAGCTGGTGGTCACCAAGAGCACGGTTCCGGTCGGCACGGCCGAGCGCGTGCGCGCGGAAATCGCCAAGCAGACCGGGACCGCGTTTCACGTGTGCGCCAATCCCGAGTTTCTCAAGGAAGGCGCGGCGGTCGAGGATTTCATGAAGCCGGACCGCGTCGTGGTGGGCGTGGACGGGCCGGAAGCGGCCGAGATCATCGGCCAGCTGTACGCGCCCTTCGTGCGGACGGGCAACCCGATCATCTTCATGGATTTGGCCTCGGCCGAGATGACGAAGTACGCCGCCAACGCAATGCTTGCGACGCGCATTTCGTTCATGAATCAGATCGCGCGCTTGTGCGATGCCGTCGGCGCCGACGTGACACTGGTGCGCAAGGGCATCGGGTCGGACCGGCGCATTGGACCCGCGTTCCTGTTCCCGGGCCCCGGGTACGGGGGGTCGTGCTTCCCCAAGGACGTGAAGGCCCTGATGCGGACCGGCCAGGACAAAGGCGTGCCGCTCGACATCCTGCATGCTGTCGAGGCGGCCAACGAGCGGCAGAAGCGCGTGCTGTTCGAGAAACTGGAGCGCCGGCTCGGGGCGGCACTGCGCGGTGCGACGGTCGCGGTATGGGGACTCGCGTTCAAGGCGGAAACCGACGACGTGCGCGAGAGCCCGGCGCTCGTCCTGGTGGACCAGTTGCTCGCGGCGGGCGCACACGTGCGCGTGCACGACCCCGCCGCACTCAGCTCGGCGCGCCGCCACCTCGGGGAGCGCGTGACCTACGCGGCCAACGCCTACGACGCCGTGGAGGGCGCGGCCGCGCTCGCGATCGTCACCGAGTGGCTCGAATACCGCAACCCCGATTTCGAGCGGATCAAGCAGGCGCTGTCGCGCCGCCTGATCGTGGATGGCCGCAACCTGTACGACCCGCCACGCATGGCGCGCCTCGGGTTCATCTACGAGAGCATCGGTCGCCCCGCGGCATGCGCATCCTCGTAACGGGCGCCGGAGGCTTTCTCGGCTCGCACCTGTGCGACCGGCTGCTCGGGCTCGGCCACCGCGTGGTCGGGATGGATAACTTCATCACCGGCAACAAGGCGAACCTGGACCACCTGAAGAGCCATCCTGACTTCCAGCTCATCCTGCACGACGTCGCGAATTTCATCGAGATCGAGGGGCCGCTCGAAGGCGTCTTCCATTTCGCGAGTCCCGCGAGCCCGGTCGACTACCTGGAATTGCCCATCCAGACCCTGAAGGTCGGGTCCCTCGGCACCCACAAGACGCTCGGTCTCTCGAAGGCCAAGGGTGCGCGGTTTCTGCTGGCGTCGACGTCCGAAGTGTACGGCGATCCCCTGGTGCATCCCCAGCCCGAGAGCTATTGGGGCAACGTCAACCCCGTCGGTCCCCGCGGCGTGTACGACGAGGCCAAACGGTTCGCGGAAGCCATCACGATGGCGTACCATCGCTACCACGCGCTCGACACCAGGATCGTGCGCATCTTCAACACCTACGGTCCCCGTATGCGGCCGCACGACGGCCGGGTGGTGTCGAACTTCATCGTCCAGGCACTGAAGGGCGAGCCGCTCACCGTGTACGGGGACGGTTCGCAGACGCGATCCTTCTGCTACGTCGACGACCTGGTCGAGGGTATCGTGAGACTGTTCGAGCGCGGCGGGTCCGAGCCGACCAATATCGGCAATCCCAAGGAGTTCACCGTCCGCCAGTTGGCCGAGCTGGTGTTGCGCCTCACCGGCAGCCGCAGCCGTGTCGTGGAGCAACCGCTTCCCACCGACGATCCCAAGGTCCGCCAACCCGACATCCAACGCGCTCGCGAGACGCTCGACTGGGAGCCGAAGGTCTCGCTCGAAGCCGGCCTGCGCCGCACCATCGAGTACTTCCGCGGACTCACGGCATGACGCGCCGCGTGCTCGTCACGGGTGCGGCTGGGTTCATCGGCTCGCACGTGTGCGAAGCGTTACTCGCGCGGGGCGACGAAGTCGTGGGCGTCGACAACTTCGACCCCTTCTACCCGCGCGCCGTGAAAGAGCGCAATCTGGAGGGATTGCGGCGGGCGGCGGGATTTACGTTTCTCGAAGCCGACATGGTGCGGCAGCCGATGCCGCTCGACGGCGTCTCGGTGGTACTGCACCTCGCGGCGCGGCCGGGCGTCCGTCCCTCGCTCGAGGACCCCGCCTCCTACAGCGAGACCAACGTCACTGGCACGGTCCGGGTGTTCGAGGCAGCGCGTCGCGCCGATATCCGGCGCGTGGTCTTCGGCTCGTCGTCGTCGGTCTACGGGAACGCGACGCCCGCGCCGTTCGCGGAGGACGGCGCGGCCGCCTGGCCGATCTCGCCGTATGCGGCGACCAAGCGCGCGGGGGAGTTGATGGCGCACGCCTTCGCCCACCTCTACGGGATGCAGATTGCCTGCCTCCGGTTCTTCACCGTCTACGGGCCCCGCCAGCGCCCCGACCTCGCCATCCATCGCTTCACGGACCTCATCGCCCGCGGGCAGCCGATTCGCATGCACGGGGACGGGTCCAGCGAGCGGGACTATACCTATATTACGGACTGCGTCGACGGGGTCCTCGCCGCCGTGGAGTGGACCGCCCGCCCCCGGTCCGGAGGCGTGGCCGAGCCGATCAACATCGGCGGCGGCGCGCGCGTGCGGCTCGACCGGCTGATCGAGGTGATCGGGCGGACCGTCGGACGGGAGGCCCGGATCGAGCGCCATCCCGACCAGCCGGGCGATGTGCGCCTCACCGACGCGGACCTGCGCCGGGCCGGGCGGGAGCTCGGGTTCCGGCCGAAGGTCGGCATCGAGGAAGGCATCCGGCAGTTCGTCCGCTGGTATGAGGCGACCCATGGACGTCAGCCCTGAGCATCTCGTCGCGCAGGCGCGCGAGCGGTTTCAGCTGCAGGACTACTATGGCGCGATCCACCTCCTCGAAGAGGTGGTCGCGACGGGTCGTGCGTTTGCCGACGCGCATCATCTGCTGGGCCTGTCGTACTCGCTCGTGGGGCAACCGGAACAGGCGCTGGTGCAGCTGGACCGTGCGCTGGTGCTGAACCCGCAGTACGTGGAAGCGCTGGTGCACCGCGCCCTCGTGCTCAACGAGCTGGGCCGGGAAGCGGAGGCGGATACGGCGTTCCGCCGGGCGGCGCGGGTCGGGGGTGAGCCACGCCAGGGATTCGCCGCCCACGTCGCGGCCAAATTGGCGAACCAGCACGCGGCCCTGGGCGATGCCTATCTCGAGGCGGGCGGCCTGGCGCAGGCGATCGACCAGTACCACGCCGCCCTCGCGCTCGGACCCGCGTTTCACGATCTGCGGTATAAGCTGGGGCGCATGCTGCTTGAGGCCGGCCGCGCCCTCGACGGCCGGGAGCACTTCGAGATCATCGTACGGGCGCGGCCCAATTACCTCGACGCGGCCGCCATGCTCGGGCTGGCCTGTTATCTGGCGGGCGATGGGCTCGCGGCCAAAGCCGTGTGGGAGGATTGTCGGGAGCGCCGGCCGGAGGACCCGAGAGTGGAAGCGTATCTCGCGATGCTCGTCCGGAACGACTCGGCCGCGACGGTCGCCGTCGCCGCCGCAGGCGGCGATGCGCGGAGCGTCGAGCCTCCCCGAGGCCGGGGGGCCGGGGCCGGGGGCGGGGGCGGGGGCGGAGGGCGGAAGAAGCAGTCGTGAGACGCTCGCTGCTCTTGGGCGTGCTGCTGGGACTCGCCTGCCAGCCGAGTGCCGCCGACCATGAGGAGCTGGGTGACCGCGAGTATGCGGCGGGCGCATACCGCAACGCGCTCGCCGAATACGAGCTCGGTCTGAAAGCGCACCCCGGCAGCGCGGATTTGAGCGCCAAGGCAGCGGCTGCCGCTCTCCATGTAGCTGAGTACGCCACCGCGGTCGACGCATACGTCGCGCTGGGGGAGCAGGATCGCTCCCGTGCCGCCGAGGCGGCGGACGGGCTCGAGCGCGTGGCCCGGGCTGCGCTGGCCGCGAACGACCGGGGCGACGCCGCCAAGGCCCTCGCCGGCCTGCGGGCGGTGGCCCCGACCCGGCCGCTGGGTCGGTACACACGGCTCGCGGCCGTTGACGCGGCGGAGCGCGGCGACACGGCCGCGGCGATGGCGCTCCTGCCGGGGGCGGCGGCGGCCGCAGCGGACGTGCGGATCGCCGACTCGCTGCTGTTCGTGTATGGCATGGCGGCCGTGCGGGCGCGCGATTGTGCCACCGCCGTGCCCGTGTTCGAGGGCATCATCCGGCGGCAGCGTGAGCCGGCCGTCGTGGACGGCGCCCGCGAGGGACTGGGGCTGTGCTCGCTGGTGGAGGGCCAGCGCTTGCTCGAGAACGGCAAGCCCGCGGAGGCGGAAGGCTGGTTCCGACGCGCCACCGCGCCCGGGGCGCCCGCCGACGTCGTGCGCGGGGCGTTCCTCGGGTTGGGGGACGTGAAGTTGGCGCAAGGCGACGTGGCGGCCGCGCTCGAGAGCTATCAGCAAGCGCTGGCCGGGGGCGCCCCCGGCGACACCATCACGCAGCGGGCGCAGGACAAGATCAACGCGCTGGGCCGGGCGGATTCGCCGTCCCCGCCCAAACAACTGTGAGGACGATGCATCTCGAGCTCCTGATCGCCGCCGCCGTCGCCGCCGCGGGCATCGCGTGCCACCGCGGCCCGCGCGTGGTCCCGACACCCGATCCCGTGGCGGAGCTGGCGCGCGCGCGCACCCAGTTCCGGAGCGGCGATTTCAGCAAGGCGCTGACGTCGTTTCGCCGCCTGACGTACGAACTGAGCCCGTCGCAACCCGAGATGGCTGACGTACGCTACCATCTGGCGGAGTGCTACTTCCAGACCGGCGATCGGGTGCAGGCGGCTCACGATTTTCGGCAGGTGGCCGACGAGTATCCGGCGAGCGAATACGCGCCGCTTGCGCTGCTGCGCGCCGGCGACGCCAACTTGCGGCTGTGGCGGGCGCCGGAGCTCGATCCGTCCTACGGTCAGAGCGCGCTCGCGATTTACCAGGAGCTCGCGGGCCGCTACCCCGGAACCGATGCAGCGGCGCGGGCGCAGGCGCACGTACAGCAGCTCCGGGAGTGGTTCTCTCAGAAGGACTACAAGAACGGGATGTTCTACTTCAAACGCCGCGCCTTCGATTCCGCCATCATCTACTTCAAGGACGTGATCGCGAGCTACCCGGGGACGGCGCGCGTCCCCGACGCGCTGCTGCGGCTGGTGGACAGCTACCGGGTCATCGGCTACAGCGACGAGCTCAAGGAGACCTGCACGCACCTGCGGCGCTTCTTCCCGCAGACCGCAGGGCTCGACAAGTCCTGCCCGGCCGACTCGAGCGCCGTTTCGCCCTCCTGACCTCCGTGGAGGCCCTGTTCGGCGGCTCGTTCGATCCCGTCCACATCGGCCACCTGGCGGCCGCGGAAGCGGCAGGCGAGGCGCTCGGCGCCACCGTGCGGTTTGTGCCGGCGCGCGAGCAGCCGTTCAAGCGGGCGGCCCACGGGGCATCTTCCGAGGAGCGGGCGGAGATGCTGGACCTCGCCGTCGCGGGGAATCCGCGGCTCAGGGTCGAGCGGATCGAGCTGACCCTGCCGGCGCCGTCGTACACGGTGCGCACGCTGCGCGCGCTCGCTGACCGAGAGCCGCGGAACCGCTTCACGTTACTGTTGGGGGCGGACGCCGCCCGCGAGCTGTCCGGGTGGTACGAGATCGAGGCGCTCCCGCAGCTCGCCGACGTGGTGGTCTTTGCCCGTCCCGGCGCCACGCTAGCGCCGCACCCCGCCATCTGCCGGGTGATCGAAGTGCCGGCGCTGGACGTGTCCGCCACCATGATCCGGGAGCGCGTGCGGCAGGGCCGGTCCGTCCGCTATCTGGTGCCCGACGCGGTGCGCGACTACATCGCGGCGCGCGGGCTGTATCGCGAATAGAGGGCTGATGCTCAAAGGCTGGGTCACGAAGATCGTGGGGACGCGGTTTCAGCGCGAGCTGAAACGCATCCGCCCTATCGTGGATGCGATCCACCGGCACGAGGAGCGGCTCAAGGGCCTGCCGGCGGCCGAGCTCCAGGGCCAGACACCCAAGCTGCGCGCCCTCATCGCGGAGCGCACGGGGGCGCTCACCGCCGATGTGGAGCGCCTCAAGAAGGAGAAGCACGACTGCCCCGACGCGGAGCAGCGCCAGGCGCTCAGCGAGAACCTGTCCCAAGCCGAAGCGGCCTATGGGAAAGCGCTCCAGGCTGCCCTGAGCGACGCCCTGCCCGAAGCCTTCGCGACCGTGCGCGAAGCGTGCCGCCGCCTGCTGGGTGGCGAGGGGGTTGTGACGGGCCATGCCCTCAAGTGGGACATGGTGCCGTACGACGTGCAGCTCATCGGTGGCATCGTGCTGCACCAGGGCAGCATCGCCGAGATGGCGACGGGCGAAGGGAAGACGCTGGTCGCGACGCTGCCGTTGTACTTGAACGCGCTCGCGGGCCGGGGAGCGCACCTGATCACCGTCAACAACTACCTCGCCCGGCGCGACTCCCAGTGGATGGGCCACCTGTTCACCTGGCTCGGCCTCACGGTCGGCTGCATCGACGACACCCAGCCGTCCACGCCGGAGCGCCGGGCGGGGTACCTGTGCGACATCACCTACGGCACCAACAACGAGTTCGGCTTCGATTACCTGCGCGACAACATGGCCCAGGACCGCCCTTACCAGGTCCAGCGCGACCGTCGCTTCGCCATCGTCGACGAGGTCGACAACATTCTCATCGACGAGGCACGGACACCGCTGATCATTAGCG
>JBGPDL010000069.1:0-13262 GCA_041482275.1 Gemmatimonadota bacterium | reverse complement strand
GAGCTGCCGCCGGCCGGCGTCATCCTCGACTTCGTGAAGTCGCTCGACCGCATGCTCGCCGAGCAGCCGCAACCGGTGACGCTCGTGACGCTGGGGCCGGTGACGAGCCTGGCGCTCGCGCTGCGGCGGGACCCGGAGCTGGTGCGCAGCAAGGTCGCGCGTCACATCGCGATGATCGGCAACATCGGGGCCAGGGGCAACACGACCCGGTACGCCGAATTCAACGCCTGGTGCGATCCCGAAGCGCTGGACATCGTGCTGCGCGCCGAGCTGCCGACCGAGATGGTGGGCCTGGACGTCACGCGCCAGATGGTGCTCGCCCCCAACGAAGTGACCCGGCTGGCGCATGCCGGCGCGGCCCACGCGCGCTGGATCCATGATGCGTTGCGCTTCTACATGGAGTTTCACAAGCGGCAGGAGGGACTCGACGGCTGCATCGTGAACGACGTGCTGCCGATCGCGGTACTCGTGAAACCGGGAGCGCTCACGTTCGAGGAGCGGCGGCTGGTTGTGGACCTGGAGGACGGAGAGCACCGCGGGCACACGCGAGTCGATCCCGCGGGAGCGCGGGTGATGGTGGCCACCCGGGTGGACGTGGCGCAGGTGCGGCCGTTGCTCTCGGAACGCGTGTTCCGCTGGGCGGTGCGACCGCCGGCGGCGCCGAGCATGGCCGAGGAGGTGCGCGCGTGACGGAGCTGCCGCGTAAGGTGGCGGTGGTCGGCGCCGGCGATATCGGCTGCGGCTGGGCGGCGCTGTGCGCGTCGGCCGGCTGGCCGGTGACGGTATTCGACGCCAGCGCGCAGGGGCTGGAGCGGGCCGCCGAGGAGGTGCCGCGCCGCACCCGGGAGCTCGTCGCGCTCGAGCGCGCGACGCAGGGGATCGTGGAGCGGGGCCTGCTCGAGTTCTCGCAAGCGCGCAGCTTGCTCCAGGCCGTGGAGGGCGCCGATTGGGTCATCGAGGCGATCCCCGAGGACATGATCGCGAAGCAGAAGCTGTTCGACGCAGTCGAGCGCGTGGCACTGGCCGACGCGCTGCTCACGAGCTCATCGAGCGGCTTGCTCCCGAACGACGTGTTCGCCCGCTGCCGCCGCCAGGACCGCTGCCTCGTCGCGCATCCCCTCAATCCGCCCGAGCTGGTGCCTCTGGTGGAGGTAGTGCCGGGGACGCGCACCACCGCGGCGACGGTCGTGCGCGCGCAGGACTATCTGCGCGCCCTCGGCCGCATGCCCATTCTCGTGAAGAAGGCGATTCCCGGGTACGTGGTGGGAAGCATCGCCGCAGCCGTCTGGCGACAGTGCATCGATCTGGTGCTGCAGGGCGTCATCGACGTGGACGAGCTCGATCGCGCCGTCTCGCTCGGTCCGGCGCTAGGTTGGGCCGCCGCGGGACCGCATCTCACCTACCACCTCGCCGCCGGCGACGGCGGCGTGCGGCTGTTCCTGCAGCAGCTGCTCGGCAGCTTCGAGGTCTGGTGGGGTCAGCTCGCCACCTGGCAGCGGCTCGAGCCCGAGCAGCAGCGCGCGCTCATCCACAGCATCGAGCGGGCGTACAAGGACAACATCGAGGAGCTGCGGCAGGCCCGGGACCGACGGCTGGGCGGCCTGCTGCGGGCGCTCGAGCAAGCCAGGACGCCCTAGGGCCTCACCGCTTCTCCGCCCGCACCATCAAGATCGGAATCTTCGTTTGATGTCGTAATGCTGTCGCGGTACTGCCTTTGACCACGTCCTCCAGCAACCGGTGGCCGTGGGTGGCCATGGCGATCAAGTCGCAGCCCTCGCGCTCCGCCGCCGCCGCGATCTCCTTGGCGGGGTCGCCGGCGGCGAGCACGGCGTCGGCGTCGAACCCCTCCGTCTCGAGCCGGGCGCAGATCTCCTCGAGATAGGCGCGGTCGTCGCGCATCTCCTCCGATTCCCGCAAGGCGAGCTCGTTGATGTTGCGGGCCACCCACCCGTCGGCGACGTGCATCAGCACGACGGCCGAGCCGAGGCGCTTGGCCAGCAGGCGCACGTGCGCCAGGATCGTCTCGTCGGCGGGCGAGTGCTCGAGCGGCACGAGAATACGCCGGTACATCAGCGGAGCCAGCCGCGCACGGCCTGGACCAGCAGCCAGGTGTTGAAAGCGGCGATCACCAGGGCCACCGCGTAGGCCAGCGCCTTGAGCCACGGCGGGTTCACGAACTCGCCCATCTTGGCGCGGTCCGACGTGAACCACACGAGGGGAAACACGGCGAACGAAAGCTGCAGGCTGAGGATCACTTGACTGAGGATGAGGAGTCCCGCGGTTCCTTGCTCCCCGAAGAAGATAGCGGTCAGAGCGGCGGGCACAATCGCGATGCCCCGCGTGATGAGACGCCGCAACCACGGCCGGATGCGGATGTTCAGGAACCCTTCCATCACGATCTGCCCGGCGAGGGTACCGGTGAGGGTCGAGTTCTGGCCCGAGGCGAGCAGCGCGAAGGCGAACACGGCGCTCGCGCCGGCGACGCCGAGGAGCGGCGTGAGCAGCCGATACGCCTCCTGGATCTCCGCGACGCCCGTCTGGCCCGCGCGATGGAACGTGGCGGCGGCGACGATGAGGATCGCGGCGTTGATGAACAGCGCGAAGCTGAGCGCCACCGTCGAATCGAGAAACGCGTACTTCACCGCCGTCCGCCGGCCGGCCGCCGTCTCCTCGTACGCCCTAGTCTGCACGATGGACGAGTGCAAGTACAGGTTGTGCGGCATGACGGTCGCACCGAGAATCCCGATCGCGATGTACAGCTTGGCGGGGTCGCGCAGGATCGCCGTCCCGGGCACGAAGCCGAGGGCGATGGCGTTGAGGTCGGGCCGCGAAATCACGATTTCGAAGAGGAAGCACCCGGCGATCGTCGCGATCAGCACCACCACGAGCGCCTCGAGCACCCGGAAGCCCTTGTGCTGCAGCAGCAGCACCAGCAACACGTCGAACGCGGTGATTGCGATGCCCCAAGGCACCGGGATGCCGAACAGCAGATTGAGCGCGATCGCGGAGCCGATCACCTCGGCCAGGTCGCAGGCCGCAATGGCGATCTCGCACAAGAGCCACAAGCCGAGGTTGACGGGACGCGAGAAATGGTCGCGGCACGCCTGCGCCAGATCCCGCCCGGTCACGATCCCGAGCTTCGCGGCGAGCCCCTGCAGCAGGATCGCCATCAGGTTCGAGATGAGGATGACGGACAGCAGCGTGTAACCGAAGGCGGAGCCGCCGGCGAGATCGGTGGCCCAGTTGCCCGGGTCCATGTAGCCCACGGCCACGAGGTAGCCGGGGCCGGCGAAGGCCAGCGCCCGGCGCCACCAGTTGGATCCATCGACGGGGACGGTGCGGTACGCCTCCGCCAGACTCGGCGCGAGGCGCGGCCGCCGCCACCCGGGCTCCAGGTGGATCGGTACCGCCGGGACGGACGTCGGATCCCCCTCCGGGGAGTGGCGCGGGCTCGGGTCGGCGGTCATCGCTTGGCGCGCCGGAACGGATGCTCGAAGCTCAAATAGAGGAGTGCCGCGTCGGCACCGGCGCTCGGCCCGACGCCGATCGGGAACGCGATTCCCGGCACGATCTGGAGCCCGCTGGAAAAGTTGTGCGCCCACCGGATCCCAGGACTGATCGAGAGAGCGCGGCTCGCGGCGGTGCGGCCGGCCCCGGCCACCGTCTCGTCCCGCGTCCAAACGACCTCAAGCAGGAAATTGAAGGCCGGCCGCGCCAGCCATACGACGCTCGCGCCAAGGTTGTACGCGACGGTAGTCGCCTTGTCCCCGACGGCGTCCTGAGCCGACGGGGTGAGCGTGGCCCCGGCGTTCCAGTGCGTGACCACCGCGTTCGCGACGACCACGCTGGCGGGCAGGTTCGCCTGGACACCGAGCGCGCCGGCACCCAGGTCCGACTTGGCGCGACCGGTGGGCAGCAGCAGGGAGAGCCGCGGGGCGACGGACAGCCGCTCTCCCCCGGCCAGCTGATAGCGATAGTTCACCGCCACGTCGCCGAGGCCCGTCGCGACCGACGAGCCGGTGTGCGTCCGCTGGATCGGCAGGGTGAAGCTCAGCTGATGCGTCCGGCCGAAGAGCGGCCATTCCTGGGTGAAGCTGTAGGCCCACGAGTCGGCGCCGCGGAACAGCTGAAACGCGCTGATGTGCTGCACGACGCCGGGCTCCTGATTGTACGCCTCTTCCATCAAGAAGCTGTTGTCGGCGATCGCCTGGGCGTGTCCCGCGGCCGCCAAGGTCACGAGCAGGATACCCGTCGCTAGCCACGGCTTGCTCATGAGCCGATCTCCTGGCACAACAGCAGCTGGGCCAGCTCCCGCCCCACCACGCGGGGGTCGCCCGACGGCACCAGCGCAATGGTGGTGGGTCCGTTGAACGGCTGACGCTCGCTCACCATGAGCAGCACACCCGGCGTGAGCCCCTGCTCCGCGAAGTAGCGGAGTCGCGGAGCATCCTGCGTCCCCACCTGGCGCAGCTCGAGCTTCGTGCCGACGCGCGCCTCGGCCAGCGGCACGAGCTCGGCTTCCTCGATATCGCCGGACGCCGTGGGGATCGGGTCGCCGTGCGGATCGTACTGTGGGTGTCCCAGAGCGCTGGCCATGCGCTCGATCAGGTCGTCCGACACCGCGTGCTCGAGCCGCTCCGCCTCGGCATGCACGCCATCCCAGTCGTAGCCCAGGTGCTGGGTGAGATACAGCTCGAGGATGCGGTGGCGCCGGATCATGCGCAGGGCGGCGCGGCGTCCCTGCGCCGTCAGCTGCACGCCGCGATACGGCACGTGCTCGATCAGACCGGTCTCCGAGAGCCGCTTTACCATGCCGCTCACCGAGGGGGGCGCGACTTGCAGCATCGCCGCAATGTCGCTCGTGGCAGCGAAACCGCCCTGGCTCGACAGGTGATAGATGGCCTTGAGGTAGTCTTCCACCGATCGAGTGAGCGGCGGCGTAGCGTCGCGTAGGGTGGCGTGCATGCCGAATCTCCCTGCCGAGGCGGCAGATTCGTTGGCACTCGATATGAGGCGCCGAGACAACAACTTCCCCTGCTACGGGGGGTGCGGATTAGACTATACTAATCTGCAGATCATGTCAAGCAAATATGTGGATTTCTTGCGGCTACACCGCCCCGACCAGCTGCAGGAATGGGGTCAAAATTCGCTCCGTCATCCCCCAGATCACCGCGTCGTCCACAAGGTAGGCGGGGAAGGTCCGCCGCTCGCCGCGCAGCGTGAGGCTGATGTCGCGGCGCACCCCCGGCTCGAACAGCCGTGCCAATGGCAACCAGAAGGCACGCTGCACCTCATCGCTCGGCACGAGCGGGAAGCTGCGGGCGATGGCGAACACGAACGGCCGCACGACCACGGGGGGCAGCGTCGCGGTGCGGGGATGCAGGTCGTCGAGCACGCCCAGCCGCTCGGCGCCCGAGAGGTCCACGCCCGTTTCCTCCCGCGTCTCGCGAATCGCGGTGGTCAAGAGGTCCGAGTCGGCCGCGTCGTGCCGGCCCCCCGGGAGCGCGATCTGGCCGGACCAGGGATCGTTGGCGCGCTCGGCGCGCCGGATGAGCAGGATCTCAAGGCCACTCAAGCCATCGACTAGAACGAGGGCGACGGCGGCGGGGCGGGCGTCGGGCGCGTCGGCCGGCTGGGGGCGGTGGTCGCGCAGCCCCCGGCGCGCCGCCGCGACCGTGATCAGGCGAGGTGTTTCGCGAGCCATGGCACAATCGCTTCCACGTCGAGTACGATCTCGAGGGCGGATGGGGTCTCTGGATCGAACGTCACCGCGGCAAAGCCGGCGCGCGCCAGCCGGGCGTCGAGCCCCGACAGCGAGCCGAACAGCACGACCACCGGGCGCCGGCCCCCGCCGCTCGTGATGTGAACAGCCACCGGCGTCCCGGCGGGCCCGGTCAAGCGGAGCGATCGCGCTGCGGGAGTGGCCAGTGCCGTGCTAGCGGTTGCGGAGCGTGGTGGTGCCGGTGATCATTGTGCCCGGCAATAATATCGTGGGCGCAATGAGAAGCCACATCTGGATGGCGGTAGGCCTCGCGGCCGGGCTCGTCCTGGGCCTCGCTGCGGCCCTGACGCGCCGGCCCGAGCTGCTCGCGGTGACGCAGTGGCTGCGACCGTTCGGCACGCTGTTCCTGAACCTCCTGTCCATGATCGTGATTCCCCTCGTCGTGGCCGCCCTGTTCGCGGGCGTCGCGGGACTCGGCGACCTGCGACGCGTAGGCCGGCTGGGCGCGCGCACCCTCGGCTTCTTCGGGGCAACCACCATCGCCGCGATCATGATCGGCTTCGTGGTCGGGGCGCTGATCCTGCCGTTCGCGGCCGTCACGCCGGAGCAGCAAGCCGCCCTGCGCGAGGCCGCCCGCTCGGATCCCGCGTTCGTGCGTAATGCCGCGGAGCAGATCCCCACCGGAGCCCGGTTCATCGTCGAGCTGATTCCCGCGAACCCGCTGCGCGCCGCGGTAGACGGCAACCTGCTGCCGGTGATCGTATTCACCACCATCTTCGCGGTGGCCGCTGCCGCGCTCCCCGACGACAAGCGGCACGCGCTCACCGAACTCGCCGACGCGGCCACGCAGGCGCTGATCCACATCGTGCGCTGGGTTTTGCTCCTCGCCCCGCTCGGCATCTTCGCGCTCGTGGCGGGCGCGGTGGCCCTGTTCGGCGTCGCGCTCATCGAGGCAATGGCGGTGTTCATCATCGCCGTGATCGCGGGACTCGCGCTGTTCATCGGCGTCGTGTACCTCCCGGCCGTGGCGCTGGTCGCGCGGCTCGGCGTGGGCCGTTACCTGCACGCCATTCGCGCCTCGATGCTCATGGGATTCTCGACCACCTCGTCGCTCGCCACGCTCCCCGTCATGCTCGACGCGGCCGACAACGAGCTCCACGTCCCGCGCACGGTGTCGAGCTTCGTGCTTCCCATGGGCGCGAGCATCGGCCGCGCGGGGAGCGCGCTGTTCCAGGCGGTCGCGGTGCTATTCATCGCCCGGCTCTACGGCGTGGCCCTCGGCGTGGGAGAGCTGTTCCAGGCGGGCGCCGCGGTGTTCCTCGCGTCGCTCACGGTGGCGAGCGTGCCATCGGCGAGTATCGTGAGCCTGGCGCCGGCGTTCGCCGCCACCGGGCTCCCCCTCGCCGGCCTGCAGCTCCTGCTCGGGCTCGACCGGATCCCCGACATGTTCCGCACGATGACCAACGTCGTCGGGCACTTGACGGGCGCCGTGGTGATCGGCGCCGTGGAGGAGGGGCGGCCCGAGTGACGTGGTGGATCCCCGCGGGGTACGTGCTGGCTCTGGCCCTGCTCATCCGACGCTACGCCACCCGTCGCCCTCGTCTGGCCGAATATCCCCCGCTCGCGAGCGGGCCGCTCGTCTCGGTGATCGTTCCCGCGCGCGACGAGGCGGTGAACATCGAGGTGTGCGTGCGCTCGATCCTCGCGAGCGAGTACCAGCCCTTCGAGCTGGTCGTCGTGGACGACCGATCGACCGACGGCACCGCGGAGATCGTCGAGCGGGTGGCACGTGAGCCGCAGGCGGCGGGCCGGGTGCGGCTGGTGCGGGGGCTCGAGCTCCCGGACGGCTGGTTCGGCAAGCAGTGGGCGATGGTGCAGGGCTACCGGGCGGCGCGGGGCGAGCTGCTGCTGTTCACCGACGCCGACACCCGGCACCACGCGGAGCTCGTGAGCCGCGCGGTTCAGGCGCTCCGCAGCGAGCGTGTGGCGCTGGTGAGCGTGCTGTCGCGCCAGGAGATGGTGAGCTTCTGGGAGCGCCTAGTGCAACCGCACGTGTTCTTCGCGCTCGCGGCACGCGTGGGCGATGTGCGGCGGGTGAACCGTACCCGGGTCGAATGGGATGCGATCGCGAGCGGTCAGTTCATCCTCACGGCGCGCCCGGCCTACGAGACGGTGGGGACCCACGAAGCGGTGAAGCAGAGCGTGGTGGACGACATGGCGCTGGCGCAGGCCTATATCCGACACCATCTCGACATCTTCCTGACACACGGTGAGGAGTACATGAGTACGCGGATGTACCGCAGCCTCGCCGGCATCATGGAGGGGTGGACCAAGAACCTAGCGACCGGGGTGCCGCTCGCGTTCCCGCCGTGGCCGCTGTTGCGGCGCGCGGCGCCTTATCTCATGTGGCTGCCGGCGCTCCTGTGGATCGTGCCGCCCATCTTGTGGGGACTGTTCGGTTGGGCATGGGCCGCCGCCACAACCGTCATCTCACTCTTCGTGTGGTTGGTGGTGTACCGCGCCGCCGGGGCACCGCTACGCTACGCGTTGTTGTATCCGGTCGGCGCGGCGATGGTGGCGTACATCATGATCCGGTCGGCGCTCCGAGGCTCACGCAAGATCGAGTGGCGGGGGCGGTCTTACCACCCGGACTGATTCGCTACACCGCACGCTTCAAATACCGGCGGATGGTCGCCCCGCTGCAGCAGGTCGTGCAGCATCTCGTGCTCGGCGAGCCGGCGGTCGTTCACCAGATCTTGGGCCATGTAGATGGTGTGCGCAGGCCGCCACCATCCCTCGCAACGGCCGTCGTAGGCGGGACAGGGATAGCTCGAGCCTGGCACCTCGTACCACTCCACACGATCGAAGTCGCCCGAGATGCCGGCGCAGTTCTCGATCGCGGTCCACCAGGTGCGGTACAAGTCCGGCGGCATGAACGCTATCGTGCCTGCGGGCGCGAAGGCGTCGAGGCAGCCGAGCAAGAGGAGGAGGGGGAGCGAGCGAAGCGCGAGGCGCACTGACCGGTGGTCTAGAACTCGCCCGCCACCCGGCCCGCGAGCACCAGCCCCACCACCACGCTCGCCACGGCACTTCCCACATGCAGCACCGTCGCCCAGCGCGCGCCCTGCCCGGAAGCGAGCCGCACCAGCCCCGCCAACGAGAACGACACGATGAGCATCCCGACGATCGTGCCGCAGGCGAAGGCGGTGAAATAGGCGAGCTGGGCGGCGCGGGTCGGCGCCGCCGCCACGAGCAGCACCAGAATCGCCGCGCTCCCCGCGAGCCCGTGTAGCAAGCCGAACCCGAGCGAGCGGCGGGCGTCGCCCTGCGGCTGCGCGTGCGTGTGCGCGTGCGCCGGCCCAGCGGCGTGGCTGTGCAGATGGAAGTGGGGACCCCCCTCGTGGGCGTGCGCGTGCATGTGCCAGCGTCCGCGGGCGTATCGGAGGATCACCGATCCACCGAGCCCGATCAGCAGCAGCGCGACGAGCAGGTCGGCAGCGGGCCAGAGGCGGTCGGGAAGATGCAGCCCGAAGAGGATGATCGCGCCCACCACGACGCCGACGCTCACGGTGTGGCCGAGCGCCCACGCCAGCCCCAGGCGGCAGGCGTCGAGCAGGCGTCCCTGGCGGGTGGCGAGGGTCGAGACCGCCGCCAGGTGGTCGGGCTCGAACGCGTGGCGGAACCCGAGTAGCAGGCCGAGGCCCGCCAGGGCGAGGAAGCTTGGAGTCATTGGGCCCGCAATCTAGCCCATTCTCCGAAAAGCGTGCGACATTTCAACCTTTCGGGGCTAAGCCCTATCCAATTCCGCACATGGAGCTCACCACTGCCGGGGTGGCGACACTGCGCAGAGATCCGGACCAGGCGGCGACAGGGAGGGACGCGGAAACGGCCGACGCGGCGCTCGCCGCCGCAGGCGACGGCCGCGCCTTCGAGCGCCTGTACCGGGCCCACGTGGCGCGCGTGCACAGCCTGGTGCGGCGCATGATCGGTCCGGACCACGCCGACGACATCGCACAGGACGTGTTCGTGCGCGCCTGGACCAAGCTCTCGACGTTCCGCGGCGAAGCGGCGTTCGGGACGTGGCTGCACCGCCTGGCCGTGAACGTGATCCTCGCCCGGCGCTCCACGATCGGCACGGAGCGCAGCCGGTACGACCACGCGGAGGACTCGCTGGACGACGTGGCCGGCCGCCCCTCGGCACCGGAGCTCTCGATGGACTTCGAGGAAGCGATCGGGCGGCTCCCTGACGGAGCGCGACAGGTATTCGTGCTGCACGACGTCGAAGGGTACCGTCACGAAGAGATTGCCGACATGCTGGGGATCGTGCCCGGAACGTCCAAGTCGCAGCTGCATCATGCCCGTATGGCGCTCCGCAGGCATCTCGAGCGCTGAAGGAGTTGAAACAATGAAGGACCAGTGGACGGATCGACTCTCGGAGTACGTGGATGGCGAGCTCGCGGCGTCCGAGCGGACGGCGTTGGAGGCGCACCTCACGGCGTGCGCTGGCTGCCGCACGACGCTCGACGCGCTGCGCCGCGTGGTCGCGCGCGCGCAGGCGCTCGACGACCGGCCCCCGACGGCGGACCTGTGGCCCGCGATCGCGCAGCAAATCGGCGTGGTGCGCCGCGCGGTCCGGGGGCGCCCCGCGCGCCGGCGCTTTTCCTTTACCGTGCCGCAGCTCGCCGCCGCATCGGTGGCGCTGGCCCTGCTCTCGGGCAGCGCGGCGTGGCTGATCATGCGGCGCGGCATGGTCGCGCCGCCGGCGGTCGGGGCGACCGACACGGCCCCCCTACTGGTGAACGCTTCCGCGTCCGCCTCCGATCGACGATACGCCACCCAGGTGGCGGATATCGAGCGCGCGCTGGAGCGCGGGCGCGGGCAGCTCGACACGGTGACGGTGCGGATCATCGAAAAGAATCTGGGGATCATCGACCGGGCGATCCGCGACGCGCGCAGCGCGCTCACGGCCGACCCCGGTAACGCATATCTGAACCTGCATCTCGCCCAAGAGATGCGGCGTAAACTGGAGCTCCTGCGCCAGGCGGCGACGCTCGCCGGAGCGCGGAGCTAAGAGAGGATAGACGAGCATGCTCATGACCCTGGCGACGCTGGCCACTCTCGCATTGCAACAGCAGACCGACACGACCATCCCGGTACGGGCCGGCGCCCGGCTGGAGGTGAGCAACTTCGGGGGCGATATCACTGTCAAGACGTGGAGCCGCAGCGCCGTCCGCATCACGGCCGACTACTCGAGCCGGGACCGCATCGCCATCGAAGCCACCGACCAGGTGGTGAGCGTGAAGTCCCAGGGCCGACGCGGGCCGTCACGGGTCGTCGAGTACGACATCACCGTGCCCGCCTGGATGGCGCTCGCCCTCTCCGGCGTCTACACCGACATCTCGGTGGACGGCGCCCAAGGTGAAGTCACGGCCGAGACGGTGGAGGGCGCGGTGAAGGTGTCGGGGGGCGCCGGCACGGTGTCCCTCAAGTCCGTGCAGGGCGACGTGACACTCGAGAAGGCGCACGGTCGTATCGACTTGAGCAGTGTGAACGAGAGCATCACGGCGACGGCCGTCTCGGGGGACATCGCGGCGGAGACCGTCAACGGCGACATCACGCTGACGCAGATCGAGTCCGCCAACACCGAAGCCAACACGATCAACGGCGACATCACCTACGATGGGACCATCCAAGACGGCGGCCGCTACCGCTTCTCGACCCACGACGGCGACCTGCGTGTGTCGGTCCCCGAGAGAGCGAACGTCGCCGTGTCGGTGTCGACGTTCAACGGTGACTTCAACCCCTGCTTCCCCGTGCAGTTGACGGGGAAGAGCAAGCACCGCTTCAGCTTCACGATCGGCGCCGGGAGCGCCCGGCTCGAGCTCGAATCGTTCGGCGGCGACATCAAGATCTGCCGGCCGGGCATGCTGACGAAGGACAAGCACAAGGACCACGACGAAGACCACGAGGAGAACTGACCATGCGCGTTTCCACGCTGGCCCTGCTCGCCGCGGTGGCTGGCCCATCGCTCGCCGCTGCCCAGGGTGAGTTTCACTGGAAGGGCAAGATCGCTCCGGGCAAGGCGATCGAGATCAAGGGCGTGAACGGCGACGTCAGCGCCGTCGCCGGCTCGGGCGACGTCGAAGTGACCGCCGTCAAACACGCGCGCCGCAGCGATCCCGAAGACGTGAAGATCGAGGTCGTGCCCTCCGAAGACGGCGTCACGATTTGCGCGGTATACCCGAGCGATGGCCGCCGCCAGAACACCTGCGAGCCGGGCGATCACGACCACATGAATGTGCGGGACAACGACGTGGGGGTCGACTTCACGGTGCGGGTGCCTGCCGGCGTCCGGTTCCGCGGCAGCACGGTGAACGGCGCGGTGGAGGCGGCGAATCTTTCGAGCGACGTCGACGCCACCACGGTGAACGGCAGCATCCGCATTTCCACGACGGGGTATGCGGAGGCGCGGACTGTGAACGGCTCGATCGTGGCCGCGATTGGCCGCGGCACGTGGAGCGATGCGCTCGACTTCACGACGGTGAACGGTGGGATCACGCTTGACCTCCCGGCAGACCTGTCGACCGAAGTGCGCGCCAGCACCGTCAACGGCGGGATCGTGACGGATTTCCCACTCACGGTCACGGGCCGACTCGGGCCGCGCCGCCTGAACGGCACGATCGGCAGCGGGGGCCGGCGGCTGGACCTCTCGACGGTGAACGGGACGATACGCCTGAGAAAGAGCTCCTGAATGCGGAGCGCGGAATGCGGAATGCGGAATTGCACGACGAAGGTCCTTCACTACGAAGCTCGTCGTCACATTCCGCATTCCACTTTCCGAATTCCGCATTGATTCGACCCTCCCGGCAACACCGCGGTACCTAATCCCGACTCGTCCCACGCCACCTTGGCCCCGTCCGAACCAGGGGTCCCGGGGTGCTGCGGGAACTTCTCAGCCGCACCGAGCAGATCGACGATCTTCGCCACCTCTTTGGGGCGCTCGGATTCCAGGCGGCGTGGGAGCACGTGCCACCCGGGCCCTGGCTCGGCGCCGCGCAAGCGGAGGCGGCGGGAGTGGTCCGGGTGGCGCTGGTGGCGCGCCACGAGGCGTTCCGCGTGTTCGCCATCGAGGCGCGCGACCCCGAACGGGCCGTCCGCGCGGCCGCGCGCCGGCTCGCCGCGCACGCGGAGCGGGGGCTCGCCTGCGCGGTGGGAACGGGTCCGCGCCGCCTGCTGTGTGCCGGCTGGCGCGCGGCGGGCCGCGGGCCGGCGCTGCGCGTCGCCACGATCCCGCTCGAGCAGCCGCCGGGCGGCTCGCTCGACACGCTGGAGCGCTTCCGCCCCCGACCGGGAGAAACGTCGCTCGCCCTCAGCCTGCGCATCGGCGAGGCACTGGCGACCGAAACCGTCACGCCGCGCTTCTTCAAGGCGTTTCGGGCGACGCTCGAACGGCTCACCGACCGGCTGGCGGCGCCGCGCAGCCGGTCCGAGCGGCACGCGCTCGCACTCACCGCGCTCACCCGCGTGCTGTTCCTTTACT
>JBGPDL010000068.1:0-13336 GCA_041482275.1 Gemmatimonadota bacterium | reverse complement strand
GAGGCTGAAGTCGACTGGGACTGTGAGAACCATATTCTCCACGCGGCCGTCGTGCTTCCCCGGCGCGAACTTCGCGGACAGCATCCAATCGCGTACCGCGCTGTCGAAGCCGTGGTTGGGGCTGGCGAGGATACGGATCGACCCAGGTTCGGGATCCCCCAGCGTGTCGATGATCGCCTGGACATAAACCCGGCCTTCGATCCCACGTTGCCGCAACACCTCGGGGTATCGAAGCGGACCGCTGCGCAGAACCTTGGGTAGGACGACCCCCGATGTCGAGAACGCCGAATCGGAACGCGCGGCGCGTGCTTGCTCCCGCCACCGCGCCGCGAGTGTGGAATCCACGCGAGCGAGGTTGTCGGCGTCGACGGCGGGGTCGAGCGCCAGCGCGGCCCGGAAGCTCTTTGCGGTGGCGGAATCGTCGCCTTCGTAGAAGCTGACGATTCCCAGCCACATGAAGGCCATGGCGCGATCGGACGGGTCCGCCGCGGAGGGCGAGTCCGCGACTTGCCTGAGCAGCGCCATTGCGCTGTCCAAGTTACGCAACCGGATCTCAGCCCGAGCGGAGGCGATCCGGTCGGCGGCGGTCTGGCTCACGGCAATCCGAGCTGACAGCGTGAGGGACACGAACGTAGCCGCGAGGATAGCGAAGCGGAGCACGGCGCCTCCAGTGTGACGTCCCGGCCTGTTATTGCAGGCCCGTCAGCCTGAAGTCAACCGGGAGTCCCCCGGCTCCGCCGCGTTACGAGTCCGGGGGCGCGTAGGCCCGAGGGAGCGTCACGGTGAACGTGGTGCCCCTTCCCGGGCGGCTCACGACGGCGATCTGACCACCGTGCGCTTCAGCGATCCATTTGCAGATAGCGAGACCGAGTCCCGAGCCGGGACGCACTCCGGTGCGTGTGCGCGCCGAGTCGGCGCGCCAGAAGCGGTCGAAGATGTGCGGCAGGTCGCCCGGCGCGATCCCGATCCCCGTGTCGGCGACACTCAGCGTCACCCGGCCGTTGGCCGGTCCGAGTTGCATCCGCACGCTGCCTCCGGCGGGGGTGTACTTCACGGCATTCGTCACAAGGTTGAGAATCAGCTGGCGGATGCGACTCGCGTCCACCGATACGACCATCGGTTCGGTGGGCGTCGCGACCTCCATCGTGACGCCGGCCTCCTCGGCGAGCAGCTCGCCGGTCTCCTGAACCTCCTCCACGATGCCCCGGAGATCCACGGGCTCGCGGTGCAGCGGGGCAATCCCTTCGTCGGCGCGCGCCAGCGTGAGCAGCGCGTCCACGAGCTCGGTCATCCGGTTGATCTCCTGGAGGGTTTCTTCCAGCGTGGCGAGCGTGTCTTGCGGGAGGTTCGGCGTCGTGATGGCGCGCTCCACTCCGGCTCGGAGCACTGTGAGCGGGGTCTTGAGCTCGTGGCTCGCATCGGCCGTGAAGCGCCGTAGCGCGACGAAGCTCCGTTCCAACCGCGTCATCATCTGGTTGAGCGTCTCGGCGAGCCGCCCCAGCTCGTCTTTCACCACCGGCTCGGCGAGGCGGCGGTGCAGACTGCGTCCATCGGTGATCTCGCGCACTTCGGTGATGATCTGATCCACCGCCCCGAGCGCATGGCTCGCGATCCATGTCCCCATCAGCAGAGCCCCCACCAGGCCGAGCGGAAGGATCAGGGCGAACGTGGACAGCAGTTGCTCGGGTCCGAGCTCCGCGGAGCGCACGTCGGCGCCCGCGAGAATCGCGCCGAACTGCGGTCCGGCGTCGCTGACGTAGTGCACGGCGTAGTGGATCTTGGGGCCGTCGGGTCCGAGCCGCAGCGTACCGGAAGCTCGGCCCGACACGGGGGCGCTCGCGAGCCGCCGCAGCTGCTCCACCTGCTGGAAGGTGAGCGCGCGCGCGTCCGACGAGGCGAACAGCAGGCTGCCATCGTGCGCGGTGATGACGAGGAAATCGGGGGCGGCTTCGAGCAACGCGGCCAGGTCGCCGATGAGCACCGGGTGCCCCACGCTGTCCCCCCGGACCAGTACTCCGCGGGCGCGATAGCTCTCAGCGAGGATGCCGGCCGTGAGCGACGCTTCGGACTGGATGCGCTGGTCGAGATCCTGATAGGACGCGGTGCGGCGGTCGACGTAGAGCACCGCCGCGAACGCCGCGAGCGTGAGGGCCAGCGCGACCGAATACCACGCGGTGAGCCGGGCGCGGATGGTCTGCACGTCACGCCTTCACGACGTAGCCCACGCCCCGGACCGTGTGGATCAGCTTCGGTTCGCGCGCGTGGTCGATCTTCTTGCGCAGCCGCGTGATCACCACGTCCACGATGTTGGTCCCCGGATCGAAGTGGTAGTCCCAGGCGTACTCGGTGATCAGGGTCCGCGGCATCACGCGGCCCTGATGGCGCATCAGATACTCGAGCACCGCGTATTCCTTCGGTGTCAACTCGATCAGCCGACCGCCCCGGCGCACTTCGCGACTGCCGGTGTCGAGCGTCAGGTCCGCGATCCGGAGCACCGGGGGGGCGATCGCCTTGGGGCGGCGCCCCAGCGCCTCCACGCGGGCCAGCAGCTCCTCCAGGGAGAACGGCTTGGTCACGTAATCGTCGGCACCCATCTTGAGGGCCTGCACCTTGAAATCCACCGCATCCTGCGCGGTCAGCACCAGGACGGGAATGCCGTCGCCGCGGTCGCGCAGCGTGCGCAGCACCTCGAGGCCCGAGAGCTGCGGGAGCCGGAGGTCGAGCACCAGCATGTCGTAATGCCCGCCGCTCGAAAGCCGCAATCCCTCGGCGCCGTCCCCGACCAGGTCGGCATGGAAGCCGGCCTCGGCCAGGCCCCGCTTCACGTACTGTCCCACGGTCTTGTCGTCTTCGACGACGAGGATCTTCATCCGATGGGGAGATACACCTTGAAGTTCGACCCGACCCCGACCTGCGACTCGACCTCGATCCGGCCGCGATGCTCGGCAATGATCCCGTAGCAGATAGACAACCCCAGCCCGGTGCCCCGGCCTTGCGGCTTGGTGGTAAAGAATGGCTCGAAAATCTTGGGCAGATCCTCCCGCTTGATGCCCGTGCCGGTGTCGATGAACTCCAGCAGGATCTCGTCCGCCCGCTCGGGATTCATGCAGGTCCGTACGGTGAGCGTGCCGCGGGAATCCATCGCATCCATCGCATTCAGCATCAACGCCATGAAGCTCTGGATCAGCCGCTCCTGGTCGCCGAGCACCGGTGGCAGGTTGCCGGCCAGTTCCCGCACGACCGTGAGCCGCTTGAAACGCGCATGATGCTTGAGCAGGAAGAGGGTCCGGTCCACCACCCCGTTCACATCAACGGGCTTCTTCTCCCCGCCCTTTGGGTGCGAGAAGTCGAGCAGGCTGTCGACGATGCGACGGCACCGCTGGACCTCGGTGTCGATGATCTTCAGGTACTCGTCATACCCGTGGCGATCGCTGGGAGCCAGGTCCTCGGTGCGGAGCGCCAGCGCTTCGCAGCAGGCCAGGATGGTGGCGAGCGGGTTGTTGATCTCGTGCATCACACCGGCCGCGAGCTGGCCGACGGCGGCGAGCTTCTCCGTTTCGGTCAGGCGCTGTTGCGCCTGGCGCCATTCGGTGATGTCCTCGCCGATGGTGATCACATGCGAGATGTCGCGCCCGTCCTGCCGCATCGGGATCTTGGTGATCCGATAATAGCGGGCCTCGCCGCTCGCCTGCGACTCCATTTCCACCTGCTGCAGCTCGCCCGTGTCGAACACGCGGTCGAACTCCCGCTTCAGCAGGTCCCGTGGCTGCCGGTCGAGCACGTCGAAGATCTCGCGGCCGACCGCGTCCTCGCGCGACACACCCTGAGTCCCTGTCTCGCGCTTGCGGTTCCACGCACGGATGCGATAGCCGCGGTCGATGACGTACAGCCCGACGGGGAGGGAGTCGATGATCTGGGCGGCGAAACTGCGCTGCGCTTCCATCTCATGCGTCCGCAGCGCCACTTCGGACGCCAGGTCCTGCGACAGCTCGGTGGCGGCGATCATCGGGGCCAGGATACGACCCACGACCACCATGACGTCGTGCGCCACCCCTTCGTAGCGGCCGGTTGGGATGATGACTTCGAGGGCGCCGAGCGCCTCGTCCTCGTGGATCAGCGGCAGCCGCATGATCGAGCCGCCGGGAATCCCTTCCTGCTGCGGCCCGTGGCGCACCCACTCGGCCACGGGCGCGGTGTACCCGGGCAGGTCCGCCTCGTCGCCGGGCGTGGTAACCGGCGCGAAACGGGTGCCGTCGGGGGTGCGAAGCCAGAGGCGGCAGCGCCGGAGGTTGAGGCCGCGCCGCAGCGCATTCACGACGCCGTGCAGGGCCTCCCCCGACGCGAGGCCAGCCTGCAGCACCGACGCCACCTCGGCGATGACCCGGATACCGGGATGCTCGGTATCAAGGGAGGGGACGGCCATCGGTCGCAAAGCTAGGGATGGGGCTCCCGGCGCGCCAGCGGCGCCTCGAACCGGACTCCGAGAAACACCCGCGTCTGGGTCACGTCGCCGAAGAACACCGTGGGGCCGATCAGCAAACCGAAGCGGGCACCGTTCGGGTCGCCGAACCGCAGCCCGGGCAGCACCGACACGGCGCCCCATGGCGAGCCCACCAGCAGCGGCGAGTGCGACGCGGCGTAAGCCGTCGCCTCGACGGTCAGATCGACCCCGATCCGGCTGGCGCCTGTGTCAGCGCCGAGCTCCGCGATGGTCGCAGTCGGGGTGCGGGCGGCGAGCGAGGTGCCGAACACGAAGCCGCGCGCGCCGCCGATGATGGCCCCTTCGTCGATGAACGAGCCGAGTCTGGCGGTGAGCGACAACGCCGCGATCGGCCCCGCGTGAACCCGCCGCGCGTACCCCACGTCCAGCGCCTCGATCTGCCATCCGCTGCCGAGCGTGCCGGCGAACCCGAGCGTGAGGGCGCCCCCCTGACCGGCGAGCGACGTGGACAAACCCACCAGGCCTGCCAACATTGTGACGATGGACCGACGCACGTTCGTCCTCCTCACTGGTGCCGCCTCCACCGCCGTGATGTACCCCGCCCAGGCGGTCGGGCGGTCAGGCGGTCGGGCGGGCGGCCGGCTCAGATTCGAGCTGGACGACCACCGTCGCTGGTCGCTGTGGTACTACGGCGATGGCTCGCCCGTTCCCCTCATCCGTGCGGCGGAGCTCGTGGCGTGGGTCGGCGACCATCCGCTCACCCTCGCCGAGCTGGAAGATAGTACCGTCGGAAACCGCCGCCCTCCAGGCGGAGACGCGGTGGTGGTGCGGGGCCGGGCGGCAGGCGTGTGGCTCGAAGCGGAGTTCCTCGCGGCGGGCGGCGCCTCGCTGCCGCAGGCGACGGTGACGATAACCCTGTTCCCCGATCGCTACCTCCCGACCGTGAAGGGCGTGACGTTCTTCCAGGTACCGCCGGCGGAGACGCTCGCTGGGGAAGGACCGCTCACGGCCGTGGTCAACGGCTTGCACTCGGGCGAGCCGTGCCACGTCGTCGCCGTCGGGGCGGCGGACGCGACCGACCTGGCGAGTCACGGAGCACTGGGTCTTTCCCGGGCCGGCCGCGGGCTGGCCCTCGCGTTCGATTCCGAGGAGCCCGGCGAGGCCCGCGTCCAGCTGTCGCCGGACCGGCTCGAGGCGGTGAGCGACTGGCTCCCGGCCCGGCCGCTCCGTCCCGAGGGCGACGCGTCGCGCCTGCGCGTGTGCTTCGACCCGGCCGGCGACGGCTTGGACGCGTTGCGCACGCTGTTCGTCCCGTCCTCGCCGGTGGATCAGGCGCGCTTGGCGCAGGCTGTCGCGCCGACCGGTTGGTGCTCGCGGTCCGAGCTGTCGGGGAGCGTGACGGAGGCGGACGTGATCGCCAACGTGGAATTCTGTGCCGCGCGCTTCGATCGCCGCTTCTTCCGGCACATCGAGCTCGACGACGGCTACCAGCGCGCGGCCGGCGCCTGGGAGCCGAACGACCGGTTCCCGCACGGCCACGCCTGGCTCAGCGACCAGATCCACGCCAGAGGCTTCAAGGCCGGCCTGTGGCTCGCCCCGTTCGCCGTGGCCGAGGGATCGGGACTCCCGGCGGCCCACGCCGACTGGCTCCTGCGCGACGCCGGCGGGCCCGTGGTGTGCGCCACCCGCGACGCCTGGGGCGGTAAGGTGTTCGCGCTCGACGGCGCGCACCCCAAGGTCCAGCAATGGCTGCACGACCTGGCGCGGCGGGTGGTGCGGGAGTGGGGCTACGACTACCTGCGCGTCGACCTGCTGCGGTGGGCGACCGTGGGCACCGCCCACTACGGCGGGCTCACGCACGCGGAAGCGTACCGGGCGGGCCTGGGGGCGATCCGCGACGGCCTGGGCACCGAAGCGCTGCTCCTCGCCGGCGGCGCACCGCTGCAGCACTCCGTGGGCCTCGTCAACGCCATGCGAATCGGCCCCGATGTGGCCGCGAGTTGGGCCGGCATCCAGCCGCCGGCGCGCGCCGCCGGGCTTCGCAGCTTCTATCACCGATCGACGTGGCTCAACGACCCGGACTGCCTCGTGGTGCGTCCTCCCCTGTCTCGCGCCGCCGCCGAGCTGTGGGCGTCACTCGTGGCGGTCACCGGAGGACTCACACTGTTCTCCGATGACCTGCCCAAGCTGCCTGCCGATCGCATCCCTCTGCTCCAGCGCACGCTGCCGGCGGCGCCCGTGGCGGGCCGTCCGATCGATGCCGGCGCGGGTGAACCGGACGTGGCACCGGCCATCGTCGCGGACGGCGACGCCTATCCCATCGGCGGGCCGTGGCGCTTCCGGACCGGCGACGATTCCGCCTACGGCTCGCGCCAGTTCGACGAGGAGGCGTGGGAGACGATCCCCGTCGGCCGGCGGTGGGACGACGCGGGTCATCCCGGCTACGTAGGGGCCGCCTGGTACCGTACGCGGTTTTCGCTGCCGAATCGAGGCGACGGAACGAGGGAACGACGGAGCGTGGCGCTCGAGCTCGGAAAGGTCGCCGACGCGGACGAAACGTTCCTGAACGGCGTGCGGGTCGGCCAAACGGGCGACTTCGGACCGGGCCGCGGTGAGCCGCAGGCGTACCGCCGGTATCGCGTGGCGCCCGAGCTCTTGAACTGGGGCGGCGAGAATGTGCTCGCGGTGCGGGTGTTCGGCGGCGGCGGCCTCTGGAGCGTACGCCGCGACCGCCCGCCGCGCGCCTGGGTGGTGGAAGGCGCGCCCCAGTGGTGGACTGCCGCGATCGTGAACTGGGAGGATGAGCCGCGGGATCTATCCCTGCCGCTCTCGGGGTTCGGCATCAACGGCGCCAAGTTCGACGTGTACGATGTGTGGCGCGACGCACCCACCCCCACCATCAAGGACGTCCTCGCGCTTACGCTCGACCCCCGGAGCGCGCGCACCCTGGCCATCCGTCCCGCAGCAGCACGGCCGCAAGTGATCGGCACGACCCGCCACGTCGTACAAGGTGCGGTGGACATCGTCGACGAGACGTGGGATCCGGCCGCGCGCAAGCTCAAGGTCAAGTCCGCCAACCTCGACGGCCGGCCCTACGCCGTCACGATCGCCGTTCCCAAAGGGATGCGGCCCGGCGCCTGCAAGGCGGACGTCCCCTGCTCCGTCACGCGCCTCGAGAGCGGGCATGCGGTGGTCCAATGGGTCGGGGGCGGCGACGGACGGGACATCCGATGGGAGTTGAGTTTCAATTCGACGACTGCAACGAGGAAAAGGAAAGACTAGACGCTGTTATCCATCGAACGAAGTATTTCTGCGCGACGACGTATAGAACGACCATCGGAAGCATCGCCAGAGCGGCGACCGCGATCTGATCCGGTCCGCTCAGCGGGTACATCCCCCACAGATTCGCCATCCCCACCTCGACCACCTGCGGTGCCCCCGACTGCGCGACGACGAGCGGCCAGAGGAAGCTCCTCCACTGCTCCGCGAACGCGAGCACGGCGAGGGTGGCGAGCGCGGGCCGTGCCTGCGGCACGACCACTCGCCAGAAGATCGTCCACTCACCGGCGCCCTCGAGGCGGGCGGCGTCCTCGAGGTCACGCGGCAGCGTGCGGAAGAACTGGCGCAAGAGGAAAATCCCCGTGACGGACACAAGCTCGGTCGAGATGAGTCCCCGGTAGCCCTCGGCCCAGCCGAGGGCGTCGACGAAGAGGAATCGGGGCACGACCAGCACAATCGTCGGCACCGTGAGGGCCGACAGGTAGGCGAGGAACAAGCGGTCGCGGCCGGCGAAGCGGAGCCGTGCGAACGCGTACGCCGCCGTGGCGCTCGTGAGGACTTGGCCGACCACGACGGTGACGGCGACGACCGCGCTGGTGAGCACGAAGCGCCCGAACGGCAGCGCTGTGAGCGCCTCCGGTCCGGCGGCAAGCCCCGTGGCCACCATATAGAGGAATGGCGCGACCATGACCGCAACAAGCAGGACCCTACGCATGCTCCACCGCCTGATCGAGCAGCTTGAGCTGCACCCAGGTGGCGCCGAACAGCAACGCGCACAACAGCAGCGCCTGGGCGCTCGCCTCGCCGAACTGCAACCGCTCCCAGGCCGTGCGGTAGATGCGATACACGACCACGTCGGTACCGTGGAGCGGCCCGCCGGCTGTGAGCACCACCACCAGGGCGAACACCTGGAACGCGCTGATGATCCCGGTGATGAGCGCGAACAGCGTCACGGGGCGGAGTAACGGGAACGTCACTCGCCAGAACCGCTGCCAGGCGCCCGCCCCGTCCACGCGCGCGGCCTCGAGATAGCTGGGCGGAATGCGGCACAACGCCGCGAGAAACACGGTCACGTAGTAACCGAACTGCATCCAGACGCCCACGATGATCACCGCACCGAGCGCGACCCGGGGATCGCCAAGCCAATTCACCGGCGTAAGTCCCGCTCGGGCGAGCAACCGGTCGATCAAGCCCACATCGGGGTGATAGAGCTGCCGCCAGACGAGTCCGATCGCGACCACGGACGCGACGTACGACAACAGAAGCCCCGGCAGCAGCCAGAGCCGCCGCTCGCGGTGGCCACCGCCCCCGACCAGCAGCGCCACGCCGAGCGCGAGCGCCAGCGACAGCGGGACAGAACACGCGTACACCAGCGTGTGGCCGAGCGAGGACCACAGGAGGGGATCGCCGAGGACACGTCCATAGTTCGCAAGGCCGACGAACGGGTGTATGGACGCCATCGGACTCCACTGGTGCACCGACAAGTACGGCACGAGGAGCAGCGGGATGCAGGAGAATGCGACGAGGTGGAGCGCTGACGGCGCGAGGAACCCCCAGGCAGCCAGGGTCTCGCGCCGGTGGCGGGGTGCAGCGGTAGTGGCCCATGCGGCGAGCCACACGCCGAGCGGACCGAGCGCCGCCAGGCCGAGCAGGCCCGGCAGCCAACCCGCCACGCCCGCCTCACCGGGGCGGGCCCGCACCTCGAGCCAGCGCCCCGGGCCGAGCCGTACGGCGACGGTTGCCCGCGTGGCGCCCCCGATGTCTCGCCGCTGGCCGTCGGTCGGCCCCGAGTCCGCCGGAACCATCTCGGCTCCTCGCGCGACCGCCGCGAGGCCCGCGGGGGCGCCGCGGAGCTCCGGGACCCGGGCCGCGGCTTCCTGCATCAATTGGCGCACGTCTCCGAGCCAGCGGTCGGTGGCACCGCCCGCCGCGAGACGCATGCCCGCGAAAGCCGCTATCCCGAACAACGCGGCCGCCACCCAATACTGCTGCAGGGCCTGCTGCCGGACCTCGGCCGTCGCATCCATCGCCCGCAGCGCCTGCACGCCCGCGACCAGCAAAAGCAGCAGCGCCCCGAGAAGCCAAGGGGAGAGCGGCCAGCCACCCCCGTCCGGCCGCACGGCTACGGCTCCAACGACATCCCAGCCGTCGCGATCGAGCAGCGGCGCCAGAGCGACGTCCGCCGCGCCGATCCAGCGGACCGCGACCTTGCGGCGCAGGCGTTCGAGCGCGGCCGTGGGGAGCGGTGGCGCCGTTGCACGCACCAACGGCGCAGTGGCGTGATACACCTCGAACCGCGCCGACAGACCCGGCAGACCGTCCAGCGCCCGGGCGCGAATCAAGAGCTGCGGCAAGTCGTAGTCGGCGCTGCCTCGCGCACCGGGCGTCACGAGCGCCAGGTACGCCACCACGGCTGTGGCGTCGCGCTCCGCCAGCGCGCGGGCCGCGCGACTGCGCGCCCAGCGCACCACGCTGAGCGACGGGCCCACGGCCACCGCCAGCGCCACGACCGCGACGACCCGCCAGCGTGCCGGGGCCGTCACCGCGTGGCCCCGAGCAGCCGGTCCAGGTCGCGGGCCGTCGCGCGCGCTGCTCGACCTGCATCGGCGCCCTCCGCGGTGACGCGATCCATCAGATCCGCCAACTCGGCCTCCACCAGGCGCCATTGCGGCACCCGTGCCCCCCATCCCGGACGGCCCTGTTTGGCCGCGCGCAGGAACGCCGCTTCCCAGCCGAGCGTGTCGGCCGCCGCGAGCGCTTGGGCGGCGGCCGCCACGCCGGGCAGCTCGATGCCCGCCTCTCCGCGTGCGGCCTCGGCGAGCGAATCGGTCAACGCCGCGGCCAGCTCGACCGCCGGCTTGCGTCCCAGCGTGAGGGCGGGCACCGCGTACCCGGATGCGTACAGCGCCGTGACCGGCACCGCGCCAGGCCGATGCGGGATCGCCACGAAGCCGACGCGCAGCCGCCCCGCCGCGACGGCGGACCGGAAGTCCCGGATCACCGAGTGGTCGACGGTCATCAGCCCCAACCGTCCTGACACGAACAGTTGCGTGCGCTCGGCGTCCCAATCCCGTGCTGCGGACACACGCGGCGACACGCGAGGGTGCGTTACCCAGCCCGCGTACCACTGGATCGCCGCGATCGTGAGCGGCGAATCGAGGCACCCCGACGCCCGCCGCCCGTCGGAGCAGAGAACGTCGCCGCCTCCCGACCAAATCCACGGCAACCAAACGGCCGGCCGCCGGTCGAACCCCGCTCCCCACACTGCCGACTGCTGGTCGCCGTCGCCGCCGCGGGTGAGGCGCCGTGCCATCTTCAGAAAATCGTCCCACGTCCAGTCATCGGTGGGTGCGTCAACCCCCGCGCGCTCCAGCACCTCGCGATTGTACGCGACGACGAGCGGAGTGTAGCCTCGCGGCAAAGCGTACACCGCTGCGCCGCGACGGAACATCGCCAGCACGGCCGGCTCGTATCCCGCGAGATCGACGCCGACCCGCGATAGGTAGGGACTGAGGTCGAGCGCCCCACCGCGGTCCGCGAGCGCGGGAATATCGACGTCGTCGAGCAGGAAGGCGTCGGGAGGTGCGTCGCCCGACAGGGCCGTGAGCAGGCGGCGGCGGTAGTCCGTCTGCGGGAGGGGCACGTGTTGCGAGACGACCCGCATCCCCGGATGCCGCGCGCGATACGGACCGAGCAGCTGGTCCTCGAGCTGGGCCGCGGCGGCGTCGGCCCGGTGCAACAGCGTAACCTGATCGGCGCCCGCCGCCGCGCCGCACCCCCAGCACGCGAGGCACAGTGCAAGCGCGTGCCTCATGGGAGCCGCTGCCCCGCGGCGTCGAACAGGTGGACGTGCCGGCCCTCGAGCCGCACGCCGGCCTTATCGCCCGGGCGCCAGTCCGGAATGCCCGGAACGCGCGCCACGAGCGGCTGGCCGCCCGCGTCCAGGCGGACGAGCGTGTCGGCGCCCAACGGCTCCACCACTCGCACTTCCGCGATTCCCACCCCCTGGTCGGGAGCGACCAGGCTCACGTGCTCGGGCCGCACGCCGAGATGGATCTCCCCTTCGTAGCGCTCGAGCGCTACGGCGATGGACCACGCGCCGCAGTCCACCACCCCACCCCCGTCCCGCGTGGCCCGTCCTCTGCCCTTGAGGACGTTCATGCCGGGGCTGCCGAGGAAGCGCGCGACGAAGACGTCTGCGGGCCGCTCGTACAGCTCGGCCGGCGTGCCCAGCTGCCGCAGCCGCCCGCCGTCGAGGATCGCAATGCGCTGCCCCAGACACATCGCGTCGACGTGGTCGTGAGTCACGTACAGCATGGTGGCGTGCAGGGCATGGTGCAGCTCGAGCAGCTGGGCCCGTAGCTCGCCGCGCAGCGTCGGGTCGAGGTTGGAGAGGGGCTCATCGAGGAGGAACGCCTGTGGCTCGCGCACGATCGCGCGCCCCAGCGCCACCCGCTGTCGCTCGCCACCCGAGAGCTGCGCCGGGCGGCGGTCCAGCAGCGCCATCAGTCCCAGCCGCTCGGCGGCCTGCTGCACCCGGCGAGCCACCTCGCTCGCCGGCACTCTTCGCACCTCGAGGCCGAAGGCGATGTTGCTCCGCACGCTCAGGTGCGGGTACAGCGCATGCGTCTGGAACACCATCGCGACGTCCCGCTCCGCGGGCGGGAGCCGCGTCACGTCACGCTCTCCGATCAAGACCTCTCCGGCGCCCGGCTCCTCGAGTCCCGCGATGCAGCGCAGCAGCGTCGTCTTGCCGCTCCCCGACGGCCCGAGCAGCACAAACAGCTCGCCGTCGTGCACCTCGAGCGACACACCGTCCAGCGCCGGCCGGCCGTCGGGACCGAAACGCTTGGCCAGACTCCGCAGCGTGACCGACGCCATGGGCGCGGAATCAGTCCCGGGTCGGGAGCTTGAACTCGACCGGCATCTGGAGGCGGACTCGAACCGCGCGCCCGGCGATGCGCCCGGGCGTGAAGCGCGCGGCCTGCAGGTAGGCCTTCGCCGCCTGGTTGAACCGCCCGTCGCTGCTCTCGACGACGCGCACCGTGCCCTCCTGAACCCGGCCGGACGTGTCGATCACCCCCTCGAGGATGACGCGCCCGCTCACCCGGGAGAGCAGCAGGGCGGCGGGGTAGTTCAGCGTGGGACCCGACGTGAGGTGGGGTCGCTCCTGCAAGTCCTCGAGGGTGTACACGTCACCCAAGACGCGAAGGGTCACCGGCGGGAGCGAGGCGGCGGAGAACTCGACCGGCACGTCGGCCATGACCTGGACGACCCGCCCACGCACGCGGGCAGGCCGGAACAGCGTTTTCAGCACCAGCGCCCGGGCCGCGACCACCAGCACCGAATCCGACCCCTGGACCATCAGCATCGTGCCCGGCTCGGGGTTCCCCGCGCTATCGATGACCATCCGCACCAGGACGACGCCGTCGCTCCCGCCCTCCGGGTAGTGCAGCGGCGGCGTCAGGACGATCTCCGCAGGCTCGTCCACTTCGCTCGCGCCGTACACACGGTCGGGCAAGGGAGGCGGCGGAACGAAGGCCGTGGGTCCGCAAGCAGCCGCGCACAGCGCCAACCCGAGGAGCAGCGCGCTTCTCATGGCGGCCCCGCGCTTCG
>JBGPDL010000067.1:0-13943 GCA_041482275.1 Gemmatimonadota bacterium | reverse complement strand
GGTAGAGCGGGTGGTCTTCCCACCCGTACTGGTCATACACGACGACTTTCGGATACCACTGCGCGAAGTCGAAGCGTCTCCCCTGGCGTCCCTGGCGCCGCGGCAGCGTGGACAGACGCGCCTGCCAGTCGATCTCGACCGCGAGCGAGTCGCCGGGCGCGAGCGGCCGGGGGAGGGTCCAGTGGGCGATGGTCGAGTCGGGGCCGTACGGGTAATCGGGCTTTTGCGCCTCGCCCATCACGGTGGCACCGGTGATGCGCTCGAACGCGTAGTCGGGGTCCTTCAGGTGCTGGAACCGGTCGCGCTGCTCGGCCGAGTCGGCCGCGGCCCAGCGGGAGCCGGGGCGGAAGGCGTTCAGGTACTGATGGACGGAGAAGTCGCGCAGCGTGTCGGGGGAACGGTTCGCGTACGCGATGCGCACGTGTCCGGTGAGCACGCCCGACGGCTCGTCGAGCGAGGCCCTGATTTGATAGGCGACCTGTTGCTGCCAGTAGCCCGTCGAGTCGGCGGCTACGAGAAGAAGAAGGAACGGGAGCATGTGAGGTGGGGAAGCTACAGCGACCAGTGCAGGATGGGGAGCTACGCACGGCCAGCCTAGCGGCCGCGACGGGTGTCGCTGCATTTTTCCGGTGTTCCGAGGTCAACCAGCGGTGGGCCGGCGGAGATGTGTCTTTGCCCGACATTGTCCACGACTTTCCTATCAAGGCCGCTGCCAGCCAAGTGTTTTGCGCCGTCAGCACGCCGGCCGAGCTGGATCGTTGGTGGACGGTCCGGTCAACGGGCGAGCCCCGGCTCGGCGCTGGATACGAGCTCTGGTTCGGCCCGGAGTACGACTGGCGGGCACGAGTGACGCGGTGCAAGCCTGAGGTCGAGTTCGAGCTCGAGCTGACGCGCGCCGACAAGGAATGGGTCGGCACGAAGGTCGGTTTTCAGCTTGACGCCAAGGGCGGTGCGACGCAGGTACGCTTCCATCACCTGGGGTGGCCGGCGGCGACGGAGCACTATCGGGTGTCGTGTTACTGTTGGGCGATGTACCTCCGGGTTCTCAGGCGCTACCTCGAGTACGGGGAGTCGGTGCCGTGCGAGCGGCGCCTGGATGTCTGAGCGCGCGGCCTCACAAGCGCATGACGCAGTCGGCCCGCGGCGGTTTGTCGGTGGACGTGCCTCGCCCTTCCTTGGGCTGACCTGGCTGTGGGCACGACGCTCAGCTTGCTCAACGCAGCGAGGCCGGGCGCGGGCTGGCTGGGGCCGACTCGCTGTCTCGTGTCGAGTCGCTCTGTAGCGATTCATGGCAGGAGGGGCTCCAGCACGCTGAGCTCCACTAGCCTGCTTTTTGTTGCCTGCTAGCGACTTACGGTCAGAGGTCGCACGCAGCTGTGTGGCACGTACCGTGCGGCGTCGCCGCGGAGTGGCCGTAGGCCCATCCAGCGCAGGCACTTTCACACCGAGGGCACGAGCAAGGCCGCTATGATCGCGATAATTCGGCCGACCCTGGTCCGAACCCCGGCCCGCAGGTGCCTCCCTCTCGTCGCCTTCGCGACCCGCCTCGTCGGCGCCCGCTCACACGACGCCCCGACCGGCCCAACGGGCCCATTGGCGGCTTAGGCCGCGCGCGATGACGGACCAGGTGGGTGCTTGGCCCCTTTCATGAACGAATCCTCACCGCAACCTCGAGCTCGTCCTCCCCCTTTCGCCTTGTGTGTGAGCATTGTGACAGTAGGGCTGTAATGCGGACTCTGCCGACGACCCATTCTGGGAGGGCACGATGCGAAACATCCTGGCGACTGTGGCACTGGCTGCTGGATTCATGGCGCTTGCGGCGACGCCGGCTGTTGCCGACACGGTGACGCGAACGATCGTGGGGCAGCGATACACGCTTACCTGCGTCCTCACGTATACGGAGATGAACGGTAACCTCCGCATCGACACGCTGAAGGAACTGCTGTCGATCACCAACGTCAACTGCACGGTGACTCGTAACGCCTAGCGGGCTGCTCGTCTGAGGAAGGGATGCCCGCCGCCAGTGCGGCGGGCATCTTCAAGCTGTGGCTCTGGCCCTGACCCGCTGCTGCCGCGCGCCCGGTCTCAAGAGGAATTGCGGTTGGGCGCGAGCTTGCTTCGAGTACTCTCAATCGGCGCGGCGCCTGTGTGGTTCGGCGCCGCGGCTTAGGCCCGATCCGTGAGGCCGGTGGCGCACCAGGCAGACGGCCGCGATACCTTGAACCGCGACCGCTGCCCAACGCAAACGTGGGGCTGGTTGCCGCACGCCGACAGCTTCAAGTCTCCCGTCCTGTAGTCCTCCGTCTGACACCTCTCTTCCACTGCTTTCCGGTTGCCAACGGCGCTGCGTCTGATTCTTCCGTCGATGAGCGATCGCTACCATTGCCTTCGTTCAGCGATCGATCCTACTCACGAAGGAGAACGTTATGAAACCGACCATCTACGCCCCGTTCCTGAGCCTGGTGGCTTTGGCGGCATGCAGCAACCCCTATTCCCCCAACGTCACACCGCCCCCGCCGCCTCCGCCGGCTTTCGTCAAGTACGAAACCCTGGGCGACAACGTATCGATCGCGGCCAAGCTCGACGAGTTTCGGACCGCGCTCGGCGGCAGCCTCAACGCGCCCAACGCGCCCCCCGCCGATGGCGGCCGGCGCGAGATCAACTGGGACGGCGTCCCCGCCGCGTTGACCGACGTCGACAACTTCCCGGCAGACTTCTTCAACGTCACCTCGAAGCGGGGCGCGGTGTACTCGACCCCCGGGACCGGCCTCCGGGTCGACAGCACCAACTTCGCGGCGGTCAACGCCGGCCTGGCAGCCCAGTTCACGTTCTTCTCGGCCAAGAAGCTGTTCATGCCGGTGGGGAGCAACCAGGTGGACGTCGACTTCCGGTTGGTCGGCACCACGACTCCCGGTATGGTCAAGGGCTTCGGCGCCGTCTTTGCGGACGTCGATCGGCCGGGCTCCACCAAGATCGAATTCTTTGACGCGGACGACGTCAGGATCGGCGTGGTCGTCGCGCCGAATCACGGGGGCGCGCAGCTGCTCTCGTTCGTCGGCGCGGTGTTCGAGGCGCCGATCGTCGCCCGGGTCCGGATCACCAGCGGCGAAGCCGCGCTGACCGCGACCAGCGTCGATGTCACCGCCGGGGGTACCGCGGACCTCGTAGTCATGGATGATTTCGTCTATGGCGAGCCGCGCGCGGCCGGCCCGCCCGCTCAGGTCACGGTCGGGAACACCTTTTTCCAGAGCGCGCACAACGGCAGTCAGAACCCCGCCGTGGACACGATCGCGGCGGGCAACATCGTCACCTGGACCTGGAACGCCACCGGCTCGCACAGCATCCAGTCGACCGGCGTACCGCCGGAGATCTTCCGGAACAGCGTAGTCATGAGTGCAGCGGGCAGCACCTACTCGGTGAGGCTCCTGCATCCCGGAACCTACAACTACGACTGCGCGGTCCACGGGGCCGCCATGACCGGGCGGATCGTGGTCCGATAGGAAAAAGGGGCCCCGGCTCATCCGGGGCCCCGCCTCCTTCCTTGCAGGAGACATCCTCCCCATTTTCCGGGCCAGGAGGCTCGATGCCGACAGCCTTGCCGGAACCAACCCAGCTCAATACCCCCGCACTCCTGGAGGCCTTCTTCGAGCGCTCCCAGGACGGGTTCTTCTTCATGATGCTCGATCAGCCGGTCGAGTGGGGGCCGGGGGTCGATAAGGACGCGGTGCTGGACTACGTCTTTTCCCATCAGCGCATGACGAAAGTGAATCCGGCGATGGCGGCGCAATTCCGGGCCCGGCCGGCGGAGCTGATCGCTCTGACGCCGAGTGATTTCTTCCGGCACGACCTCGCGGCCGGCCGCCGGGGCTGGCGGGCCTTGTTTGACTCCGGACACACACACAGCACCACCAACGAGCGCCGGCTCGACGGATCGACGATGTGGGTCGAAGGCGACTACATGTGTTTCTACGATGCCGCCGGCCGGATCACCGGGCACTTCGGGATTCAGCGGGACGTCAGCGACCGCGTCAGGGCCGCGGAGGAATTGGAGCAGTCCCGGGCCGAGCTGCGGGCCCTCGCGGCCCGGCTCCAGGCGATTCGTGAGGAAGAGCGGACCCGCATCGCGCGCGAGATCCACGACGAATTGGGCCAGGCGCTCACCGCCTTGAAGCTCGACCTGGCCTGGCTCGGGTCCAAGCGGCCCAAAGGGGGGAACAACTCCGGAGCGTTCCGCGTGATCGATTCGTCGATCACCGCCCGGATCGACGCAACGATGCAAATCGTGCGCCGGATCGCCAGCGAGCTTCGGCCCAGCGTACTCGACCAACTCGGCCTGGAGGCCGCCATCGAGTCCCTGGTGCGGGAGACGGCCCAACGGACCGGCATCGCGGTCAATCTCCATGCCGACGACTTTCCCCGGCTCCCCGACGAGATAGCGAGTCACGCCTTCCGGATCATCCAGGAGGCGCTGACCAACGTCACCCGGCATTCCCAGGCTACCCGGGTGGACGTGTCGGTGCGCCGGGCGGGGGCGGTCATCATCCTCGGCGTCGAGGACAACGGGGTCGGGTTCACGCCGCAATCGCTGAGTGGGCTTCGGTCCCTGGGATTGGTCGGCATCCGCGAGCGGGCGTTGGCGTGTGGGGGAACGCTGACGATTCGGGGCGAGCCGGGCCAGGGCACCGGTATCGCCGTCACGATTCCGGTCGCGGCGCCGTGAGTCGATCGACCGCGAAGATTCGCATCTTCATCGCGGACGACCATCCGATCGTCCGGCAGGGACTGCGCCGCATCGTGGAGGCGGACGCGGGGATGGTGATCTCGGGTGAGGCGGACGACGCCGCGGCGCTGCTCGGCGCGCTCGAGGCCACCGCCACCGATTTGGTGCTGCTCGACGTATCGATGCCGGGCGGGCTGTTTCTCGAGACGCTGCGGGAGCTGCGCACACGCCACCCGACCATTCGGGTCTTGGCCTTGAGCGTTCACCCGGAGGATGAGTGGGCGGTACGGGCGCTCAGGGCCGGTGCCTCGGGCTATCTCACCAAAGACCATTCGCCGGATCAGCTGTTGGACGCCATCCGCCGGGTGTATCGCGGCGGCAAGTACGTCAGTCCGACACTGGCGGAGCAGCTGGCCACTCATCTCGATGGCGGTGGGCAGCGAGCCCCCCACGAACTGTTGTCCGATCGCGAGTTCGAAGTGATGCGCCGGCTGGGCAGCGGCCTCACCGTCTCTCAGATCGCCGGCGAGCTGGCCATCTCGGCCAAGACGGTGAGCACCTACCGGACTCGCATACTCGAGAAGATGGCGGTGGCCACGAATGCCGACCTGGTCCGCTATGCAGCGAGGTATGGGCTGATCGCCTGATGTAGTCCTCCGTCCGACAGGTTTGTTCCGCCGTATTCCCGCCGCCAACGGTGCTACGTCCGATGTCTCCCTCGATGGACGACCGCTACCATTGCCTGCGTCAGCGATCGATTGAATTCACGATAGTGAACGGAGTTTGTGTTATGCGACACACGGCATGGATCGTGGCCGAGCGCCCGACTCCAGGTCAGCGGCCACTCGCTGTTCTGGAGCGTGGCCTGCTGGCCCAGGCCGGCCGGGCTGCCGTTGAACTGACGCCGGCTATCCCGCGTGCCATGAAGTTCCTCGGTGTTTCCGGCAGCCTGCGGCACGCCTCCAGCAACACCGAGCTGCTGCGAGCCGTGGCGCTACTGGCCCCGCGCGGCCTTCGGATCACCCTGTTCGACGGCCTCGGGGGCCTGCCGCACTTCAATCCCGATCTGGATACCGACCCGCCCCCTCCCGCCGTCCGGGTGCTGCGAGAGAGCATTGCCGCTGCCGATGGGCTGCTGATCTCCAGTCCCGAGTACGCCCATGGGGTCCCCGGCGTTCTCAAGAATGCGCTCGACTGGCTCGTCAGTAGCGTCGCAATCGTCGGCAAACCGATCGGGTTGTTGAACGGTTCGCCACGCGCCGTACACGCGCAAGCCTCGCTCGTGGAGATCTTACGGACGATGTCAGCCGATGTGGTGCCCGCGGCGCACGGGTCCGTTCCGCTGCTCGGCCGGAATCTCGATGCCGCCGGCATCGCGGCGGATCCGGAACTGGCTAAGGTCGTGCGGGGGGCGCTCACCGCCCTCGTGGAAGCAGTCCAAGGTCGCGCCCCAACAGCTTCAAGCACTGGTTAGGTGGCCCGCTCGGCACGAAAGGCTATCGCCGCGCTCAGGAGCACGAGTCCCGAAGGCCGGAGGCGAGATCGACGTTCTACCGGAAGTGGATCGCCGCGAACGCGTGGGCTGAGGCAGGCTCAAACGGCGAGGTTGTCCTTCAGCTGCTCGACCAAGAGGGAAGCTGACGGGCGCGCACACGCAGGGAAGAGTTGCGTTGCCTAGCCTGCAGGTTCCATCAGCCGTTCCGGCTCCTTGCGCCCGCCGCCATTGCACCCGCAGCTTAAGCGCGATCCGCTAGACGGCGACTCACCACGCAAGGTGCCCGTCGCCGCAGCTACGCGACCCCCCGTTGGGCGGAGACCCTCGGAGTGGCTCCTTATCGAGGAGAACGACATGCGCCGCTATGAAAAGGTGTCGGGAGCGTTCTTCTGTCTGCTCGCCGTTGTGCAGTTGACGCGCGTCGTCTTGCACTGGCCCGTGCAGGTCGCCGACGTGGCAGTCCCGCTCTGGGCGTCGCTCCTGGCCTTCGTCATCGCGTCGACCTTGGCGATCTGGGCCTTTCGCGCCGCCAAGGGCGCCGCCTAACAAGCTTCACCGGAGCCTTGAACGCACGGTCGTCAGGCCCTGACCCTCCGCAGTCGCTGGGAGAAGAGATCGCCAATAGTGTCAGTCATGGCGTGGGTCTCCTGGCAGCGCTCGGCGCCGCGCCGTTTCTGGTCGGCGCCGCCGTCCGGCGGGGGAGCACAACCGGTATCGTCGGCGCGAGTGTCTTCGCGGCGACAATTGTGATCCTGTACCTCGCCTCGACCCTGTATCACGCCCTCCCGCCCAACAGGGCCAAGCGCGTGTTTCGCATCCTCGATCACGGAGCGGTCTTCCTGCTCATCGCGGGTACGTACACGCCGTTCACGCTCGGCGTGCTCCGTGGCATGTGGGGGTGGACACTGCTCGGCGTGGTCTGGAGCCTGGCGGCTCTGGGGATCGCGCTGACAGCGGCGGGAGGCATTCGCTACCCGCGGCTCGCGACGGCTGTCTACCTCGGCATGGGGTGGCTGCTCCTGATCGCGATTCGGCCGCTGTGGCAGCGCCTGCCCCTGGCGGGTCTTCTCTGGCTCGCGGCGGGGGGAATCGCATACACCGGCGGCGTCTGGTTTCTCGGCGCCACGCGGAGGCGCTACAGTCACTTCGTCTGGCACCTCCTAGTACTCGCGGGCAGCACCTGCCACTTCATCGCGGTCCTCTGGTACGCTGCCTGACAAGCGTCTGAAGCTGCCGACCACGCGCACGTGGGTCACGTGCGTCCATGATCATGCAGTCTTGCATCGCGTGATTGGGATCCCGCGCGCGGCAATTGGGCGCCGATCGGCCGACCGCGACTCCTCATGTTGGGCGCGCCACACCCAACCAAGGAGTCAACCATGTCGCACAATACATCACGCCGGGCGGCGCTCGCAGCGCTCGCGCTGCTCGTGGGAGCGCTCGCCTGCTCCGACCGCGCGCCCGGTACGGCACCCGATGCCACCGGCGCGCGGGACTTGCTCCCGGGCACGGCCGCCGCCGCGAAGCCCGAGCTCCTGGCACGCTCCTTCGCGCTCGCGCTCGGCGACCCGGCGTTCCGGGCGCACGTCAAGGCGCAGCTCGACCGCTCGCCGTTCCGGGAGCACAAGCTGTCGTTCCAGCGGTTCCTCGCGGGCGGGGGCGGGCGCGCCCTCTCCGCCATGGCCCGCGGGACCGGCCTCTCGCAGACGAGTCTCGCGCGCGCCGCCGGCGACGCGATCGCGCTCGAGCTGTACCTCCCCGTCCCCGAACACCGCCGGGCCTGGGCCGGCGGCGAGAATGTGCTGGTCGCGACGGCCATCGCCGACCACGACGTGCCCGTGGCGTTCGACGTGCACGGCACCCGGCAGCTGCTCGACCCCGAGCGGCCCCCCGCGACGCCGGTGATCGCGGTGGTCCCGGTCGAAACGGACTTCTCGACCGCGCCGGCCGGGATCATCTGCCTGGCTTGCGACGGCGGCGGCACCCCTCCTCCGCCGCCGGCCCCGGCGCCCGCCGAGGGCCTGTACATGACCAAAGCCCATTTCGTGGACGATTTTGAGGGTTGGTTGAAAGGCGCCCCCGAGTTTGAGGTGCACATCCTCGGCCAGAAGGGGCAGACCGACTCGCTCACCGACTACCAGTGCGCCGGCGAGAAGCAGCCGGCGCCGTATTATTTCGACCAGAACACTCTCGACTGGAGCGGCAGCGTGATCTTGTTCAGCCAGACGCAGCTCGACCTGTACAACGCCGCCCATCCGGGACAGAACGTCCGGGTCTTCGTCGTGGAGGACGACGACACCGCGTGCGAGATCAAGGCGAACCGGGACATCATCAGCAACCTGTTCAAGGCGGTGGACGGGGCATACAAGGCGGTGACCGCCGGCAACGACTCGAGCAACACGCTGGTGAAGGTCTTCAAGCAGGCGAACGCGTTCCAGAAATTGTGGGCGGCGATCGCGGCGTTCTTCAACACCAACGACGAGCTGGTCGGTACGGCGGTCGCATCCGAGGTGACCGGTATCTCGTACCCCGGCTACAACTGGCTCGTGAAGGGCGAGAACAACGCGACCAATGGGTGGATCGCGCTGCAAATGAAGTGACATCCAGCGGAGGAGGGCGCATGCGGAGGCTGGCGGTAACTCTGGTGTTGCTCGGTCTCGGGCCGGGCGCAGCGCCGGCCGCGGCCCAGTGGGGTGTGTCGGCCGAGATCGGCGTCGCGGGCTTCAGCGGCACCTCACGCGACAGCTCCGGGGCCACCGTCGGCCCCTACCGGCCGACGACGTTCGCCGTCCGGGTGGACCGGGAGGGTGGGCCGGTGCGTGTAGCGCTCACCCTGCTGTACGCGCAGCCCGGCCTCGCCGGAGCGCAGGGTGACGTGCTGTTCGTGCAGTACGGCGTCGTCTCGCTGTGGGAGATCGTTCCGGAAGTATCGCTGCGCGTGGTAGGCTTCGGCACCGGCGTCGCCGCGCGCGTTGAAGCAGGGCCGGCCATCGATCTGTGGGAGTTCAACGGCGAACAGCGGCATCGCGTGGGCGCGCGCGCCGGCCTCGCATTCGAGTGGCCGCTCGCCCGCTCGCTCACCGGCTCGCTCCGCGCCGGCGGCGTCCTGACTCGCTCGATGCTGGACCCGGCAGACGTACCCGCCGGCGTCGAGCGGGTCGCCACCCGACGATTCGGCGTCGGGCTCGGCCTCCGCTACCGCTTGTAGGTCCCGATGCACCAGCGGCCCGGGTCACCCCCGGGCCGCTGCGCGATGCAATCCTGGACGTCCTGTCGCATTTCCGCCCGCCCGTGCCGCAAGAACGCGCTGGCGGCGTCAAGGTACCCTGCTGCATTTTCAGGGCGTTCCGAAGTCAACCAGGGGAATTAGGCTGGTTGACCCGCAGTCTAACCGCTAGTTAGGCAGATGCCCACTTTTTCGGCGGGTTCGTGATCCTCAAGGCAACCATCACTTGTCCGTTGTGCGGCCATCGGCAGGCCGAGGCTATGCCCACCGATGCGTGCCTCCACTTCTACGAGTGCACCGCTTGTCATCAGATTCTGAAGCCCAAGCCTGGGGACTGCTGTGTTTTCTGCTCATACGGTTCCTCGAAGTGCCCGCCGCGCCAGCTGGAAGGGGCTCGGTAGAGTGGCTCCTCGCGCCGCACTGCCTAACCAGCGCTTGAAGCTGGCGGCGCGCGCAGCAGCTCAAGCGCGGTTCGTTACGCGGCGGACAACCTCTTCAGATTGGCTTCTTGACGCTGCCTTGACCCTGTGTCCCGACTTTGGACATGGCGCCCCTCAGGGAGGTCATCATGCCGCGCCAACCTCTCCTTTCCGCTGTCTTGCTGATCGTTCCCCTCTGCGTGCCCGCGCAGTCGCCCGCAGACACCGCCGTCGTCGAGCCCGGAGCACGCCTGCGCGTAACAGTGGATTCCGGCCCCCCGAAACGCCTCATTGGCGTCCTCGTCGCCCAACAGCCTGATTCCCTCTGGCTCCAACGAGGCGGTGATTCGCCACCCCTGGCAGTTCCACGCTTTCGCGTCATCCGGCTCGAAGTGAGTCGCGGTCGGCGATCCTACTGGCGCTTAGGTGCAGGCCTCGGGTTTCTCGTCGGGGCGGGCGTCGGAGCCCTCATCGGGCAGGGCAAGACGTATCAGCTCGGAGACAACACGCCCACCGTCCGGTTTCTGGCGAGTATGGGCATCGGTGGCATCATTGGCGGCATCGTTGGCGCCGGCGTTCGTCGAGACCGATGGCACGTCCTGCCTCGCGCTGGGCCCGAACCCCGTACGCCGTGAGTTCAAGTCCGCCGCCTAACAAGCGTTTGAAGCTGCCGGGGAAACCTCCCGCCCTCACTCCCCCGTGAGCATTCTCCGCCGCAGCACCGCCAGCCGGCGCCGCACCGAGCCGTCGTAGATGCGGTCGCCCACGCGCACCACCACGCCGCCCAGAATGGCGCGGTCGGCGCGGAAGTGCGCCCGCACCTCCTTGCCGATGGCGCGCGACAGTCGCTCCACGATCTGCTTCTCGAGCCGGGCGTCCGGCTCGTCGCGCAGCGTGACGCCCGCGTGCACCCGGTTGAGCTGCACGTCCACCAGCCCCTGATACGCGTGGGCGATCTCCACGAAGAGGCCCTGCCGGCCGCGCCGCACCACCGCCTGCAGGAACCGCACGAACTCCCCTTCGGCCACGTCGCCCAGGGCCCGCGCCAGCAACGCCGCCTTGGCGGACTTGGACACGCGCGGCGACTCGAGCGCCGCGGCGATGCGCTCGTCGGCCTGGAGCGCGCCCGCCACCGCATCCAGCAGCTGCCCGTACCGCTCGACCATGTGCCCCCGGTGCGCCGCGCCCGCCAGGAACAGCGCCTCGGCGTAGTTGCGGGCGATGGTCTCGCTCTTCACGGCCGCTGCTCGAGCGTCGCCAGGTACTCGGTCACCAGGCGGCGGTTGGCCTCGGTGTCGAGCTGCGCCTCGATCAGCTTGGACGCGGCGGCGATCGACAGGTCCACCGCCTCGCGCCGCAGCTCGAGGATCGCCTTCTCCTTCTCGGCGCCGATGTCCTTCCTCGCCCGGGCGATCAGCTGCTCGTACTCCGCACGCGCTGCCGCGAGCAGCGTCTCCCGCTCCTTCTCGGCCACCGCCTTGGCCTTGGCCAACAGCTCCTGCGCCTCGGCCCGGGCCGCCGCCACCATCCGCTTGTGCTCCTCGAGCAGCCGCGCCGACTCGGTCCGGGCCTTCTCCGCGTCGTCCAACTGCTGCTGGATGCGGCGCTCCCGCTCCTCCACCGACTTGAGGATGGCGGGCCAGCCGAACTTCCAGAGCAGCGCCAACAGAATGCCGAAGACGGCGATGGTCCAGAAGATCAGCCCGGTGTTGATCGAAAACGGGGTGAACGGCTCCTCCCCACCGCCGGGGGCCACCTCCTGCAGCACGATCAGCAGCAGCGAGGCCGGCATTTAGAGCAGCTTGAAGAGCAGCGCGAACACGAGCGCCGCCAGGCCCACGCCTTCGATCAGCGCGGCCGTCAGAATCATGGCGCCGCGAATGTCGCCCGACGCCTCGGGTTGGCGCGCGATGGCCTCCACCGCCTGGCCGCCGATGCGGCCGATGCCGAGCCCCACGCCGATCACCGCGAGCCCGAGCCCGAGACCGGCGCCGAGCAGCGCGTTGGCGTTCTTGGCAGCGGCGGCGATATCCGCCCCGGTGGGTTGTACCCCCTGCAGCAGCGTCACGAGATCGAGCATGGTCTCCTCAGCGTGTGTACGGTCAATGCGCGTGCTGCATCATGCCGATGAACACCGACGTGAGCAGCGCAAAGATATAGGCCTGCAAGAACGCCACCAGCAGCTCGAGCAGCATCATGAACGTCACGAACGCCACCGCGCCCACCGCCACCACCCAGCTCCCGAAGATGAAGACCAGGCCGAGCAGCGCCAGAATCACAAAGTGCCCGGCCGTCATGTTCGCGAACAACCGCAGCGTGAGCGCGAACGGCTTCACGATCTTCCCGATGATCTCGATCGGCGTCATGATCAGCGCCATGGCCACCGCGCCGAACCCCGACATGCCGGGCGGCACGAACACGATCGTCTTCAAGTAGCCTTTGGGCCCGAGCGCCCGGAACCCCGAGATCTCGATGGTCAGGAACGCGGTGAGCGCCAGCGCGCCCGTCACCGCGAGATTGCCGGTGGGGGTAGCGCCCCACGGCACCAGGCCGAGCAGGTTGCAGTACAGAATGAAGAAGAACAGCGTCAGGATGTAGGGGGCAAACTTCTCGCCCCCGTGGCCGATGTTGGCGATGGCGACGTCGTTCCGGACGAAGAGCACGATCGCCTCGACGGCGCCGCCGAACCCCGAGGGAGCCTTCCCTTCCCGGTGGCGCCGCTTGACCTGCCGCCCGGCGTACCAGATGGTGAGGTACACGAGCAGCGCGGCCAGGACCATGAAGACGACGTGCTTCGTGGGGGAAATGTTCACGCCGAACAGCATCCAGTGGTGCGGCAGGTGCCACTCACCCAGCCCGAACGGCAGCTCCACCACGTAGCTGTCCGACGTGTGCTGGAAGATCGCCTTGCCGATGTCGGGGCCCTGCATCATTTCAAGAACCTGGTCTCGAGAATAAGCAGCGGCAGCAGCACGCCCAGGAAGCCGAGCGACGCCGGGAGCGGTCCCAGGGCAGCACGGTGGGTCGCGGCGAAGGCAAGCACCGCGCCCGCCGCCAGCGCCCGCAGTCCCATGCCGCCGAGCCACCGGGCCATGAACACCGGTTGCGGGGCGCGCATCGCGGGCCGGAGCAGCGCCACCGCGCCGAGCTGCGCCGCGAGTGCCGCGGCGCCGCCGATCCCCGCGGCCCGTCCGCCGAACACGACCGCAACGCACACCAGCACCGCGCCCAACCCCAGGAGCAGGAGGTACGGCTTCACTCCGTACCCTTCCCGCTTCCCGCTTCCCGCTTCCTGGCCTCCGTGTCGCGCTTCACGCGATAGTAGAGGCTCACAAACCAGCCGACGGTGCCGACCAGGAAGCCCACGAGGGCAAACAGCGGGCGCGTGTGCAGCCGCCCGTCCACCAGCCAGCCCAGCCCGCCGAACACCAGAATGACGGCGGCCAGCTGGAACCCCACCGCGACGTACTCGTAGCCCTGGCCGAAACCGCGCGCGAACCGATTGCCGTCGTCGGGGGGCATGATGCGGCCGGAACATACCCGCTTGTGAAAAATCTCGCAAGCAAAGTCCGGAGCGCGCAAACTTATGTGGCGCTTGGGAGTATGATGTGGTAACCTTGCTCCCAATGGCCCTCAACCCGCCCCCCATCTCGCGTCCCTCGTCCACTTCGTTGGGCGACGTCGAGCTGCTCGAGCGGCTCACCCGGGCGCGCGCGGACCTGCTCGCGCAGGTGGGCCGCCGTATCGTGGGCCAGACCGACGTGCTGGACGGCATCCTCACCGCCGTCTTCTCGGGCGGCCACGCGCTGCTGCTCGGCGTGCCCGGGCTCGCCAAGACGCTGATGGTGCAAACCGTGGCGCAGACGCTCGATCTCAAGTTCTCGCGCATCCAGTTCACGCCGGACCTGATGCCGTCCGACATCACGGGCACCGAGATCATCGAGGAAGACCAGACCACGGGCAAGCGCGGGTTCCGGTTCGTGCGCGGGCCGGTGTTCGCCAACATCGTCCTGGCGGACGAGGTGAACCGCACGCCGCCCAAGACGCAGGCGGCGCTGCTGCAGGCGATGCAGGAGCACCAGG
>JBGPDL010000066.1:0-13976 GCA_041482275.1 Gemmatimonadota bacterium | reverse complement strand
GGCTCCCGGCTTCGACCGCGCGCCGGGCCGCGTCGGCCGGAGGCAGATCGCGGTGGAATACGAAGTCGAGCAGCATGGCGAGGTTCACACCGGTGACCACCGCCACATCGGTCTTGCCCCGCGCGAGCCGCACGGAGCTCGTGAGGCACGAGCCCCCGGGGAGGTCCACGAACAGCACGACGGGTCGGCCGTCGATCGCCCGGGTGAGACGCTCCGTGAGGGCCCCGGTATCGCAGCCGTCGTTCGACACCGGCACCAGGGCATCGCTCACACCGGTGATGGCGGCGACCGCCGCGAGCAGCGCCTGGGCCACGGCCGCATGGGACACGATCACTCCGCGCAACGGCTCACTCATTGTCTTCCTCGAGATACTGCTGCAGCTGGCGGCGCTCGGCGAGGCGCTGGAGCAGGCGGTCGTTGAACGCGCGCGCGGTGTCCACCCCGCTGTAGCGCAACAAGTGGTTCATGGCGACGACCTCGCAAATCACCGTGAGATTCTTTCCCGGGTTGAGCGGAACGGTGACGAGGGGAAGCGTGACGTCGAGCACCTGGGTGGTCTGGCCGTCCAGGCCAGTGCGGTCGTACTCCCGCGTCGCGTCCCAGTCCTCGAGCTGCACCACCACCTCGATGCGCTTCTGCTGCCGCACCGACCGGATGCCGAACAGCGCCCGGATGTCGATCAACCCCACTCCGCGAATTTCCATATGATGCCGGGCCAGCTCGTGCCCGCGGCCGATCAGGACGTCGTTGCCCCGACGGCTGATGTGAACGACGTCGTCGGCCACGAGCCGGTGGCCGCGCTCCACCAGATCGAGCACGCACTCGCTCTTGCCGATGCCGGAACGGCCAAAGAACAGCAGCCCCACGCCGAACACGTCGGCGAGCGAGGCGTGTACGGTGGTCGTGGGGGCGAAGGCGTCGTCCAGGAACGGCTTGACGCGGCGGTAGAACTCCGCGGTCTTCAAGCGCGTGCGGATCACGGCCACGCCCTTGGCGCGCGCCAGCTCGAGCAGCTCGGCCGGCGCCTCCTGCCCCTTCGAGATCACCACGCACGGCAGATCGAACCGGAACAGCGTCTCGAGCGCCCCGCGGCGCGCTTCGGGATCGAGCGACGCGAGGTAGGTGACCTCCGTCTCGCCGAGGATGTGGAGGCGGTGAGCGGCGAACCGCGTCGTGTACCCGGCGAGCGCCAGCCCCGGACTCGACGCTTCGGGCGTGGGAATCTCGCGATCGAGCCCCACATCTCCCGTGAGCGCCTCGAGCTGCAACGGGTCGCCCTTGCGCTCGAGCAGGTCGCGCACCTTGGGGAGCGTCATCGCGGTTCGCGCCGCCGCACGCGGCGGGCGCCGGACGCACGGCGGCGCGCGAGCGACTTGTCGAGCTGACGTCGCACTTTCGCGATGGCGAGGTCGAGCGCGCTGCGGTGGTCGGCACCGCGCGCCGTGCCGACGAGCACGACACCGCGGGCGACGTGCAGCCGCACCTCGGCCGTGGGACGCCCGTGGTCGGCGCTGAACAGGATCTGACTATCATGCGGCCGCGGCGCGATCCGCTCGAGTCGCGCGATCAGCGCCCGCGCCCGGACGCGGAGCTCGTCGGCAATCTCGCAGTGGCGTGCCGTGACGGTGATCCGCATGATCAGCCTCCCTGAGCGATGACGCGGTCCAGGTGCGCCTCCGTCGCCCGGGCCGCACGCTCCCAGGACAGTTGCTCGGCAAACCGGCGGGCGCCGCGCCCCAGCCGCTCGACCAGAGCCGGATCCGCGGCCAGGGCGAGCATGCGCTCGGCGAGCGCGGCCACATCCCCGTGCGGGACCAGGAAACCGGTCTCGCCGTGCCGCACCGACTCCCGCAGGCCCGGACTGTCCGACGCGAGCGCCGGGGTCGCGCAGGCGGCCGCCTCGACGTTCGAGATGCCCCACCCTTCCTTCGGACTCGCCAGGATCACCGCCCACGACCGCCGTAACAGCCGGCGCTTGTCCTCGTCCGACACGAACCCGAGAAAGCGGGCGGCCTCGCCCAGCCCGAGTGCCCGAGCCACCCGCTCGAGGCGAACGCGGTCGTCGCCCTGGCCGGCCACGTCGAGGGTCAGGTCGGGCCGCGTACGCCGCGCGAGCGCCAGCGCGGAGAGCGCGATCCCCACTCCTTTATAACGCTTGAGCCGCCCCACGTACAAGAACGCAGGCTCGCGGGTCCGCGGCACGGCCGCGTCGGGAGCATACCACGTGGCATCAACGCCCGGGTAGATCACTTCAACCCGCTCGCGGGGCACCCCCCGCCGCACCAGGTCGTCGCGCGTGCTGTCCGAAATGGCGTGAAACCACGCCCGCCGGTAGGCCCGTGGGATCAGCCGCTCCGCCGCCCACACCGCGGCCGCAATCGGCCAGCTCGCTTCGAGGAACGCCGTGGCGCCGAACAGGTGGGGAACGAGCGCGCAGAACGGCCGCTCGGTGAGACCGGCGAGGAACAGGGGCACTTTGTTGATGTCCTCGACCACGACGTCGTAGCGGTTCGTCTCGAGCAGCCGGTGCACCACCGCGCGGGCCCGGAGCGCGAAGCTGTGGCGACCGGCGTGGCGTTGCACGCGCATGCCGTCGAGCTCCACCGCCAGCGCGCCGCCCGGCCAGCCGCTTGTCACCAGGTCGATCATGTGCCCGCCGCGCGCCAGCCGGCCGAAGATTTCGTGCAGGTGGATCTCGGCGCCGCCGGCGTCCGGGTTGGCGCGGTCGTTCCAGTTCACGAGCAGGATTCTCACAGCGCGCCGGATTCCCGCGCCACAGCGTCGAGCACACCGTTCACGAACCCCGGCGCCCGGGCTCCGGCGAACCAGTGGGCCAGCTGCACCGCCTCGTCAATCACCACGCGAGCGGGCGTCGCCCCTTCGGCAAGCTCCGCGAGGGCCAGCCGCAGGATATTGCGCTCCACCACGGCGACCCGCTCGAAGCGCCAGTGCTCGGCGGCGGCGGCCACACGGGCGTCGAACTCGGGCAGCCCGGCCACGGCCTGCGCCGCGAGATCGGCCCCGCGGTCGTATCCCTCAGGCGGCCGGCCGAACGCCGCGCCGAGCCGAGCCACGACGGTTTCAATCGAGGGGCGGCCGGACAGATCCCAAGCGTACAGCAGTTGGAGGGCGCGGGCGCGGGCCTTAGTCTCGCGGCGCTGCACGGGTGAGCTGGGCCAGGACATCGGCCGTAGTGAGGGCCGCGTCGGCCGCCTCGTAGCCCTTGTTGCCGGCCGTGCCGCCGGCTCGTGCCAGCGCCTGCTCCAGCGTCTCGGTCGTGAGCACGCCGAACCCAACGGGGAGCCGGTGCGCCAGCGCCACGTTACCGAGCCCGCGCGCCGCCTCGCCCGCCACGTACTCGAAGTGCGGCGTCTCGCCCCGGACCACGCACCCGAGCGCCACGAGCGCCGCGTAGCGCCCGCTCACCGCCGCGGCCTCGGCCGCGACCGGCAGCTCGAAGGCCCCCGGTACCCAGATCACGTCCACGCGCGCCTCCGGCACCCCCTTCTCCCGGAGACACGCGCGCGCGCCGTCCAGCAGGCGCGCGGTGACGACCTCGTTGTAGCGGCTGACGAGAACCGCCACGCGACCTTCCCGCGGCGCGCGCGGCGTACCCGCAATCTCGGCCACGGTCAGTGGGTGAGCAGGTGACCGAGCTTGTCCCGCTTGACGTTCAGATAGGAGCGGTTCTCGTCGGAGGGCGTCATCACGATCGGGACGCGCTCCACGATCTCGAGGCCGTAGCCCTCGAGCCCGACCAGCTTCATCGGGTTGTTCGTGAGCACGCGGATGGCGGAGAGCCCCAGGTCCAAGAGGATTTGCGCTCCGATGCCGTAGTTGCGCAGGTCGGGCTTGAAACCCAGCTCGCGGTTCGCCTCGACGGTGTCGTGTCCCGCGTCCTGCAGCTCGTAGGCCTTCAGCTTGTTGAGGAGCCCGATGCCGCGCCCCTCCTGGTCCAAGTACACGATGACGCCGCGCCCCTCGGCGGCGATCATCCGCATCGCCGAATGCAGCTGCCAACCGCAATCGCACCGGGCCGAGTCGAACACGTCGCCCGTGAGGCACTTCGAATGCATCCGCACCAGCACGTTCTTCCGGTCCTGCACGTCCCCGTATGCCAGCGCCACGTGCTCCGCCGCGTCCACGTCGTTGCGGTAACCGATGATCCGGAACTCGCCGAACGGCGTCGGCAAACGCGCCTCGGCGACGCGGTGCACCAGGCGCTCGTGCGCCAATCGGTACGTCACGAGCTCGGCGACCGTGATGAAGCCGAGCCCGTGCTGGGCGGCGAAGCGCTCGAGGTCCGCCTGCCGAGCCATCGAGCCGTCGGCGTTCAGGATCTCGCAGATCACGCCCGCGGGGTAGAGCCCGGCGAGCCGGGCCAAATCCATGCTCGCCTCCGTCTGGCCGACGCGCTGCAACACGCCGCCCGGCCGGGCCCGCAACGGAAACACGTGGCCGGGGCGCCGCAAGTCGGTCGGGACCGTGACGGGATCGATGGCCACCCGGATGGTGGCGGCACGGTCGGCCGCGGAGATGCCGGTGGTGACGCCGAACCGGGCCGCGGCGTCGATCGACACCGTGAAGGCCGTCTCGTGCGCCTCGGTGTTGTGCTCGGCCATCTGGGCGAGCCCCAAGGCCTGGCACCGCTCGGGCATGAGGGTGACACAGATCAGCCCCCGCCCGTGCGTGGCCATGAAGTTGATCATCTCGGGGGTGACCTTCTCGGCGGCGCCGACCAGGTCCCCCTCGTCTTCGCGGTGCTCGTCGTCGGCCACGATCACCAGCTTGCCGGCGCGAATGTCCGCGATCGCCTGTTCTATTTTGCGGTGCGGCATAAGTGCCTCACGTACTTGCCGAGAACGTCACCCTCCACATGAACCCGGTCGCCTGCCCGCAGCGTTCCCAGCGTCGTGTGCTCGCGCGTAAACGGAATCAGCGAGATCTGCACCACCGCCGGCCCGGGCAGCTCGTTGATCGTCAGGCTCACGCCGTCCACCGTGATCGCGCCACGGGGAATGGAGACCTCCCGTACCGCGTCCGGCACCCGCAGATCGTACAGCCAGGCGTCGCTCTGCCGCCCGGCCCGCTCCACCACGGCCACCCCGTCGACGTGCCCCTGGACGAAGTGCCCCCCCAGCCGATCCGCGGCGCGGAGCGCGCGCTCGAGGTTCACGGGGCGACCGGCTGCGTACTCGGTGAACAAGGTCCGACCTTCCGTGGTCTCCACTACGTGCACCGCGAACCCGCCGCGCAGCACGCGCTCCACCGTCAGGCACGCCCCATTCACCGCGATGCTCTCACCCAGCTTCAAGCCCTTGTAGGGCGCGCGGATCGTGAGGGTTAACCCCTGCGCCCTTCCCCCCTTCCCCCTTCCCCCGCTGCGCGAGACCCTCTGCACGCGCCCTACGGCGCTCACGATCCCGGTAAACATAGCCGCCTGTCCAATACCAATAATGTATCAGAGCCCAGGGCACGCCGCTCCACCGGCGTCCACCGGGGTGCCGCGACCAGCGGATTGGACGGCACCCCGGGAAAGGCCGGAACGGCGCCTTCGCCGAGCCACACCGGCGACTGCACCCAATAGAGCCGGTCCACCAGGCCGTCGACGAGCAAGCGCGCGCCCAGCGCGCCGCCGCCCTCGCACAACAGCGTCTCGATGCCCGCTTCGCGCACCATCTGCAACCCGGCGGCGAGGGACGCGGGCCGGAACACCCGCACTCCGTTCTGCTCGAGTGCCGTCACACTTGAGGCAGGAGCCTCGGGCGATGCCATCACCCAGGTGGGAACGTCGCGGGCGCTCGACACGAGCTGGGCGCTGGGGTTGAGCATCGCCCGGCGGTCGAACACGACGCGCACGGGGGGCCGGCGCGGCACGACGGAGCCGCGCACCGTGAGCTGCGGATTGTCCCGCAACGCCGTGGTTCCGCCGACCGCGATCGCGTCGAAGCCGGCGCGCAGCCACTGCACGTACTCCCGCGCTGCGACCCCCGATACCCACTGCGAGCTGCCTGCGGCGTCCGCGATGCGACCGTCGATCGACGTGGCGAGCTTGAGCGCGACGAACGGCCGGTCGTTCTGCTCGCGCGCGAACAGGAACGGGGCGTTCAGGGCGGCCGCCGCCTCGGCGAGCAGGCCGATCGACACGATCACGCCCTTGGCGCGGAGCACGCTCGCCCCGCCTCGCGCCTCCGGGTCCGGGTCGGCGGTCGCGGCGACCACGCGCGCGACCCCTGCCGTCGTGATCGCGTCGGTGCAGGGTGGCGTCTTGCCGTGATGCGCGCACGGCTCGAGGTTCACGACCAGAGTCGCGCCCCGCGCCCGTGCTCCCGCGGCGTCGAGCGCGACGATTTCGGCGTGGGGCCCGCCGTATTCGCCGTGATAGCCCTCCGCCACCACCGCGTCCCCGACGAGCAGCACTGCGCCCACGAGGGGGTTGGGAGCAACGCGCCCCCAACCCCGGCGTGCGAGGTCGAGGGCGCGTTCCATCGCCGCCCGTTCGGGCGTGCGCTCAGAATCCGAAGCGAAGGCCGATGCCTCCGAAGACATGTCCCGCCTTGGGATCGAAGTCGGAGAAGTTCGTCGAGAGACGCTGATCCTTCCCTGTCTGATAGCCGACTTCGCCCACCAGCTTCACCGGCCCGACGCTCAGTCCCCCGTTCAGAAACAGCACCTGGCGCGTGTTGGACAGATCGAGCGTCACCGTCCGCACGGTGGCAGGGAGCGTCGGGTCGTCGTGAAAGCGAATGTGCGCAGTGGAGGCGTAACGGTCCACCCCGAGCCCCGCGGCCAGGTCCAGCAGCCCGAAACCCCATCCCGCCTCGATCCGGTAGTTGTCGGCTTTGAGATCGGTGTCGAATTCGAACTGGTCACCGCTCCCGAACACCGATCCGAGCGTTCCGTATTGGATACGTGGCAGGGTGCGCCGCATGTAGCTCACCGAAAGGGCGGGCACGGGAAACGCGCCCTTCAGGATACCCACCCGCACACCGTACCCCAGGCCGAGGGCGACGCCGCCGATGTGGGCGGCGCCAGAATCCACCTGCAGACCCGCAACGGCGCCGGTAGGGAGCAGCACAGCCGAGCCGAGAACGTCGACCGCCAGGAGTCCTCCGCTGATGCCGCGCAGGAGGCCGACCGCGCCCTCCACGACGGGTGCGGGCACCACGCCGTCGAAGCTCGAAGGCACCGAGCTCTGGCTCGCGCTGTCCGGATTGGGAAGCGATGCCTTGAGGAAGTTGACCCGCGCCGTGAGCGCCAGATGGCCCACTCCGCCCAGCGCGCCGGCCGTGCCGAGCACCGGGTTGCCCCCGGACACCAGCAGGCCGGCGAGCGGGTGAAACGCCTTGACCGCGTCCACCGCGGTGTTGCACGCCGCGGTGGCGTTGGGATCGAGCGTATTGCACTGCGGCTCCTGCGCCGCGACGGACGCCGCGGTCAGGATCGAGATCCAACCGATCGACAGCTGACGCATATGCCCTCCTACCGTTCGGCGAACTTCACTCCCTGGGTCCCCGCCCGCACCTCCCCGATCATCCAGGCGTCGCTCCCCGCGCGCCGGGCCGCCGCGATCACCGCTTCGGTGTCGTCGCGCGGCGTGACTGCGACCATCCCCACGCCGAGGTTGAACACGCGGCGCATCTCGCCGAGCGAGATCTCGCCCGCGCGCATCAGCACGCGGAATACCGTCGGCCAAGGCCAGGCGCGCGCATCCACCACGGCCTCGCAACCCGCTGGCAACACCCGCACCAGATTGCCGGCGATGCCGCCGCCCGTGATGTGGGCGAGTGCGTGCACGCGCGGAAGCACGGGAGCGACCGCCGCGGCGTAGCTGCGGTGCACGTCCAGCAATACCTGGGCCACCGTGCGCCCGCTCTCCGGGAATTCGTCCTGCACGTCGAGCCGCAGCCGCTCGAACACGATCCGGCGTGCCAGGGTGTACCCGTTGGTGTGGAGTCCGTTCGACGCGTAGCCGACCAACACGTCGCCCGCGCGCACCAGGTCACCGTGCAGCGCGGCCTTCTCCTCCACGACGCCCACAATCGTGCCGGCCAGATCGTACTGGCCAGGCTGGTACAGGTCGGGCAGCTGCGCCGTCTCGCCGCCCGCGAGCGTCATGTCGTGGGCGCGACAGCCCCGGGCCACGCCGGCCACGATCGCGGCCGCTGTCTCGGGCTCGAGCTCGGCGGTGGCGAGGTAGTCGAGGAACGCGAGCGGGCGGGCGCCGTGGACCAGGATGTCGTTGACGCCGTGGTTGACGAGATCCTCGCCCACGGTGTCGTGGACTCCGGCGCGGGCGGCGACCAGCAGCTTGGTGCCGACGCCGTCGGTCGAGAGCACCAGCACCGGGCGCTCGTAGCCCGGCGGCACGCGCACCATCCCGCCGAACGCGCCGATCTCGCCGAGCGCGAGTGTCGTGCGCGTGGTCCGCACCAGGGCGGCAATGCGGCGCTTTGCCTCGTCGGCCGCGTCGAAATGCACGCCGGCGGCGGCGTAGCGCTCGGTCATCGGGCCAACGCCTCGTCCACGTCGAAGTGGACCAGATCCTTGAAGGCACGCACCCGGGCGTGCACGTCGGCGAGCGTCACGTGCTCGAGCCCCTGGATGCCGAACGCCTCGACCGCGAACGAGCCCATCGCGGCGCCGTACACCATCGCTCGCCGCAGATTCGGCGGTGTGAGATCGTCGGTGGAGGCGAGGTACGCCATGAAGCCGCCCGCAAAGGCGTCCCCCGCCCCCGTCGGATCGAACACCTCCTGCAGCGGGTAGGCGGGGACCTTGAACGTCGTGTCGTGGTTCACGAGCAGCGCGCCGTGCTCCCCCTGCTTGATGACGGCCATCGTGGGGCCGCGCTCGAGCACCCAGCGTGCCGCCCGGTAGATATTCCAGTCGCCCGAGAGCTCGCGCGCTTCCGAGTCGTTGACCATCAGGATGTCGATGTGCCGCAGCAGCTCGAGCAGCAGGTCGCGCTTCGAGTGGATCCAGTAGTTCATGGTATCGCAGGCGACGAGGGCCGGATGGGTCACCTGGTCGAGCACGCCCAGCTGCAGCTCGGGGTCAATGTTGCCCAGGAACGCGTAGCGCGCCTTGCGAAACGGCTCCGGCAGCTTGGGGCGAAAGCTCGCGAACACGCCGAGCCGGGTCTCCAGTGTCTCGCGGCTGGCGAGGTCGTAGGAGTACTTCGCCTTCCAGCGGAACGACTCGCCCGGCGCCTGCTCCACTCCCGAGAGATCCACGCCGCGCGCTTCCAGCGCCTTGAGGGCGCCGAGCGGATAGTCGCTGCCCACCACCCCCACGACCTGCACCGGATGGAGGATCGCGCCCGCGGCGGCGAAGAACACCGCCGAGCCCCCGGGCGCGTCGGCCGTTTCGCCGAAGGGCGTGTACACCGAGTCGAGCGCGATGGAGCCGACCACGAGGAGACTCACGTCACATCCGATCCGGGGCGCCGATCCCCAGGAGGTGGAGTCCGTTGGCGAGTACCTGGCGCACGGCGGCGGCGAGCACCAGCCGCGCCGCCTCCTCAGGCTCGCCGAGCACGCGGTACTTGTGATACCACGCGTGGGCCAGGCGCGCGAGCCCCTCGAGATACCCCGTCACGCGGTGCGGCTCGAGTGTCTCCGCAGCGCGAGCGACAATCCCCGGAAAGGCGGCGAGCTCCTTCAGGAGCTCCGCCTCTTCGGGCTGTCCCAGGGCCCCCAGCTCCACGCCGGCGGCCCGCACCGATTCGGGCGCCCGCGCGCCCATGCGGAAGATGCCGCTCATGCGCGCATGCGCCATCTGGACGTAGAAGACCGGGTTCTCCTCGGTCTGGCTCTTCGCCAGGTCCACGTCGAACACGAACTGCGAGTCGCCGCGGCGCATCAGGAAGAAATAGCGGGCGGCGTCCACGCCGGTTTCCTGGAACAGGTCGCGCAACGTCACGAAGTCGCCCGCACGCTTCGAGAAACGCACTTCCTCCCCGCCCCGCATCACGCGCACCAGCTGCACGATCTCAGCATGGAAGAAGTCCGGCGGATACCCCAGCGCCTGCATCGCCGCGCGCATCCGCGCCACGTAGCCGTGGTGATCCGCCCCCCACACGTCGATCGCGCGCCGTACCCCGCGCTCGTGCTTGTGCCGATGGTACGCGATGTCGGGCAGGAGATACGTGTAGCTGCCGTCCGATTTCCGGAGTACGCGGTCCTTGTCGTCCCCGAACGCGGTGGACCGGAGCCACAGCGCGCCGTCGCGCTCGTAGGTGTGTCCCCGGCCGGCGAGATCGGCGAGCGTCTGCTCGATGAGCTTTTCCCGGTACAGCTGCGATTCGAAGACGACCACGTCGAACCGGACACCGAAGTCGCGCAGGTCCGCATCCTGCTCGGCGCGCTGCGACGCGACCCCGAGCGCCCGGCAGCGGCGCACCCCGTCCTCCTCGGACAGATCCGCCAAGCCCCGCCCTTCCCGCCCGAGCAGCTGATGCGCGAGCTCGACCAGATACTCCCCCTGGTAGCCGCCCTCCGGCAGCTCGGCGGTCCGCCCCACCGCCTGCTGCACCCGCGCCCAGAGCGAGCGGGCCAGCTTGTCGATCTGGGCCCCCGCGTCGTTCACGTAGAACTCCCGCTCCACGGCGTGCCCCGTCCACTCGAACAGCGATGCGATCGCATCGCCCAGCGCGGCGCCGCGCCCGTGCCCGACATGCAGCGGGCCCGTCGGGTTCGCCGAAACGAACTCCACGTTGACCCTCGTCCCCCGTCCCCCGTTCCCCCTCCCGTAGTTGTCACCTGCGACGAGTACCGTCTCGAGCACGCTCGCGAGCTGGGCTTCCGCGAGAAAGAAGTTGATGAAGCCGGGTCCGGCGACCTCGATCTTGCTGACGTAGCCGGGCGGGAGCTCCAGCGCCGCGACGATCACCTCGGCCACATCCCGCGGCTTCTTGCCGAGCTGCTTCGCAAGCGTCAGCGCCACGTTGGTGGCGTAATCGCCGTGCGCGGGATCTCGCGTCTCGGCGAACGAGAACGTCAGCGCCTCGGACGACGCACCCAGCCGCAGCGCTGCTTTCCTGAGCGCTTCGGGAATCACGTCGTGCGGAGTCACTTGTCGCCGGGGTCTTTTTTCTTCTTGGCGCTATCGGCGGGCTTCGTCTCGGTCGCCGGCTTCGGCTCGGTCGCGGGCTTCGCGTCGTCCTTGTGGTCCGACTGCTTCTCCCCCGCCCGCTTGTAGTCGGTGATGTAGAAGCCGGAGCCCTTGAACACCAACCCGGCGCCGCCCGAGATCTGACGCCCCGCCAGCTTGCCGCAGGTGGGGCACTTGACGCGCCGACTGTTTTTCATCGTCGGGTAGAACTTCTCGAACGTGTGCCCGGCTGGGCACCTATACTCGTAGGTGGGCATCGCACAACAACTTAGCCACGCGGTCCGGGCGGGTCAATGCGTGCGGCGCAGCGTCAGCCACGCCGCCAACGTGGCGGCCTTTTCATCGGCGCGCCACCCGCCGGCGACGGCCGCGCCCAGCTCCGCCACGGTCTGTTTGAGCGCCCCGGGCGACCGTTTCAGCCGTCCCGCCGCCGTCTCGTACAACGTGCGCTCGACGAACGTGGTGCACGGCAGCCGGGCCGCGCGGGCCGCGCGCTCGAGCGCGCGGCGGAACAACTGCCCCTCCAGCGCGTGCGCCCGGATATGCTCGTTCCCGATCGTGGCGGGGTCGATCACGCTCCCCACTACGAGGGCGACCGCGCGCACCGCACGGCCGTCCCTGCGGTACTGCTTGAGGAGCCCCGCGAGCGACCGCCGGGTCACGCGCTCGACCAGGCCCCGCAACCGCCCTTCGAGCCGCGCCGCGTCCGTCGACCGGGCGCCCATGACCGCGTGATACGGCTGGCGCGACGTCGGCACCTTCGCATCGCTCAACTCGATCGCCCGCCGGTCGAGGACGCGCGGGGCACGCGCCGGACCCGCCACCAGCACCGCCACGGCCCAGCCGGACTTGACGCGACAGCCGAGCACGGCTCGCTCTAGAACTCGCGCTTCTTCATCTCCGAAAAGAAGTCGCGCAGATCGACATCCTCTTCCCGCTCGGGCGGCAGCGTGTCGTCGTACTGGCGCCGCCGATTGGGCTTCACCTTCGCGGCCTTGGCGGCGTTCTTCTTGGCCAAGGCCGCCAGCTTGCGCTCTTCGCCTTTCGCCATGACTCTCGTGCTCCTGTTGCAGGGGTCGCACCCTGGGGCGCAGGCGTAAACTGCGTGGGCAGGGCCGTCGCCCGCAATGGGCGACCGCCCAGTGATGCTCCGGCCCCGCGCGCAGGAACCGGCTCTCGTCCACCGCGGCGTCGACACCGCGATGCCGGCCCTTATCGGACCAGGACGCGCCACGCGAGTAGCGCCAGCACCGGCAGGATGTCGGGCGTTTCGTACACCTGCAGACGCTTGGCCATCGGATCACCGCCATACCCGCACCACGCGAGCGGTCTTGATGTAGTCGAGCTTCGGGAACCCGCGCGTGAGGTACGCATTGCCCTGCCGCCGAATCGCGTCCTGGGAGGGCGCCTCGCCGTACTGCCCATTCAGAGCGTCGGCGATCGCCACCCCGCCCACCACCCGTCCAATCGGGGCGAAGCCGAGCGCGTCGAGCCGCGCGTTGTCCGCGAGATTGATGAAGAGCTGAGTGGTGCGCGTGTCGGGTCCGGCGGTCGCAAAGGTGACGGTGCCGCGCAGGTTCGAGCGGCGCACCGGGTCGTCCGGGATCGCCCCGGCGATTCCGGCTCGGCCCCGGCGCGGCTCGCCCGGGAGTCCGAACTGGGCGACGAACCCCGGGATGACGCGGAAGAAGCGCGCGTCGTCGTAAAATCCGGCGCGCACCAGCTGGTACATCCGGTCCGCACCCCGTGGCGCCCAGTCGCGGTGCACGGCGATCACGACGCGGCCGCGGTTCGTCGCGAGCGCCACGAGGAAGCTGTCCGGGGCCGTGACCGGGACGGCGGCCGATTGGCAGAGCGCAGCGCGAGGCTCGCACCCCAGGGCCGTCCAGATGCACATGCCCCATGCGTATGCGCCGACCCGGCTCATCCGGGCCGCCGGCTCAGGGCGTATTGCGCGAACAACCAGCTGCCGTCCGGTCCGCGATCCTGCATGAGCACCCCCCACCCCGCGCGTGGATCGAGCGTGAGCGTCGTGTGAAACGGGCCGTCCGGATACTCGAACACGAACCGGATGCCGTTGCCGGTGCGCTGGCCATAGCCCAGCGTCTCCGAGAAACGGCCGCCGAAGGCATCGAGCCAGTGGGCGACGTAGCGGTCGCTCGCGTTGTCGTAGCCGACGTAGACGGTGGCCTGGTACGCCGGCGGGTTCGCGACATCGCGCATGTCGAGCCGCAGGAACTGGTGATTGAGAACCCAGTCGACGTGCAGCGTGTAGCGTGCCGGCCGGCCACGCACTGTGCCGGTCATGGCCCACTGCCCGGTGAGGTGCTCGAGTAGCGAGTCCTGGAACAGCCGCCGCGGGCCGTCGAGCGGCTCGACCGGCTGCTGCGCGCGGATCCCCGGCACTGCCGCGCACAGACAAAGGAGCGCGGTCACGGCCCACGTACCATCCATACTGCACCTCCGTGATGCACTCAAGTCTCCCCGCAGGTGACTCGCAGCGGTTCCGAGGAGACGGGTGTTGGCTCAGCGTGCGGGCTCGCCGTCCTACCGCGCGCCGCTCTGGCTGACCGAGAGCAGGTTGCCGTCCGGATCCTTGAACCACGCCACCCTCGTGCCGCTCGGGGCTGCCCAAATGCCCAGCGCGTCCTGCTCGAGGAACGGGTAGCGTTCGAACGACACCCCCTGCTTGCCCAGAGTGGTCACCGTCTGCCGGAGGTCCGGCACGGTCCACCCGAGCACGGTGAAGGGCGGCGGCCGCACCTCCTTGACCTTCTGGATGCGAAGCGGCGTGCCGCGGCAATCGAAGGCGAGGGCGAAGGCATCGTCGGTGACGAGCCGCAGCCCGAGAGTATCCTCGT
>JBGPDL010000065.1:0-14011 GCA_041482275.1 Gemmatimonadota bacterium | reverse complement strand
GGCGAACGCTGGGTCCCCGATCACCTAGCGGAGCGGCTCGTGGCGGACGAGTTCGGCCGTGAGAACTCCGTCGTCATCGTCCGGCCGGCACGGCGATGAGGCTTGGCCTTGCGGCCGTGCTGCTCGCGGGTCCCCTCGCCGCCCAGTCGGTGCAGGGACGCCTGGCGGGCAGGATTCCGAGCGCCGCGGTTCCCGTCGTCGACTCCCTGATCCAGGTCGCCCGCCAGGAGACGCTCCCGACGGAGCCGTTGGTGCAAAAGGCGCTCGAAGGGGGGGCGAAGCAGGTTCCGGGACCGCGCATCGTCGCCGCCGTGCAGGTGAGCCTGAGCCAGCTCCGTGACGCGCGCGACCTCCTGCTCCGCGCCGGCGACCAGCCGCCCCCGCAGCCCGGTGAGGTCACGACGGTCGCGTGGGCGCTGCGCCGGGGGTTGCCAGCCCCCGTGGTCGAGCGCGTGGTGGTCGCGCTGCCGCAGCCGCCGCGCGCCGCCGCGATGCACGCGGTCGCCGATCTCGTCGCTCACCGCTTCGATGCCGACTCGGCGGCGGATCTCATCATCACCGCCATCCACGACGGCCTGCAGCGCGAGCGCCTGCTGGACGTGTCGACCGCCGCGCTACACGAGGTGCAGCGCGGACACACGCGCGGCGAAGCGATCGGCATCGTGCGGGTGCAGTTGCCGAATGTGCCCGTGGCCCCGAGGCCGACGCGCGGCACCGTGACGGGCGCGCGCCGTCCGGGAGCGCCGGGCTCCCCCTGAGAGCCGGTGTTGCATGCTGTAACGGGATGGCTGGCCGCGGGCTGCGCCGCCGGCCGCGTGACGAGTGCGGGAGGGCATGGGTCTCAACGGTGAAGCGGGCCAGGGTGGCTCGCGGTATCCCTCTGGAGGTATCGACACATGATTCGTCGCACGCTCCTCGCGCTGGCGCTTCTCGCCGCTCCGGCGATCGCGATGGCGCAGCAGCCGACGCCGATGCAAGGTCAAGCGCCGGCAGCTGACACGTCGAAGGCCAAGTCCGGTAAGAAGCACGCGGCCAGGAAGCACGCCGCCAAGAAGCCGACCGCCAAACCGGCTGCCAAGGACACCAGCAAGACCAAGCCGTAGTCCTCAGCCGTTACGAGGTGTAGTCGGCGTTGATCCGGACGTACTCCGGCGTCAAATCGCAGGTCCACACCGCCGCCTCCGCGCGACCGAGTCCCAGGTCGACGCGGAGGCGGATCGTTTTCTGCCGGAAGATCTCGCGGGCGGCTGCAGTGTCCGGATGGGCCGTGGCGCCTCCACTGGCGAGCATCAGCCAATCGCTGTCGCCCGCGGCCGCCTGCAGCGAGAGGCGGTCCACGGCGAGGGTCACGCCGGCGGCACCCGCGGCCGCGAGAATGCGTCCCCAGTTCGGGTCGGCGCCGTAAATCGCGGTCTTCACGAGCGCCGAACGCGCGATGGCGCGTCCCACCTCCCGCGCCGCGGTTTCGCTCACGGCCCCCACGACCTGGATTTCGACCATTTTCGAGGCGCCTTCGCCGTCGGAGACGACGTCGAGCGCGAGCGCGCGCGCCACGTGCTGCACGGCAGCTTCGAACGTTTTCCACAGGGCGCCGTCGCGCGACGGGTCCACACCCGAGGCGCCGCTCGCGAGGAGCAGCGCGGTATCGTTCGTGCTGGTGTCGCCGTCTATCGAGATGGCGTTGAAGCTGCGGTCGGCGATACGGCGCAATAACGGTTGGAGCGTGGCCGGTTCGCCGATGGCGTCGGTGGTGAGCACGGCGAGCAGCGTGGCCATGTCGGGATGGATCATCCCCGACCCTTTCGCGATCCCGCCGACCGTCACCATGCCGGCCGGCGTCTCGAACCGCACGGCACGGTGCTTGGGCCGCGTGTCGGTCGTCATGATGGCGCGCGCGGCGTCGGCGCCGCCCTCCGCCGTGAGATGCCCCGCCGCTACCCGCAGGCCGTCTGCGACCTGCTCCAGCGGCAGCGGGACGCCGATTACGCCGGTCGAGAGCACCAGCGCGGTGCGGGCGGGCAGGCCGGCCGCCTGCTCGGCTGCCTGGGCCATGCCGCGGGCCGCGGCGAGTCCCGGGGCGCCCGTGCACGCGTTCGCGACGCGGGCATTCATCGCCACGGCGCGAATCCGCCCGGGGCGCTCGGCCAGCAGTTCGGCGTCGTAGATGACGGGGGCCGCCCGCAGCGCGTTTTTCGTGAACACGCCCGCGGTGGCGCAGCTCGTGGCGCTCACGAGCAGCGCGACGTCGAGTGCGCCGTCGGCTTTGAGACCGGCGTGCGCGGCGGCGGCGGTGAATCCGCGCGCCGACGTGACGGAGCCGTTCGGGATCTCCGCGAGGGCGGCGGGCATCGGCGGGGAAGATAGCCCGCGCCCTTCGCTTGTGTAACCGCCCGGGCATCCTTATCATAGCACAACCTTCCCGGGAGGCCCGTTCGATGTCGGAACCGTTCTTGAGCTCCGACGACTACGACGAACGCGCGCATCAGCTCTACAACGAATCACGCTACGACGACGCCATCGAAACGCTGCGAGAGGGCCTGGGTCGCTACCCCCACGCCGTCGAGCTGCACGTGGGCATGGGCTACGCACGGCTGGCGCGCGAGGAATACATGTGGGCGCGCCGGGCGTTCGACGAGGCCGTGGGCCTCGACCCGGAGCACGAGGATGCGCTCGCGGGACTGGGCGAAGTGCTCCTCAAGTTCGGCGACCGCGGCGGCGCTGTCGCGTGCTTCGACCGCATCCTCGCGCTCGGCTTCCGCGACGATCACGACCTCATGCTCCAGATCGGCCGCGCGCTGTTCCGCGAGGGCGTGCTGGACCAGGCGCGGCGCTTCTTCGAGGTGGCGATCACCGGGCATCCCGACTCTGCCGAGGCGGCGGCGTGCGTCGGCTACGCCGCCCACCGCCTCACCGACGAAGGGGGCGCGCTGCACTGGTTGCGGCGCGCGCTCGAGCTGGACACGGAGCACGCCGAAGCCCGCATCTACCTCGCGAACCTGTTGTACGACCGAGGCGAATACGAAGCGGCGCTGTTCCACCTGGAGCGCAGCGAGCCGGGCGACCATTTCGACGGGCTCGCCATCTGGCGTCTGATCGAGCTGAAGCGGAGCGTGTACCGGCTGCCGGACGACGACCCCGAGCTGGTCCCCTGGCAGCACCGCTTGGACGAGCTCGCAGCGGATGCCGAGCCCGATGACCTGCTGCTCGCCGAGATTGAGGCGATGGGGCCGGACGGCCAGGTGCGCGACCCGCGCCAGCTCGAGCTGTTCGGCACGCTCCTGACGGAGCTGCAGGGGATGAAGGCGCGATCGGGGCCGTCGGAGATCCACCGCGTCAGCATGCTCAACGGCGCCACGTACGTCGGCACGTGGGAGGAGATCGTGCGGCAGATGAAAGACGACGCGGCGGAGTGGGCGCGCGGCTCGCTGGAGCAATACATGGCCGCGGTGGCGCACCGGGGGCGGAAGGAGACCGGGATCGCGATCCCGGCGACCGACCCGGAGAGCTTCATCCGCGGGAGCGCGGACGCGGGGCTGCTGAGAATTCTGCACTGAGCGAGAGGCGCCGCTCGCCCTCTGCTCCTCAGGTGCTGCTGTGCTTCAGCTTCACCGCGACCGAGAGCGGTCCGTCCCCGAGCGCGACGAGCGTGACGGCCCCGGCGAAGAGCAAGCCTTCGAGCTCGAAGTTCCCGCCCTTGGGTACCTGCACGGCGAGGATCGCCACCAGCATCTCGACGGCCATGCACATCGCCCAGATGCGCGTAAAGATGCCGAGTACGACGCACGCCGCACCGATCGTCTCCACGATGATAAGGATCACCGCGAAGATGGTTGCGAACGGCAGGCCGATGCTGTGAAGCATCCCCGCGACGCCCGCGATCCCCATGTGATGAAACTTGTACCAGCCGTGCTGGAAGAAGACGATTCCCACGGCGAGGCGCATGAAGAACGCAGCATACGGGGTGAGTTGGTTCATGAGCCCTCCGGGTGAATGGCTTGCGTCACGGGACCGCGCCAGTGCGCGTCGGTCCCCGAACGTCAACTGCCGCAGGTCGTGCCGTCCGTCCACAGCGGCGCCACGAAAGTGCCGCGGATCGTCTCCGAGCCCAGGGGGTCGTCGTACAGGTCCGTGCGCCGCACCGTGAATTCGTACCGCCCGCTGATGATAGTGCCGCCGCTCACCAGGGCGGGGACGAACCGCGTGATGGTGAGCTGTCCCGCGACGGAATCGGACGGCGTGCCGTGCGAATACGCGCGGATGCCGGGCGTCGGCAGGATGCTGTACCACAGCGCCCAGGGGAACTTCGGCTGGCAATATGGGTTGAGCTGGCTGATCAGCGTCGTGGCCTGCTGCGGGCTGATGGAGTCGATCTCGAACGTGCCCGGGCCCACCACGGAATCCGGCAGCGTGATGAGGACCCTCTCGTGGATCGCCCCGCTGGTCGGTGTCAGGTACACGGTGTCGGCGAGCTGGAAAGCCTGCTTGAAGTTCAACCTGCGGTAGTTGCGCGCCAGGGGCACTCCCCGCTGGTGGCGGATGGCGGTCCCGAAGACCGTCATGAACGACCGGCCGGTCTCGCTCGTGTCCGTGAGCGTCACGACGACCACGGCGCCGCTGTCGATCACCGTGTTCGTGCCGTCCGTGAGCCGGGCCACATAGCGAACCGGGCCGCCGGTGCCCACCGCGGTGATGCGACCGCTGAGGGTGTCGATGCTATACACGCTGGGCGTAGCCGACGAGTCGAACCGGACCGTGGGGGGATCGATGAGCCCCGGCGCTCGTTGCTTGATCGCGAGCGGCACCGTGATCGTGTCCCCGGGCATCACGACGATGGTGTCCAGCTGCAGCGTCATCTCGAGCGGGCGCGACACGTTCACCACGGCACGGGTCGCCACGCCGTCGGTCCTCGTGGCGACTACGATCGCCGTGCCCTTCGCCACGCCGGCGACTCTCCCGGTCGCGGCATCGATCGTCGCCACCGACAGGGGGCTGACCGTCCAGGTGATGGGACCGGGGTCGCTGTGGTGACCCGCGCCATCATCGAGATAGACGCTCCGCGCCGGAAGCGTGTCTCCCACGAAGACGGAGTCCAGGACGGGCGCAACGACGAGGAGCAACTGCGGCCCTGAGCCGGAAACGTTGACGCACGCGAACGCAGTTGCGGCAGCGAGAAGCAGAGCGGACACATATCGTTTCATGGCGCATCTCAGGATAAGGGGACGCGGCCGCGAGCGGCCAGGGGGTCGAGTATCCCTATGGAACACCGGCAGTCCCGGATTGCTCCGGGGCCGCTCAGAACATCGACATGGCGAGGAACGAACGCAGATTGTCGTTGGTCACCCGCAGCCGGGCGGACAGCAGGCGCACCACCGACCAGAGAACCTTGTACGCGATGTCGCGGTTGAAGTCGAGGAGCAGCTCGAAGTCGGAGCGGGCGATGGTGAGGAGCGTGCAGGAGGTGTTGGCGATCGCGTCGGTCGAGCGCTCGGAGCGGTCGAAAATCGCCATCTCCCCGAAGCATGCACCGGGCTTGAGAACGGCGAGGGCCTCCTCTCCCGACCCGGGGATGGTGCGGGAGATGCGGACCTCACCCTCGGATATAATGAACAGCCGATTCCCCGGCTCGCCTTCCTTGAAGACATGCTGCCCGACGGCGAACTTCTGCTCCCGGCAGACCTCGGAGACGCGGGCGAGCTCGCCGTCGTCGAGATCTTGGAAGATGGCCGCCTGTTTCAACAGATTCAGGTTCACGGCACGAAGCTACGGCGCACCCGATAGGGGGGCAAGTGAAACCGTGGATGACGCGGGCAGATCTGCTTACGGCGCTTCGGCTTCCCCTGGCGGCAGCGTTTCCGTTCGTGCAGCGGCCCGCGTGGCAGCTCGCGCTCGTCGCAGCGGCGGCCGCCTCGGATTTCTTCGACGGCATGCTCGCCCGCCGGTTGGGCGGCTCGCGCGCCGGAGCCGTCCTGGATCCGATCGCCGACAAGCTGTTCATGGCCGTGGCGTTCCTGACCGTGGCACGCAGCGGACTGCTGAATCCGGCGGAGATTGCGGCGGTGCTGGGCCGGGACATCGTGGCGGCGCTGGGGTACGTGGGAGCGTGGCTGTGGCGGCGCCCGATGGTGCTGCCGGCCCGCGCCGGGGGGAAGGCGGTGACGGTGCTGCAGCTGCTCACGCTGGTGGCGTGCATCGTTCGCTCGCCGTACGTGCAGCCGATCGCCTGGGCCACCGCGGCCGTCGGGTTGTATGCCATCTGGGACTACGGCCGGGCCGCCGCCCGGGTGAATGCGCAAAGGTAAGGGGGGTGGTGATGCGGAGCGTGTGGCTGGTCGCGCTACTCGCCGCAGGCGGGGCGGCCCCGCTTGCCGCACAAGAGTTTCATCCTCCGGCGGTGCCGCGCGCCAGCGGGCGGGGCACCCGGCTGGGTCTGCTCGGATTTGGCGTGCGTAGCGGGATCGACTTGGCGGGCAACACGCAGATGGTGTTCGGCCTCGCGCTCGACGCCGGTAACCTGTTCGTGTCGCGCCTCCGCCTCCGACCCTCCGGCGAGATCGGCGTGTTCAACGGCGTCAACAGCTATGTGGGGAGCCTCGAGGCCCTGTATCGCCTCACCGGCGACGAGCAGATGGCGACTCCCTACGTCGGCGGCGGGTTCAGTCTGGTGGGACACGAGGCTTGCGGCAACGATCCCGTTTGCCCGGACCTGTGGGCCAATCTCGTGGTAGGCTTCGAGCTCCACTATCGATCCACGTTCAACTGGCTGCTCGAGTATCACGCTATGGACCGCTTCCGCCACAACCGCTTCTACGTGGGACTGACGACGCGGCGGGGCAACTGACATGGCGGGCAAGGCTCCCGAGATCACGCTGCGGTGGCGGGAGCACCTCCTCTTCGAAGCCGGCCCAGCGGGTCGGCCGCCCGTCGTCGTGGACGGGGACAGCGTCGTCGCCGCGTCGCCCGTGGAGCTGTTGCTGGTCGCTGCCGCCTCCTGCTCCGCGGCGGACGTCGTGGCGATCCTCGAGAAGCAGCGCGTAGTGTTACGCGCGCTCGAGGTGACGCTGCGCGGCACACGTCGCGAGGAGCAACCCAGGCGCTACACGGCGCTGCACTTCGTCTTCACCATCGCGGGCGACGGAGCCGACGAGACCAAAGCGCGCCGCGCCATCGATCTGTCGCTCGAGAAGTACTGCTCCGTCGTGGCATCGCTCGCGAGCGACATCCGCGTCAGCTACGACGTCGCGCTGCGTTAGCGCCGTCCGCCGGGCGATCGGGCTGGCGCTGGCGACGCCCGGCCTGCTGGGCGCGCAGACTCTGCCGGCCACCGAGGTCAGCACCGGGGCCACGGTCGTCCTCGCGCGCCGCGGATTCTGGGGTCCGGAGCTGGGCCTCGCCCGGCGCGCCGGCGGCCAGGCCCGCTTTGCTCTCGCCGCCGCCGGTGGCGACTACGAGCGCGCCCTCGGCGTCCGTGTGGAAGCAACCGCGCAGTTCCTGCTCCGCCCGGCCGAGCGCCGCGCCGCCGGGCCATACGGTGGGCTGGGCCTGGCCTTCGTCGGTGCCGAAGGTGCACCGGGAGCGAGCTATCTCACCGCGCTGGTGGGGGTCGAAGCGGCGCCGGGGGCGCGCACCGGATGGTATGCGGAGCTGGGATTGGGCGGTGGCGTGCGGTTGGTCCTGGGATGGCGGTTTCGTCGTTTCCCCGCCTGGTGGTAGCGGGCAAGAAAAAGGGGCGCCCACCTGGGGCCGCCCCGCAACCCGTCACGCGGCGCCGACGCTCAGGCGGTGGCGCCCACTGTTGCGCTCCGGCCCACCACGGGCCGGCAGTAGCGCTCGCCCAGGAGGCGAAGATCCGCGAGCTGCTGCTCCGCCATGCCGTCGTAGCGCTCGGCGAGGTAGAGCATGGTATCGTCGAACCATTCCTTCTGGTGCTCGGGGCTCGCCTCCAAGACGCCGCACCGCAGGATATGGGAGAACAACTCGTCGCGGGCCTGCTCGAACAGCGTGGGGGTGGACATTCTGCGGGGTTCCGAACGCTTCTTGGCCATGCGTGGCGTGCTCCTCTTGGTCTTGGGATCGGGAACGTGGGGACGCGGGGGCGGCTCGCCCGCTCAGGCCGCCGATCAAACGGCGCCGCAATGTAATCAGGCGCTATGGGTGGCGCAAAGGGCCGGCACAGGCGCCCGCGGCGGTATTATCATAAAGATTGGGAGACGGATGGGGTTGGGGTGGGGGTGGGCGCAGGCCGACCGGTCAGGAAGGCGGGCACATGAGCGATGCTTCGCAGGAAGTGTACGGGCCGGACCGCGCGGCGCGCTTGCTCGCCCTGTTGCGTGCGCTCGCGGAGCGCATTCAGGCGCTCGACCATGCGGGCGAACTGCTCGAGCGGGGGCCCGAGCTGCAGCAGCTCCTGGGGAACGCGCGGAGCGAGCTGTTCCATTATGAGGTCCGACTGACGTATGACACGCCGGAAGTCGCGGAGAGTCGTCGCATCGTCGAGGAAGCGGAGCGACGGGCGCGGGACGCGGCGCCGGGTTTCGACGACGATGAAGACGACGAACCATGGCGGAGGGCTCGGGACGAATGAAGGGGTTCTACGTGTTGCTCGCGGGTGTGGCGGTGGTTGGTGGTGGGGTGGTGTGGTACAGCGCGCAGCGGAAGCCGGCGCCCGCTCCCAGCGCGCCGGCCGCGGTGGTCCCGGCAGCGGACGGGTTCCGCGGCTACACGTTAGGTGCGGCGTCGGCGCCGATCGAGGTCACGGAGTACTCAGATTTCGAGTGTCCCTTCTGCGCGTCGTTCGCGACCGTGCAGATGCCGGTGATCCGGGAGCAGCTGATCGGCCCGGGGAAGTTGCGATGGCGCTACCGGGATTTCCCGCTGCCGAGCCACCGCTACTCCCGTTACGCCGCGCTGGCGGCTCAGTGCGCGGGCGAGCAGGGCAAGTTCTGGGAGATGCACGACCGGCTGTTCGAGCAGCATCAGTGGGCCCGGACTGGGGACAATCCCCGCACCCTGTTCCGCGACTTCGCGCGAGCGGTCGGCGTGGACCTCGATAAGTACGACGCCTGCATGGACGCCCAGCGCTACGCCGGGCGCATCGACGCGAGCGTGCAGGAGGGCGAGGCGGCGGGCGTGCGGGGCACGCCCAGCTTCTATGTGAACGGGCGCTCATTCGGACGCTCCACGTCGGACGACTTCAAGGCGCTCGTCGACAGCCTGACCAAGAAACACAAGTGATGCGGCGGCAGGCGATCGTGCTCCTCGCCCTCGTGGGGCTGCTCGTCGCGACCTACCTCTGGCTCTACAAGATCGGCCTGATCGGTGTGCTGCAGTGCGGCACCGGCAGTTGCGAGTACGTGCAAGCGAGCCGCTTTGCCGAGCTGCTGGGCGTGCCCGTCGCGCTCTACGGGGTGGCCGGATACGCGGCGCTGTTCGGGGTCGGACTCGCGGGACTGCGGCCCCGGTTCGCGGCCGACCGGCGCGTGACGGCGCTGCTCGCGGCGCTCGCCACCGTGGGCTTCGGGTTCACGCTCTACCTCACCGCCATCGAGCTGTTCGTCCTGCACGCGACGTGCCGCTGGTGTGTTGCGTCGGCCGTGATCATGACGGCGATCTGGGCGGCGGCGGTGACCGGGCGCCGCCAAAGCGGCGACGGTTCCAGCCGCTAATATTCAGCGCGATGACCGCCGCCACGGAACCCGGGTCCGCCCCGCGCGGCGGCTATCTCGCCACCCTGGCGCTCGCCGCGCTGGGCGTCGTGTACGGCGACATCGGCACGAGCCCCCTGTATGCGATTCGCGAGTCTTTCTACGGAACCCACGGCATCGCCGTGACGCCCGGCAACGTGCTCGGCGTATTGTCCCTCGTGTTCTGGTCGCTCGTGATCGTCGTCACGATCAAGTACCACATCGTGATCATCCGGGCCGACAACAAAGGGGAAGGCGGCGTGCTCGCGCTGATGGCGCTGGTGAACGGCAGCCGTCTGGCCCGGGGGCTCGCGCCGCGCCGCGTCATGATCGTGCTCGGCATCTTCGGGTCGGCGTTGCTGTACGCCGATGGCGCCCTCACGCCGGCGATCTCCGTGTTGAGCGCGGTCGAAGGCCTCGAGATCGCCACGCCGACGTTCTCGTCGTGGGTGCTCCCCGTGACGCTCGCGATCCTGATCGGCCTTTTCGTGCTGCAGAGCCGCGGCACCGCCCGGATCGGCGCGGTGTTCGGCCCGGTGATGCTCGTCTGGTTCGCCACCATCGGCGTGCTCGGATTGAGCGAGATCGCCCGCCAGCCCGAGGTGCTGGCGGCGGTGTCGCCGTACCACGCAGCGCGCTTCTTCACCGAGAACGTGGGGCGGAGCTTCGTGGTACTGGGTGCCGTGTTCCTCGTCGTCACAGGCGGTGAAGCGTTGTACGCGGACCTCGGCCACTTCGGCCATCGCGCGATCCAGATCGCGTGGTTCGGCGTCGCGTTCCCTTGTTTGTTGCTCAACTACTTCGGGCAGGGGGCGCTCCTGCTGCGGGACCCCGCCGCGGCGGTGAATCCGTTCTACCTTCTCGCCCCGAGTTGGGCCCTGTACCCGATGATCGCGCTCGCGACAGCGGCGACGATCATCGCCTCGCAGGCGGTCATCTCCGGCGCGTTCTCCCTCACCCGCCAGGCGGTGCAGCTGGGCTATAGCCCCCGGCTCCAGATCGAGCACACGTCCTCGCGCGAGATCGGCCAGATCTACGTGCCGGCGGTCAACTGGGGCCTGATGCTGCTCACTTGCACGCTCGTCCTCTGGTTCCGCACCTCGAGCAACATCGCAGGGGCCTACGGCGTGGCCTTGTCCACGTTGATGCTCATGACGACGCTCATGTTCTACGTGATGAGCCGTGAGGTGTGGCGCTGGAGCTTCCTGCGCGCGGCCGGCGTGTCCGGCCTGTTCCTGTGGGTAGACCTGCTGTTCTTCGGCGCCAACGCGCTGAAGATCCGTTATGGCGGCTGGGTCCCCCTCGTGATCGCGGCGGCCATTTTCATCCTGATGAACACGTGGAAGCGCGGGCGCGAGATCCTGGCCAAGCGGATGCTCGAGAAGACGGTGCCGCTCAAGATGCTGCTCGCCGATCTGGCGGCCGAGCCGCCGATCCGGGTGCCGGGCACCGCCGTCTTCATGTACGGCACCGCCGATGGCACGCCGCCCGCGCTCGTGCACAACCTGGCCCATAACAAAGTGCTGCACGAGCGAATCGTGTTCCTCACGGTCGTCACGGAAGACGTTCCCCATGTGCCGGCGACGGAGCGCGTGACCATCAAGCGCATCGGGAAAGGATTCCACGCCGTCGTCGCCCGCTATGGGTTCATGGACGATCCCCACATCGAGGACGTGCTCGTGGCGTGTCGGGCGCAGTCACTCGACATGCGGATAGAGGGAACGACGTTCTTCCTCGGCCGGGAGACCCTGGTCGCCTCGGAGCGCCCCGGCATGGCCAAGTGGCGCGAGGATCTGTTCGCGTTCATGTCGCGCAACGCGCTGCGGGCGACCGCGTTCTTCAAGATTCCCGCGAACCAGGTGTTCGAAGTCGGAACCCAGGTCGAGCTCTAGCTTTCCGCCGCCTCGTACTGGGTCTTGAGCCGCTCCACGACCGTCGGGTCGGCGAGCGTCGTCGTGTCGCCCAGCGCCCGGCCTTCCGCGATGTCCTTCAAGAGCCGGCGCATGATCTTACCGCTCCGGGTCTTCGGGAGGTCGGCGGTGAACAGGATATCGTCGGGGCGGGCGAGCGCACCGATCTTCTTCGCGACGTGGCCCTTCAGCTCGTCGCGCAGCCCGTCCGACGGGGCGTTTCCCTCCTTGAGCGTCACGAAGGCCGCGAGCGCCTGGCCCTTGAGCTCGTGCGCCCGTCCCACCACCGCGGCCTCCGCCACGGCGGGGTGGTCCACCAGGGCGCTCTCCACTTCCATTGTGCCGATGCGGTGGCCGGCCACGTTGAGCACGTCGTCCACGCGGCCCAGGATCCAGAAGTAGCCGTCCTCGTCGCGCTTGGCGCCGTCGCCCGGGAAGTAGATATTTTTCCACTTGCTCCAGTAGATTTCCCGGTAGCGCTCGTCGTCGCCCCAGATGGTCCGGAGCATGCCCGGCCACGGGCTCGTGATGGCGAGAAACCCGCCGCCCACCGCGACCCGGTCGCCCTCGCCGTCCAGCAGCTCCGCCTCGATCCCGGGGAAGGGAATCGTTCCCGAGCCGGGCTTGCAGGTCGTCACGCCGGGCAATGGGGTGATCATGATGCCGCCCGTCTCCGTCTGCCACCACGTGTCCACGATGGGGCAGCGATCCCCGCCGATATACCGCCGGTACCACACCCACGCTTCGGGATTAATGGGCTCGCCCACGGTGCCGAGCAGCCGGAGGCGGGACAGATCGTGCTTCTGCGGGTGCTGGGGCCCCCATTTCATGAACGCGCGGATCGCCGTCGGCGCCGTATAGAACACGGTCACGCCATGACGGGCGCACACCGCCCAGAAGCGGTCCTTGCCGGGATGGTCGGGGGCTCCCTCGTACATCACTTCCGTCACCCCGAGTGCGAGGGGGCCGTACACGATGTAGGAGTGCCCGGTGACCCAGCCGACGTCGGCGGTGCACCAGAACACGTCCGAGTCCTTGAGATCGAACACCAGCTTGGTGGTGGCGTAGACGTGGGTGAGGTAGCCACCGGTGGTGTGGAGGATGCCCTTCGGCTTCCCGGTGGTGCCCGACGTGTAGAGGATGTAGAGGGGATCTTCGGCGTCCATCTGCTCCGGCTCGCACTGCGCGGGCGCCTGCTCTATGAGCTCGTGCCACCAGTGGTCGCGTCCCGCCTGCATCGAAACGGCATCGCCGGTCCGGCGCAACACGACGACGTGGCGGATGCTCGGCGTGCCGGCGAGCGCCTCATCGGAGTTGCGCTTCAGCGGCACCGTGGCGCCGCGCCGGTAGCCGCCGTCCGCCGTGACCAGGACCTTGGCATCCGCGTCGTTGATCCGGTCGCGCAGCGATTCGGCGGAGAAGCCGCCGAACACGACGGTATGTATCGCGCCGATCCGGGTGCAGGCCAGCATCGCGACCGCCACTTCCGGCACCATCGGCATGTAGATCGCCACCCGGTCGCCGCGGGCCACGCCCAGCTGCTTGAGAGCATTCGCGAACCGGCACACCAGGCCATGGAGGTCCTGGTAGGTGAGTTTGCGCACCTCCCGCGGCTCGGGCTCGCCTTCCCAGATCAGCGCGACCTTGTCACCCCGGCCGCTCCGCACGTGCCGGTCGAGGCAATTCACCGACGCGTTGAGCTTGCCGCCCAGGAACCACTTCGCGTGCGGCGGCTTCCATTCGAGCACCCGGTCCCAGGGGCGGAACCACTCCAGCTCCCGGGCCCACGCCGCCCAATAGCCCTCGCGGTCGTGGTGCGCCTCGCGATAGGGGGTGTCGTCCTGCACATGGGCCGCGCTACGAAACGCGGGCGGCGGCGCGAAGCTGCGCTGCTCGTCGAGCAGGGTGTCGATGCGGTCTCTCACGGCCGTAAGGATATGCGCCTCCTCTTGTGGGAGGTCAAGGCGGCCCTTGCAATCTGCGCCTCGAGCGCTCGGTCTGCGGCAGCGGCGGCGTGAGGAGCCTCACGCCGGCTTTGACAAGCGGTTGACAGCCTGCAGCTTAGCTGTGTGGCACCAGAGTCGCATTAGCCCCCAGCGGCGAACTTACAGGAGCCGACTGTGGAGGAGCAGATGACGATGTCTACGCGTCCGAGCGAAAAGGTCTTGGCCGCTCCCGAGGAGCTGGGCCTCGATTCACGCACGGCGTTCCGCCGCGCGGCGACGGAGCTGCTGGAGCAGATCGCGGAAGGTGCCGGGCGCCTGGTGATCGACCTTTCGGGCACGCGCCAGATCGACAGCGCCGGTCTCGGCGCGCTGATGCTGATCCAGCGGAAAGCGGCGGAGCGCCGGCTGACGGTATGCCTGCGCGGAGCCAACGAGGAGCTGCGGTTCCTGCTGGTGCTGACCAAGCTCGACGATC
>JBGPDL010000064.1:0-14627 GCA_041482275.1 Gemmatimonadota bacterium | reverse complement strand
GTCGCCGTGACGACGTCGCCGATTGGCGGGCAGCCCGCGATGTTCACCACCGGCTTGTCCTTCACGACGTCCCCCACGCCCACCGCCCCCGTCGGATTGGGGCGCGCCGCCTGGATGTTCCCCCAGTGCGCGCAGGCGCCGATCGCGATGACCGCTTTCGCGCCCTTTGCAGCCTCCTCAAGGATCGTCTTGGCCGTGCGGCCGCCGATCGTGGTGTAGATCCCGTCGTCCTTGAGCGGGATCGACCCCGTTACGACCAGCAGGTACTCACCCTTGTTCCTCTTGAGCGAATCCTGCAGCACCGCTTCCGCCTGGAATCCCGCGGCGGCCATGATGTTGTGTTGGTAATCGAGCGAAACGACGTCGAGAACGAGATCACCGATGGTGGGGTCCGCGGTGCGCAGCACGCTCTCGACGCACCCGGTACACTCTTGCAGCGACAGCCACACGACAGTGGGGCGCTTCTGCGCCGCAAGGGCCTTCGCGACCCGTGGCGTCATCATGCTCCCGACGCCCAAGATCGCCGCCATTTCACCGCAGAACGTGAGGAAGTCGCGCCGGCTCACGCCGCGCTTCTCCAGGTACGCGCCGAGAGTCTCGTCCTCGGCCCAAGGATGTGACGTGGGGAGGTACATGGCGGACGCTCCGATGCGTAGGTAGGTGCGGAAACCGCAGAAACCGTACTCCATCTCGTCCACAGGCATCCGAAAGCCCTCGTGAAGAGAGCTTCATGATGAGGAAATCTTTTCCGGGTCTTCACGATTCATCCACCCGTTTCTCATCACACTTCGTCCATGGCAACTGGCGCTCGCGCTCCGGGCCCGGCGTCCACGCCCGCGAGCGGAGGAGACCTCGCGCGCCTGCTCGACACCGAAACCCGGCTCGAGCAGGCTTTGCAGCGCGCGCGCGACGAGGCCACGCGTCTGGTGACGGCAGCGCGGGAGGCAGCCCGGGCGCGGGATGCGGCGCTTGGCGCGGAGCTGGAGGCGGCGGCCCAGCGGCTCGAGGCGGAGATCGCCAGTGAGCGGGATCGCACGGCGCGGGAGATCGCGGACGCGGCACGACGCGACACGGAGCGGTTCGACGGCGTGACGGTCGAGCGCATTGAGGAAGTCGCGCGGCGCGTGGTCGAGCGGGTGATCGGCGGCGCGACATGATCATCGAGATGTCCAAGGTGCGCATCCTCGGGCCGCGCGATCGGCTCTCCGACGTACTCCGGTCCCTCCAGGACGCCGGCATCCTGCACCTCGCCTCGTCTGCGACAGCACAGCGGGTCGCCGCGCTGCGGCTGTCGCCCGAGCAAGAGCGTGAGGGTCGGTACCTGCGCGACGCGCTCGAGAACGTGGAGCGCGGATTGGCCGAGCTCGGGCTCGGCGCCGGGCAGGGGACGGCGGCCGGAGCCGCCGCGCCGGTCAAGCTGGATCTGGCGCGCTGGCTGCGGCTCGGCTGGCGGGTGCGACGCGCCGCCGAGCGCCTGAAGGCGCGCGCCACGGCGCTCGAGGAGGAGCGGGCGCTCATCCTCAAGTATCAGCACTTCTTCTCCGCCTTCCGGTCGCTACTCGAGAGCGAGGCCCGCTGGCCCAACGCCACGGTGTACCACGTGCTCCTGAAGAGTGGCGCGGCGGAGACGATCCACAAGCTGCGCGCGAGTCTCACGGCCATCATCGGAAACGAATTCGAGCTGTACGCACAGCAGCTGCCCAGCGGGGAGACCGCGCTGCTCGTCGTGGTGTCGACGCAGGCGGCCGGCCGGGTCGAGCGCCTGCTCGCCGAGGCGCGCGTCCAGGAGATTCCGGTCCCGGAGATGTACGGCGGCAAGTCGCTCACCGAAGCCATTCCGCGGATGCTTGCCCGGATGGGAGAGATCCCGGCGGAGGCGCAGGCGGTGCGGCGGGAGCGCGATGCGCTGGCCCGGACCCACGGCCCGGAGCTGCGGCGCGCCCGCGCCGGGCTGCACGACCGGCTGCGCGAGCTCGACGCGCTGCTACTCTCAGGGGTCACGCCCCACGCCTTCGTGCTCGAGGGCTGGGTACCGGCGGGCGCGCGGGGCAAGCTCGAGGCGCTCCTGGCCGCCGCGTTCGGGGCAGACGTGGTCGTGAGCGAGATCTCGAAGGAGGAGTGGGAATCGGAGGACGCGCCGGTGGTGCTGTCCAATCCGCGCCTGCTGCGGCCGTTCGAGACCCTGATCCGGTTGATGCCGCTGCCGCACTACGGCACGATCGATCCGACCCCGTTCGTGGCGGTGTTCTTCCCGGCCTTCTTCGGCCTGATGCTGGGCGACATCGGGTACGGAGTGGTGCTCGCGGCGCTCGGCCTGGTGCTGCACGCGCGCTCCAAGCCCGGAACGGTGCTCCGGAACGTGTCGGAGATCATCGGCCCGTGCGCGCTGTTTTCGATCATCGCAGGGTTTCTGTACGGCGAGCTGTTCGGCGACCTCGGGACGCGCTGGCTCGGCCTGCGGCCCATCGCGTTCAGCCGCGCAGAAGCGCTCATCCCGTTCCTGCTGCTCGCCGTCGCGCTCGGCGCGGTGCACATCCTGCTGGGGCTCGGGCTGGGGGTGGCGAGCAACATCCGCCGCCATCCGCGGGCCGCTTTGGGCCGCGGCGTGTCGGCGCTGATGATCGTGCTGATCATCCTCGCGCTGCTCGCCGCAGTGGACGTGTTGCCGAAGAGCTTTTTCACGCCTGCCGCGGTCGCGCTGCTCGTCGCGTTCCCGATCTTGATCATTCTCGAGGGCGTCGTGGCCCCGATCGAGCTGCTCTCGACCCTCGGAAACATCCTGAGCTACGCCCGTATCATGGCGCTGGGCGTCGCGTCCGTGATGCTCGCCGTCGTCGCGAATCGCATGGTCGGGGCGATCGGCAGCGTCACCGTGGGTGTCCTGTTCGCGTTGCTGTTCCACCTGGTGAACTTCGCGATCGCGTTGTTCAGCCCGACGATTCATGCTTTGCGTCTGCACTACGTGGAGTTCTTCGGGAAATTCTACAGTCCCGGCGGCGTCCGCTACGAACCGTTCGGGCACTGGACCCGAGAAACCGCGACACCCGCGCCCTCAGTGAGGAGAGGTCTATGAGCATTCCATTCAACGTGCTGGCGGCGGCTCTCGCCGTGGCGATCCCTGCGCTCGCGACCGCCTGGGCACAGTCACGCATCGGGCCGGCGATCGCCGCGAGCATGGCCGAGAAGCCCGAGCTGTCGACCACGGCGATTCTGATGATTGCGATCCCGGAGACCATGGTGATTCTCGGGTTCGTGGTGGCCGTGCTGATCCTGTTCAGCAAAGCCGCCTGATGCCGCTCGACCACCTGCTTGGCGCGCTGGAGCGGGACGGCAGCGCGCAGGCGGAGGATCTCCTCGTCCAGGCCCGCGCGACGGTCGCGGCGATCGCCCGCGAGGCGGACGAGCTGGTCGCGCGCCGCCGGGCCGACGTGCTCGGCGGGCGCGAAACGGAGCTGCGCGGCGCGGCCCAGGCGGCTCTGGGCGAGACGCGTCGGACCGGCCGCCGGGCGGTGCTCACCGCGCGCCAGCGGCTGCTGGAGCGCGTGTTCGGTGCGGCCCGCGGCCTGTTCTTCGAGGCGCTTGCGAGCGAGGCCTACCGCGCCCGCGCCCTCCCCGAGCACCTCGCCGAGGCGCTCGGCGCCGTCGGCGATGAGCCCGCCGTGATCCGCTGCCCCGAAACGCTCGTTCCCGCGGTGCGGGCCGCGGTCGCCCGGAAGAAGCATCTGACGGTGCAGGGCGATCCCGCGGCGCCGCCGGGCATCCGCGTCGTCACGACCGACGGCGCGATCGAGGTGGACAATACGCTCGAGGGGCGGCTCGACCGCTTGCGCGCGCGGCTCGCGCTCGAGGTGCTGGCGAAGCTGGGGACATCGCCGTGATGATACGCTGGGAAGACCTGGACGCGCGCGCGCGCGGGCTCGCAACCCACCTGCTAGGCCGCGCCGAGCTGCAGGCGTTGGCCCAGGCACCCGACCGGGCGGCGTTGGCGGAGGCGCTGCGGCACCGCGGGTATCCCGTGGAGGAGGGGGAGCCGACGGCGGCGGCGCTCGAGCTGGCGCTGCGGCGCGTGGCCGGCCAGCGTCTCGGGGTCCTCGCTCGATGGAGCGGCGTGCGCGCCGACGCGCTCACGGTGCTGTTCGAGGACGAAGACCGCCGCAGCCTGCGGGCGCTGCTGCGGGGCGCCGTCCAGGGAGCGGCGGCCGAGGCGCGGCTCGCGGGGCTCGTCCCCACGCCGACGCTGCCCGAGCGCGCCCTGCGCGAGCTCGCCCAGCGGGACAAACCTGCGGCGATCGCCGCCCTGCTCACCGCGTGGCGCAATCCTTACGGGTCGGCGCTCCTCGCCGTGGCCTCCGCCGCGCAGCCGGATTTGTTCCGGCTCGAGCTGCTCCTCAATCGCACGTTCGCCGCCCGCGCCCTCCGTGCGGCGCGCCACACGGGGCCGCTCGCAGCCTACGTGCGCGAAACGATCGACCTCGAGAACGCCTTCAGCGCTCTCGTGCTCGCCGCCGAGGGGAAGGACGTGACCCCGAAGGACGCGTTTCTGCCGGGTGGCGAGCGGCTGTCGATCGCGGCATTCGAGATCGCGGCGGCCGCGGGAGACGTGGCGGAGGCGACGCGCCGGCTCGCGGCGTCGTTCGCGGGCACCGCGCTCGCCCGGGCCTTCGACGGTCGCGCCGGTGACACGGCGCAGCTCGAGGCAACCGTGCTCCGAATCCGTGTGCGCGAGCTCATGCACGCGATGCGGGTGACGCCGCTCGGACCGGCGCCGGTGCTCGCGTACGTGTTGCGGCTGCGGGCCGAGATGGAGGACTTGCGGCGCATCATCTGGGGCGTCGCGCTCGCCGCGCCGCGCGCGGGGCTGGTCCGCGCGCTGGTGACGGTCTGATGGCGCACGCGCTGCGGGTCTTGTGCCGGCCCGCAGTCGCCGCGGGTTTCGCGCTCGCGGGGCTGCGGCCGATCGAGGCCGAGTCGCCCGCGGCGGGGGTGGCGGCGGTGCGGCGCTTCCTGGCCGAGCCCGACGTCGGTGTTGTGCTGGTGGAGGATACGTTCTACGAGGCGCTGCCCGACGATCTGCGGCGGCAGATGGGTCGCCGGCCGCTGCCGCTGCTCGTTCCGTTCCCGGGGCCCGCCTGGACGGCGCCGGCGGAGGGGGCGGAGGCGTACATCGTGGAGCTGCTGCGACAGGTGATCGGGTACCGCGTGAGGCTCAAGTGAGCGGCGCGCGGCTGCTGCGGATCAGCGGGTCGCTCGCCGAGGCGGCGCCGCTGCGAAACGTCGCGCTGTACGAGCTGGTGCGCGTGGGCGACCGCGGGTTGCTGGGTGAGGTGATCCGCTTGGCCGGCGATCAGGCGACCATCCAGATCTACGAGGACACGTCGGGGCTGCGCGTGGGCGAACCCGTCGCGCCCACGGGGCGGCCGCTCACGATTCACCTCGGCCCCGGCCTCTTGGGAGCGGTCGTGGACGGCGCGGGCCGGCCGCTCGCCCGGATTGCGGAGCAGGTAGGCGACTTCATTGAGCCGGGGGTGGCGGCGGAGACCCTCGATGGCGCCCGCCGCTGGGTGTTTGCGCCTGCGCTCGAGCCGGGTGCCGAAGTCGGCGGCGGCGACGTGCTGGGCACCGTACAGGAGCAGCCGGGCTTCGCCCACCGCGTGCTCGTGCCGCCGGGTGTCGCGGGCCGCATCGCCGAGATCGCGGCGGGGGAGTACACGGTCGGTGCCACGGTGGGGAAGCTCGTGGACGGAACGCCGCTCGCGCTGGCGCACGCGTGGCCGGTGCGCGAGCCGCGCCCGTCGGGGCGGCGGCTGCCGTCGCGCGAGCCGTTCATCACGGGGCAGCGCGTGTTCGACTTGCTGTTTCCGGTCGCGGAGGGCGGGAGCGTCGCCGTGCCGGGCGGGTTCGGGACCGGCAAGACTGTGATCGAGCAGTCGCTCGCCAAGTACGGGGCCGCGGACGTGGTCGTCTACATCGGTTGCGGCGAGCGCGGTAACGAGATGGCGGACGTGCTGGAGCAGTTCCCACGGCTCGCGGACCCGCGGACGGGCCGCTCGATGATGGAGCGCACCGTACTGGTGGTGAATACCTCGAACATGCCGGTGGCCGCGCGCGAGGCGTCTGTCTACGTCGGCATCACGATCGCCGAGTACTACCGCGACATGGGCTACCGCGTAGCGGTGATGGCGGACAGCCTGTCCCGCTGGGCGGAGGCGTTACGGGAGATCGGGGCGCGGCTGCAGGAGATGCCGGGCGAGGAAGGCTATCCCACCTATCTCGGTAACCGCCTTGGCAAGTTCTACGAGCGGGCCGGCCGGGTGGAAGCGCTGGGCCGGCCGTCCCGCACCGGGGCCGTCACCCTGATCAGCGCCATCTCGCCCCCGGGCGGCGACTTCTCCGAGCCCGTCACGCAGGCCTCGCTGCGGGTGGCGGGCGCGCTGTGGGCACTCGATCCCGCGCTCGCGCACCAACGCCAGTTCCCGGCGGTGGACTGGGAAACGAGCTACAGCCTGCAGGCGGAGGCGCTGGGGCCGTGGTTCGCGCGCACGGTCGGGAGCGACTGGCCGACGATCCGCCGCGACACGCTCGAGCTGATGCAGCGCGAGCGCGAGCTCCGGGAAATCGCTGGCCTCGTGGGGCCCGAGGCGCTGCAGGACCGCGATCGTCTGCTGCTCGACGCCGCGCGGCTCGTCCGCGACACCGTGCTCGGCCAGAGCGCTTTCGATCCGAACGATGCGTACTCGCCGGTCACGAAGACGTACCGGCTCGCCGCGGTGGCGCACGCGCTGTACCGGGCCGGACTCCGGGCGCTCGATGCCGGAACGCCGATCGAGCGCATCGATCTCGTGCCTGCGCGGCGGGCGCTCGACGCGGCGCGGCGCGCCTCGAGCGTGGACTTCCCCGCGCGCGCCGACGCGGCCGCGGCTGCGGTGGCGCAGATCGGAGCGGCGCCTTGAGCCCGGTCGCCCGCACCTATCACGGCGCCGAGCGCGCCACGGGTCCCCTCATCTACCTCCGCCGCACGCCGACGGTGGCGCTCGGCGAATGGGTGGTGATCCGCACGCCGACCGGGCCGCCCCGGCGCGGGCAGGTGATCGACGCGGGGCGCGACGTGACCGTGATCCAGGTGCTCGAGGATACGGTGGGGCTGCCGCCCGCCCTCGCCGAGATCACGCTCACGGGCGATGCCGCCTCCGTCGTCGTGGGGCGGGAGCTCTTGGGGCGGGCGTTCAACGGGATGGGAGCGCCGGTGGACGGCCTACCGCCGCCGGTGGGCGAGGCGATCCGCCCGATTTGGGCGGCGCCGCTCAACCCGACGCGGCGGGCGCGCCCCTCCGACTTCATCGAGACCGGCGTCTCGGCGATCGACGGGATGAACACGCTGGTGCGCGGCCAGAAGCTGCCCGTCTTTTCCGGTCCGGGCCTGCCGGGCCTCGAGCTGGCGGCGCAGATCGTGGAGGGCGCGCGTGCCCCGCGCGACGAGCCATTCGCGGTGATGTTCGTCGGCATCGGGATCACCGCGCGGGAGACGGACGCGTTCCTCGAGCGCTTCGAGCGCAGCGGCGCCCGCGAGCGCAGCGTGCTGTATTTGAACGAAACGCGCGATCCCACGATCGAGCGGCTGCTGGCGCCGCGCGTCGCCCTCGCCCAGGCCGAGTTTCTCGCGTTTGACGCGGGGATGCACGTCCTGGTCGTAATCGCCGACATGACGCATTACTGTGAGGCCTTGCGCGAGATCGCGACCGCGCGCGAGGAGATCCCGGGGCGCCGCGGCTATCCGGGCTACATGTACACCGATCTCGCGAGCATCTACGAGCGTGCCGGGATCGTGACCGGCCGCGCCGGATCGGTTACGCAGATCCCGATCGTCACCATGCCGGACGACGACATCACTCACCCCATCCCCGACTTGACCGGCTATATCACTGAGGGGCAGCTCGTCCTGTCGCGCGACCTGTATCGCCGGGGCGTGTTTCCGCCGATCGACGTGCTGCCTTCCCTCTCCCGCTTGATGAACGCGGGGATCGGCCCGGACAAGACCCGGCCGGAGCATCGCGAGTGGGCGGATCAGCTCTATGCCGTGTACACCCGCGGGCGCGAGGCGCGGACCATGACCGCGATCGTGGGCGAAGCGGGGCTGTCCCCCGCCGACCGGCGCGCGCTCGCGTTCGCGGAGCGCTTCGAGGCTGAGTTCGTGGGCCAGCAAGCGGCGCGCCGGGGCATCGGGGAAACGATCGAGATCGGCTGGCGACTGCTCGAGGCGTTGCCGCGTGAGGATCTGTTGCGGCTCTCGGACGCGGCCTGGGCCGCGCGTCACCCGTGAGCGGCCTCGGCGGGATGGCTCCCACCCGGATGAACCTGATCCGGGCCGCGCGGCACCTCGAGCGGATCGGCAAGGGCGTCGAGCTGCTGCGTCGCAAACGCGAGGCGCTCGTCACCGAGCTGTTCCGTCTCGCCCGCCCCGCGGCGGACGCGCGGGCGCAGATCGAGGAGCGCACGCGGACCGCCTATCCCGCGCTGCTGGACGCGCTCTCCCGGCACGGGCTGGCCGGTCTGCGCGCCCTCGCCTGGCCGGCCCGCGACATCCTGCTGGATATCGAGCCGGGATCCGTGTGGGGAATCGCGGTGTCGACCATCGTGCGGCGTCCGCCGCTCGCCCGCACGCTGGGCGCGCGCGGCACCGCGCCGGGCGCGACCGGACCCGCGACCGTGCGCGCCGCCTCCGAGTTCGAGCGCCTCACGGAGCTGCTGCTTGATGCCGCCCCGCGGGAGATGCTGATCCGCCGGCTGGGCGAAGCGCTGTCCCAGACCTCGCGCCAGGTGAACACGCTGGAGCGGCGCATCGCGCCGGCGCTACGCTTGCAGCTGGCCACGGTCCGCCGTACGCTCGACGAGCGCGAGCGGGAAGAGCGCCATCGGCTGAAACATCTGCTCGCGGGACGCGCTCCATGGCGTGGGTCAGGGGTCTTCGATGGGCCGCAAACAGAACCCCGCGTTCCGCAAAAACGCCCTAGCTGCGCGCCGCGGAACGGTGCATGTTTGGCGTCGACTTTGCCGAGACCGAGGTTGTGAAAACTTTCACTTGGCCTTCACAGAGCCTTCATCCGCGGGAGCGGATTCTCCTTCCCAGTCCCTTCAGGCGAGTTCGGCCCACGATGCCGCACAATGGTCGGGCGCTGCTGGTCATCCTCGCGGTTGCCGGAGGCTTGGCGTGCGGGGAACCGCCGCGCGGGGCTGCGGCACCGCCGGCCGCCCAGTTGAGCCGCGCCGACCGGCTGCTCCTCGCGGCCGCGACCATCGCGCTGCCGCCGGATTGGATCGGCCCCGGCGATCTGCCCCAGCCGAACTCGCGGGGAGCGCGGCTCGTGGTGGCGTATTGCCGGCAGTGCCACGCCCTGCCCACGCCGCGGGCGCACGGCGCGGCGGATTGGCCGGTGGTCGTGCGCCGCATGTGGCTCCGCATGGAGGGGCTCCCAGAGTCGCTCCGCGTCGAGGTGCCGAGTCTGTCGGACCGGACCGACATCTTCGAGTACCTGACGGCGAACGCGCTCAAGGTGGGAGGCGCGCCGCCCCCCCCCGGGAAGGGGCGGGAGGCGTTCCTGTTGAGCTGCAGCCGTTGTCACGCAGCCCCCGATCCGGGGCTGCATTCGAAGGAAGAGTGGCCCGTGGTGTTGGCCCGGGTGGAGCGCAACATGAAGCGGATGAACGTGGCCACACCGTCCGGTCTCGAGTCGGAGGACATCCTGTCCTACCTGCAAAGCGTGGCTGCCCCCAAGCGGCCGGCGCCGCCAGGGAGTAGATGATGCTTGCGCGGTGAGCGAGAGGTCATGAAGCAGTCGTACCCAAGATCGAGGAGTCTCGTATGAAGCACCGCCCGTTGGCCTTCGCCGCGTTCCTGCTCGGCGCCTGTACCACCGAGAAGATCACCTACGTCACGCGGCCGCCCTTCAACTCGCCGCCCGATACAGCGAGCGGGTTCCTCGGCTACTTCACGGTCAGCGACAAGCAGACGACCTGCGGGAACTGCCATGTGGGTCAGCAGGCGGACTGGGTTCAGACGCTGCACGCGAACGCGTGGGACACTCTGCAAGCCAACCCGGGCCACCAGCCGTTCTGCGAAGCATGCCACACGGTCAACTCGCGCGGCAATCAGGCGGTGGCTACCGTGGGCTATGACAAGGTGAAGGACGTGGCCTATCACGACGTGCAGTGCGAGAGCTGCCACGGGCCGGGATTCACCCACGTGCAGAACCCCACGATCAAGGCCAATCGTCCGATCGCGAGCGCCATGGTTTATCCGAATGTGAGCACCAATGCAGTCGTGCTGACCGCAGCGGACACGGCCGCGATGGTGAACTCGAGTTGCGGCGCGTGCCACCAGGGAGCCGGCCCCTCTCAGAATCACAATTACCTTGCGGAGTGGCGCTCGTCCCGGCATGGCCAGCTCCGGCAGTCACAAGCGGCCAACGTCAGCTGCCAGCAGTGTCACGAGGGGAAGGGCTTTCTGGCCTTCTGGGGCGTGAATACCCTGTACAAGGAACTTGGGACCACGACGCTCCTGCCCCAGAACTGCGTGGTCTGTCACGATCCGCACGGCACCGCCAAGGGCGCGGATGGCCTGCCGCTACCAGGACAGCTCCGCTTCCCCATCGATAATCCGACCAACAACCTCTGCACCAAGTGTCACAACCGGACCCCAGACGCGTCCGCGAGCAACAGCCGCGGGCCGCATGGATCGCAGGGACCGGTGCTGTTCGGCACCGCGGGATACTTCCCGCCGGGGAGTTCGTACGACACGACGGCCATTCTCACCACCCACGGATCGACCGCCAACCCGCGGCTCTGCGCCGGCTGCCACGTGAACGCACAGACCGGGGTGGACGCCTTTGGCACCTCGATCTCGTTCACTGGCCACACCTTCCACCCGCTCCCCTGCCTGCAGCAGAAGAGTCCACCGGTGGTGGATACGACGTACACGAACGCCTGTGCGTACGACGAGCCCAGCCGTTCGTGGGGGAGCTGCACTGCGTCCGGGTGCCACGCCAATGAGGCGATCGCCGTCCAGCGGCTGAACCAGTTCCGGGACGAAAAGGAAGGCTATGTCAGGACGCTATGGATCGATAACGGCAACCAGACCCTGGATGCCTTCCCGACGGACAGTGGGTACCTGGCGAAGATCAAGCTGAACGCGCCGAACGACCTCAACTTCACGACCGCGCCGTATAGCACCATACTGACGTCGGCCAAGGGTGCGCTGTTCAACGCCCAGCTCACCGGGGAGGCACTCACAGGTCACCCCGACGGGTCGCATGGGGTGCACAACCCGTTCCTCTACCGGGCGCTGCTGCTGGCATCGATCGCGGATCTGGAGGCGACCTACGGGGGGGCGGGGGGCTTCCTGCCAGCACCGCCTGCGCCGGTCCTGTCTCAGATTCAGGCCGCGATCCGGAGCGGCCAGCTGAAAGTGGCGCCACGGACTGAGCAGGCCGTGATGGCGATACGTCCGTGACCTCGATGCAGCTTGCCGGAGGTCGGTCAGGCTCGCGGTAGCGGAAGCAAGGCGTCTTGCCTCGATCGAACGCCGGCCTCCGTGGGGGTCTGCTTGCCGAGGCAGGCAGCTTTTCCTTCATCCGGCGGTGTCCACTGGCGGTGCTGTCCCAGGAGCGCGCCCGCTGGGCGTTTCAGGCAAGGTGGCGTTTGGCAGGCGCACGGCTTCGCGGTAGATTCGGCGGCATGACGCTCCTTCCCGGCCCCGGGATCCTCACGGTCACCGGGGCCGGCCCTTTGGCCCAGGAGCCGCTTCCTCGTCCGTCGGCGGTCGAGTCCCCCCTCCCTGGGGGGGTCGCGACTGTGGTGCGCTTCGTCTTTAACCTGCCGTCCTGGGTTCAGATCGCCGCCGCGGCGATCGGGCTCGCGGTCGTGGTCGCGCTGCTGGCTCTACTGTGGCGACGCCGCGCGCCAATCCGGCTGTGGGTGGTGACGCGTCGCCGCGGTCTCAAGATCGCGCTCGCGGCCGCCGCCGCCGCGGTGGTCCTGGGGTTCGTGGGCTTCGGGACCGCCAGCTGGAAATACATGCAGCACGACAATGGGTTCTGCACCGGCTGCCACGTCATGGGCCCCGCGTACCAGCGCTTCACCCGCAGCGAGCACGATTCGCTGTCGTGCCACAGCTGCCACGACCAGTCGCTGTTCGCGAGCATGCGACAGCTCTACCTCTGGGTGGCGGAGCGGCCAAGCGAGATCGGTCCCCACGCCAAGGTGCCGTCGGAGGTGTGCAAACGCTGCCACGTCACGGGGCAGCCCAAGGTGTGGCAACGCATTGCCTCCACCGCGGGACACCGCACGCATCTCGAGTCCGATTCGGCCGCGCTCAAGAACATCCAGTGCGTGACTTGCCATGGGCTCGAGGTGCACCGCTTCGCGCCCGTGGACTCGACCTGCGCCCAGTCGGGATGCCACGTCACCACCGGGATCACCTTGGGGAAGATGCAGGCGCAGACGAGCCTGCACTGCGTGACGTGTCACCGCTTCACGCGCGAAGTCCCCACGTTTCTGCCGCGAGACAGCGCGCGGGGGAGGCTCGTGCCCGGTGTGAGCGAGTGCTTCTCCTGTCACCAGATGCGGGCCATCCTGGCGGAGTTCGACGCCGGCCGCGATCCGCACGCCGGCGCGTGCGGCGCGTGCCACGACCCCCACAAGCAGGCGCGCCCACAGGAAGCGGCGACCACCTGCGCCAAGAGCGGTTGTCATGACGACTGGCGCGCGCGGCCGTTCCACGTGGGCCCTGCGCACCGCAAAGTGGGGCAACAGTGCACGTTGTGTCACCTGGCGCACGCGGCGAAAGTGGACCCGAGCGACTGCGCCGGATGCCACGCCGCCGTGCGCGAGCGGCGCGCGCAGCTCGGTGTGCGGCGCCTCATGCCGCCCTTGCCGTTCGACACGACCAAGGCGTTGCACAAGGTGTCGGCGGCGCCCGCGCCCGTGCCGTTCGGGCCCCGGAAAGGCAAGGGCGACAGACCTTTTTTTGACGACCCGCCGCCGGCGCTGCCGCCGGGCGGCGGCGGCCCGGTCGCGGTGCGGTCCGACACGTTTCCGCACGACCGCCACAAGTCTCTCGCCTGCATCACGTGCCACGCCTCCCAGCGCGAGCACAGCCGGCTGACCTTCCAGCCGCCCCGCGGTTGCCAGATCTGCCATCACGAAACGCCGGCCAAGCTGGACTGCGCGAGCTGCCACACGAAGGGCGAGCTGGCCGCGCCCGACTCGGTGACGGTCAGGGTGGTTGTCTCCGGCTCGCCCGCGCGCAAGCACCCGGCGCGCTTCGATCACGCGCAACACCGCGCCACGCCGTGCCTCGACTGCCACACCACGGCGGTCACGCTCGAGGCCGCGCCGCCGGTCGCGAGCTGCAAGGCGTGCCACGACGACCATCACGCCGCGGGTCGCCGCTGCAGTGCCTGCCACGCCGCCGATTCCGACGAGGCAGTGGCGGCCCACGCTCCTCCCGAGCGCGGCCACGTCGCGTGCGACGCGTGTCACGCGCCTGCGACCGTGGCGCGCCTGGTGCCGGATCGCGCGTTCTGCGTCACGTGCCACGCGGAGCAGAGCGGTCACTACGCCGCGCAGGAATGCACGGTATGCCACTTCCAGGCGGCGCCGGAGACGGCCAGGGCCCTGCTCGTCGAGCAGGCGAGCGATTCCACATGACGCGGGCGGCTCGGCTCGTGCTCGGCGTGGTCGTCGCCGCGATGCTTCCGCGAGCGGGGTGGGCCCAGGGGTACCGCCTCCGCGTGGACACCCGCGTCCAGGCGGCAGCGTACCGTGGCGTCACCCTGGACAGCATTGCGGTCGCCGACACCGTGTCTGGCCCATCAGGTGGCCCCTCCACGCCGGACGGCTTTGCCGTGAACTGCGTCGGCGGCGGCCGGTACTGCCGCTTCTTCCGTCCCGGTCCGGCGGTGCACTCGGCGCCCATCACGACGACCGCCGACCTCACCCTCTGGGGCCTCGGTGTCCCCGGTCTGAGCGTCCGTGCCACGGGCCGGGTGGCCGGAGACCTGAGCGGCGCCGACCGTTGGCCGGGCACCGACTCCCACGTGCAGTTACTCGAGGGCTACGCCGACTACTCATCCGAGCACGTGTCCGCCCAGCTCGGGCGCCAGGCCGTGCCTACGCGCTTTGGGTTCACCGGCTTCGACGGCGGCCGCCTGGCGTTGCGGACGGGCCAGCAGGGCCTGGAAGTGACGGGTTACGGCGGCTGGGGGCTCGCGCGCGGCGTCGCCCTCCCGGTCACGAGCCCGGCGCTCAACCCGCTCGACGACTTCCAGCCGCGACAGCGCCAGCTCGTGGCGGGAGCGAGCGCGGGGTGGGTCGCGCCGCGGTTCGACGTGCGGCTGAGCTACCTGCGGGAGGTCGATCCGCGGGTGGACTACTTCGTGGGTGAGCGGGCCGGGGTGGACCTGGCGATCCGCCCGGCGCGCGGCTGGAGCCTGGTCGGCGGGGCGGATTACGATCTTGCCGCGGGGTGGTGGGGCAGCGCCGAGGCGACGCTGGGGTATGCCGCGCTGAGCGGGCGCGTGGCCGCCACGGTAGGCGCCCGGCGCTACCGGCCGCATTTCGATCTCTGGACCATC
>JBGPDL010000063.1:0-15145 GCA_041482275.1 Gemmatimonadota bacterium | reverse complement strand
TTCACGTTCTAATCACGGACGAGGTGCAACTTATGAAGCAGTCTTCCCTCATCGCGCTGGCCGCCCTGACGCTCGCTGCGCCCGCGGCGGCGCAGGTGAAGCTCACCGGCGCGGGCGCGACGTTCCCGAACATCATCTATCAGGATTGGATGCTGACCTACAACCAGACGCATCCCGACGTCCAGCTGAACTACCAGTCGATCGGCTCGGGCGGCGGTATCCGGCAGTTTTCGGACGGCACCGTCGATTTCGGCGCGACCGATGCGCCGATGAAGGATTCAGCGATCGCGGCGATCAATGGCAACGTGCTGCACATCCCCACCGTGCTCGGCGGCGACGTCGCCACGTACAACCTCCCGGACGTGACGCAGACGCTGCGGTTCACCCCCGATGTGCTCGCCGACATCTTCCTCGGCAAGATCACCAAATGGAGCGACGCCCGCATCACGGCCGTGAACCCCGGCGTCAGGCTGCCGGACGCAGACATCGTCGTGGTGCACCGCTCCGACGGGTCGGGCACGTCCTTCATCTGGACCGACTACCTGTCCAAGGTGAGCGACGAATGGGAGCAGAAGGTGGGCCGAGGCACGTCGGTGAACTGGCCGGTCGGACTGGGCGGCAAAGGGAACGAGGGTGTGACCGCGACGGTACGGCAAACCCCGGGAGCGATCGGCTACGTCGAGCTCGGCTACGCGATGATCAACAAGCTTCCCGCCGGGATCGTGCGCAACAAGGCCGGGAAGTTCATCGAACCCAAGCTGGAGAGCATCACCGCCGCCGCGGCTGGTGCGATGGAGTCGATGGGCCCGAACACCGACTTCCGCGTGTCCATCACGAACCCGGATGGGGCGAAGGCGTATCCGATCGCCAGCTTCACCTGGTTCCTGGTCCACAAGCAGTACGCCGCCGCCGCCAAGGCGAGCGCGCTGGTGAAGTTCGTCTGGTGGGCCGAGACGGAAGGCCAGTCCCGCGCGGAGCCGCTCGGCTACGCCCCGCTCCCCAAGCAGCTCCGGCCCTGGATCGAGGCGCGGTTGAAGTCGATCACGGCCGGCGGCAGGTCGGTCTGGACCACGGCAGCCCGGTAAACCCTCCTTTCCGGCTGCCGTTTCACCCCCCGCAGGTGCTGCTTGCCTGCGGGGGTTTTTTTCTTGCCGCGCCCGTTACAAGCCCGTGACACAGCCCGGATACGTTTCCGCCCGATGACCGCACCACCCATCGAGCCCGTCGCGCCGGCCGAGCCCAGCTGGCGCGTGCTGCGCGGCGCGAACGCGGGCGACCGCGTGTACCGCGGCGCGCTGACGGCCCTGGCTCTCGTGCTCCCCCTGCTGTTCCTGGCGCTGGTGGGCGAGCTGCTGGTGAGCGCCTGGCCGGCCATCGTACGCTTCCGGTTCGGCTTCCTGTGGACGTCAGTGTGGGACCCGGTGGCGGGGGTATTCGGTGCAGCCCCGATGATCTTCGGGACGCTGGCGTCGTCGCTCTTGGCGCTGCTCATCGCCGTGCCCCTGGCGCTCGGCGTGGCGGTGTTTCTGACCGAGTTCGCGCCCAAGTGGCTGCGGCAGCCGGTCGGCTTCCTGGTCGAGCTCCTCGCCGCGATCCCGAGCGTCGTGTATGGGCTGTGGGGGATCTTCGTGCTGATCCCCTTCCTGCGCGGCTACGTCGTCCCGCCGCTGCGCGCTGCGCTCGGGTGGACGCCCTTCTTCGCCGGGGTGTTCTACGGCAATTCGTTGCTCGCCGGCGGCGTGATCCTGGCCATCATGATCGTGCCCTACATTGCCGCCGTGTCGCGCGAGGTGCTGCTCGCGGTCCCGCCGAGCCAGCGGGAGGCGGCCCTCGGCATGGGGGCCACCCGCTGGGAGGCGGTGTGGACCGCGGTCGTGCCCTATGGCCGGGCCGGCCTGATCGGCGCGGTGATCCTCGGACTCGGGCGCGCGCTGGGCGAAACCATGGCGGTGACGATGTTGATCGGGAACCGCCACGACATCGGGCTGTCGGTCCTGCAGCCGGCCTACACCATGGCCGCGGCCATCGCCAACGAGTTCAGCGAAGCGACCACCAATCTGTACCTCTCCGCGCTGTTCGAGGTCGGCCTCATTCTGTTCGTCATCACCGTGCTCGTTAACGCACTGGCGCGCCTCATGATCTGGCGCGTGGCGCGGGGTACGGCCGTCGGGAGCCGCGCGCTGTGAACGCCCGCCGCCTGCGGCGCCGCGTGGTGAGCGGCGTCATGACCGGCCTCGTGGGCGTGCTGTCGCTTGGCGCGGTCCTGGCCCTCGTGCTGATCCTCGGGCATCTCATCGCCAAGGGCGCGTCGTCCCTCGACTGGCGCTTCTTCTTCGAGAATCCCGTCCCCGCCGGCCAGTCGGGCGGCGGCGTGGCGAACGCGATCGTCGGCACCGGGATCATCGTGGGACTCGCCGCGCTAATCGGCCTGCCGATCGGCGTCGGGACGGGACTCTACCTCGCGGAGTACGGCTCGGGGCGGCTAGGCTGGACCGTCCGGTTCGTGGCGGATGTCCTGAACGGCACACCGTCGATCGTCGTGGGGATCTTCGCCTGGACGTGGCTCGTCAAGCCGATGGGCCACTTCTCCGCGCTCGCCGGGAGCGTGGCGCTGGCCGCCTTGATGGTCCCCATGATCGCGCGGACGACGGAAGAAATGGTGCGCCTAGTCCCCCATTCGCTGCGCGAAGCCGCGCTCGCCCTCGGCTACCCCCGGTGGCGCACGTCGCTGCGGATCGTCGCGCGCACCGCCTTGGCGGGGATCCTCACCGGCTGTCTCGTCGGCATCGCGCGCATCGCCGGCGAGACCGCGCCGCTGCTGTTCACCGCCCTCGGCAACTTGAACTTCAGCACGAGCATCCTGCAGCCGATGCAGACCCTGTCGCTCCAGATCTTCACGTATGCAACGGGGCCGTTCGATGAGTGGCACCGCCTCGCCTGGGCCGCCGCGATGGTGCTGATGGGCCTCGTGCTGCTGCTCGCCATCGCCGCCCGCTGGGCCATCCGGCAACGCCATGGCGCCGCCCGCTGACGCCCGGCTGCAGCTCGAGGCCGTGCGGCTCACGGCGCTGTACGGCCGCCGCGCCGTGGTGAACGACGTGTCGATCCTGTTTCCGGCGCACACCGTCACCGCGGTGATCGGGCCGTCCGGGTGCGGCAAGAGCACGCTGCTGCGCTGCCTGAACCGCATGCACGAGCTGTCGGAGGGCGGCTGGGTCACCGGTCAGGTGCTGCTCGACGGCGCCGACATCTATGATGCCACCGTCGACCCGGTCCGCCTGCGGCGCCGCATCGGCATGGTGTTCCAGCGGCCCACGCCCTTCCCGACCATGTCGATCTACGACAACGTCGCCGCCGGGTTGCGCGTGAACGGCCGGCGCTCGCGCGCCGACGTCGGCGCCGCCGTGGAACGGGCGCTGCGGCGCGCCGCCCTGTGGGACGAGGTAAAAGACCGGCTGCGGCACAGCGCGCTCGCGCTGTCGGGCGGCCAACAGCAGCGGCTGTGCATCGCCCGCGCCCTCGCCCCGGAGCCCGAAGTGCTGTTGCTCGACGAGCCCACCGCGTCGCTCGACCCGGCCGGCACGCAGCGGATCGAGGAGCTGTGCCACGAGCTCAAGACCGCGTACACCATCGTGATCGTGACCCACAACCTGCAGCAGGCCGCGCGGGTGTCCGATTACACCGCGTTCCTCTACATGGGCGATCTGGTGGAAGTGGGCCGTACCGAGCTGCTGTTCACCAACCCGGCGCACGAGCGCACGGAGGCCTACATTACCGGGAGGTTCGGATGACCACGCTCGGACTCGCGGACCGCCGAACGGCCGGGCAGGTCGGACGCTCCGAGCGTCCGCCGGTCCGTCCGTCCGACCGCTCGACCCCCATCATCGACGTCCGGGCGTACAACTTCTGGTACGGCGCGACTCAGGCGCTCTTCGACCTGACGTTCACCGTGCCGCGCCGGGCGGTGACCGCCTTGATCGGCCCCTCGGGCTGCGGCAAGACCACGTTCCTGCGCTCCGTCAACCGGCTGAACGAGCTGATCCCGCGCACTCGCCACACAGGGGACATCCTGCTCGAAGGCGTGTCGGTCTTCTCGAGCGGCACCGATCCCGTGGCGCTGCGCCGCGAGGTGGGCATGGTGTTCCAGCAGCCGAACCCCTTCCCCAAGACCATCTTCGACAACGTCGCGTACGGGCCCCGGCTCAACGGGTTGGCCGCCGAGCGCGACATGCCGGAGCGAGTGGAGCGGGCGCTGCGCCAGGCCGCGTTGTGGGACGAGGTGAAAGACCGGCTGCGCACGCCGGGCACGAGCCTCTCCGGCGGCCAGCAGCAGCGTCTGTGCATCGCGCGGGCGCTCGCGAACGAGCCCGAAGTGCTGCTCATGGACGAGCCCTGCTCCGCGCTCGACCCGGCCGCCACGCAGCGGATCGAGGAGCTGATGGTCGAGCTGAAGCAGAGCTACTCGATCGTCATCGTGACGCACAACATGCAGCAGGCATCGCGCGTCTCCGATTTCACTGGCTTCTTTTATCTCGGTCGGCTGATCGAGTTCGCCGACACCAAGCAGATCTTCACGAGGCCTGCGGACGAACGCACCGAGGCCTACATCACGGGACGGTTCGGATGAGCGCCACCGCGGCACACCGCCACTTTCACGACGAGCTCTCGGAGCTCAAGGCCAAGCTCCTCACCATGTCGGGCGAGGCCCAGGATGCCCTGGGCCGCGCGCTGGACGCGCTCCTGAAGCGCGACGCGGCGCTCGCCGCCGACGTCATCGCCGGCGACCGCGCGATCGACGCCCTCGAGCTCGAGATCGAGGAGACGGTGATCGATCTCCTGGCCACGCAGCAGCCGATGGCGCGAGATCTTCGCCTGTTGGTCGCCGCGACCAAGATCGCGAACGATCTGGAGCGCGTCGGCGACCATGCCGTGAACATCGCGCAGTCGGCCGAGCGGCTCCTGTCCGCGAGGCTCATCGCCCCAGAGCCCGAGCTGCTCGAGATGGCCCGCCAGGCGCGGGCGATGCTATCGGGCGCGCTCGACGCCTTCGTGCGCGGCGACGCACGGCTGGGGCGCGAGATCTGCCGGCGCGATGACTCGGTGGACGCGCTGCACCGTTCCGTCTTCCGCATCCTGCTCACGCACATGATGGAAGACCCCCATATCATCGGGGCCGCCATGGAGCTGTTCCTCGTGAGCCGCAACCTCGAGCGGGTCGCCGATCTGGCGACCAACATCGCGGAGGACGTGGTCTTCGTCGTGGAGGGAAAGATGATCAAACATCACGCGGAAGGATGACGACTCCGGCGCGGCGGCGCTCCAGGTATTCGCGGTTCGCGAACAGCTTGATGAGCACCAGCCCGGCGACGAACCCGCCGACGTGCGCCCAGAACGCGGTGCCCCCTTGCATCCCCGCCGCGGCGCCGATGGCGCCGAGCACGAGCTGCAGCACGAACCAGTAGCCCAGCATCACGTAGGCGGGGAGCGTCACGGTGGTCAAGAAGAAGCCCAGCGTGACGAACGTATGCACGCGCACGCGCGGATACAGCAGAACGTACGCCCCCATCACCCCGCTGATCGCCCCCGACGCACCGATCATCGGCACCGCCGAGCGCGGATCCACGAACATCTGCGTCGCGGCGGCGGCCACCCCGCACAGCAGATAGAACAGGATGAAGCGCGTGTGGCCCATCGAGTCCTCGATGTTGTTCCCGAACACCCAGAGAAACCACATGTTGCCGATGAGGTGCAGCCAGCCCCCGTGCAGGAACATCGACGTCACGAGCGTGCGCCAGCTCGGGGCGTCCGTCAGCACGCATTGCAGGTGGTCCCCCAGCGGCACCACGGTCCCGGGCGGAGCCGTGCGGAGCACCTCAGCGGGGATCAGCCCCAGCTGGCACACTGACCGGGCCAGGACGTCCGGTGCCCCCGCACCCTGCACGAACAGCCACACCAGCACGTTCAGGGCGATGATTCCGACGGTCAGGATCGGCGTCAGCTCGGTGGGATTCTCGTCTTTGTAGGGAATCACGCGGGAGAATGTAACCCTGCCCGCCTTCCCTCGCTCTGCCTTTTTGACATCTTTCATGGGCACGCCGCTTGCTTGTGCGACGGGCGGCGGGACTAGGGCATCAACCTCGGGATAAGGAGCCGTCGTCATGGCTGAGAAAATCATCGGCATCGATCTCGGCACTACCAACTCGGTGGTGGCGGTGATGGAAGGTGGCGACCCCGTCGTCATCCCCAACGCCGAAGGCGGGCGCGTCACTCCGTCCGTGGTCGCGTTCACGAAGGACGGCGAGCGGCTCGTCGGGCAGGTGGCGAAGCGTCAGGCCGTGACCAACCCCCAGAACACGGTGTTCTCGATCAAGCGCTTCATGGGGCGGCGGGTGAACGAGGTGGTGGAGGAGAGGAAGCGCGTGCCCTACAAAGTGGTGGAGGGACCGAACGGGCTCGCCTCAGTCGAGATCCAGGGCAAGCGCTACACGCCGCCCGAGATCTCGGCCATGATCCTGCAAAAGATGAAGCAAACGGCTGAGGACTACCTCGGCCACAAGGTCGAGAAGGCGGTCATCACCGTCCCCGCCTACTTCAACGACTCGCAGCGCCAGGCCACCAAGGATGCCGGGAAGATTGCCGGCCTCGATGTGGTACGCATCATCAACGAGCCGACGGCGTCGGCCCTGGCCTACGGGCTCGACAAGAAGAAGGAAGAGAAGATCGCCGTGTACGACCTGGGCGGCGGCACCTACGACATCTCGGTGCTCGAGCTCGCCGAGGGCGTCTTCGAAGTGAAGTCGACCAACGGCGACACGCACCTGGGCGGCGACGACTTCGACGCCCGCATCATGGAGTGGCTGGTCTCCGAGTTCAAGCGCGACCAAGGGATCGATCTCGCAAAGGATCCGATGGCCCTGCAACGGCTCAAGGAAGCCGCGGAGAAGGCCAAGATGGAGCTATCCACGGTGATGCAAACGGAGATGAACCTGCCTTTCATCACGGCGGACCAGTCGGGGCCCAAGCATCTGAACCTCACGCTCACGCGCGCCAAGCTCGAGCAGCTCGTGGACGATCTGGTCAAGCGGACGATGCCCCCGATGGAGCAGGCGCTGAAGGACGCGGGGCTCAAGCCCACGGAGATCGACGAGGTGATCCTGGTGGGCGGCCAGACGCGCATGCCCAAGGTGCAGGAGATCGTCAAGGCATTCTTCGGCAAGGAGCCTCACAAGGGCGTGAACCCGGACGAAGTCGTGGCGATCGGCGCGGCGATCCAGGGCGGCGTGCTCGCGGGCGAGGTGAAAGACGTGTTGCTGCTCGACGTGACCCCCCTGTCGCTCGGCATCGAGACCCTGGGCGGCGTCACGACCGTGCTCATCCCGCGCAACACGACGATCCCCACCAAGAAATCGGAGATCTTCTCGACCGCGGAGGACAACCAGACCACGGTCGAGATCCACGTGCTGCAGGGCGAGCGCCAGATGGCGCTCGACAACCGCACGATCGGGAAGTTCCAACTCACCGGGATCCCGCCGGCTCCGCGCGGCGTTCCGCAGGTCGAGGTGACGTTCGACATCGATGCGAACGGCATTCTGCACGTGTCCGCCAAGGACAAGGCCAGCGGCAAGGAGCAAAAGATCCGCATCGAGGCGTCGTCCGGGCTGGGCGACAAGGACATCGACAAGATGGTCAAGGAGGCGGAGGCGCACGCGGTCGAGGACAAGCAGCGCCGCGAGGAGATCGAGCGCCGCAACCGCCTCGACACGCTGGTGTATGAGGTCGAGAAGAATTCGAAGGAGTGGGTCGACAAGCTCGACGCCTCGCTCAAGGCGCGACTCGACAAGGGTGTGGACGGCGCCAAGCAGGCGCTCCGCTCAGGCAACGCGGACGAGATCTCCAAGGCTCTGGAAGAGCTGCAGCAGGCGTACTCGGCCGCCGGCGCGTCGCTGTACGCGGCGCAGCGCGGCGCCGGGGCGGAGCCGCCCGCCGGAGGCCCGGCGGAACCCGCCGCAGAAAAGAAGGAGAACGTCGTCGACGCCGATTACGAAATCGTGGATGACGACAAGAAGAAGTAACACCCTCTAACAGACGGACACTGACGATGTCGGTACGTACACGTGATTGGCTGAAATTCGGAACCCTGGTGGCGATCGCTTTCGTGTTCGGGTTGGCGTTCGCGTCCACCCTCGATCTGCCGAAAAAGAGCACGGCGGCGGAGTCGATCGTGCCGGCGCAGGTCGCCGCCCCAGCGCTTGCGACTCCCGCCGTCAAGTCGGTGAGCGACCTCGGTGACGCCTTCGTCGCCGTGGCAGACCACGTCAAGCCGGCCGTCGTGTTCATCCGGTCGCAGCACGTGGAGCGCGGCGATACCCAGCGGCTGCCGCCGGGGTTCGAGGACTTCTTTCCGAACCTGCGCCGCCGCCCGCAGGTGGAACAGGGCTCGGGGTCGGGCTTCATCGTCTCGCCCGACGGGTACATCCTCACGAACAATCACGTGGTCGCGGGCGCCGACAAGGTGACCGTGCGCCTATACGACAAGCGGGAGTTCACCGCCAAGGTGGTGGGCACCGACCCGAACACGGACGTGGCGGTCATCAAGATCGACGCCAGGAGCCTGCCGACGGTCGCCTTCGGCAACTCCGACTCGACGCGCGTGGGCGAGTGGGCCCTCGCGATCGGCAACCCCCTCGGCGAGGCGTTCGCGTTCACGGTGACCGCCGGGATCATCAGCGCCAAGGGCCGTCTGCTCGCCGGGCTGCAGCAAACGCGCTACTCGATCCAGGATTTCATCCAGACGGACGCCGCGATCAACCCCGGTAACTCAGGCGGGCCCCTGGTGAACATCCGCGGCCAGGTCGTCGGCATCAACTCCGCGATCGCGAGCGAGACCGGGTTCTACGCCGGGTACGGCTTCGCGATCCCGATCAACCTGGCGCGCACCGTGATGGATCAGCTGGTGAAGACCGGCCACGTGGAGCGCGCCGTGATGGGCATCTCCATCCGCGACGCGAACCAGGAGGACGCCGACGCCGTGGGCCTGAAGCAGATCGCCGGCGTGGTGGTGAACAGCTACACGAACGACGACTCGCCCGCGAAGAAGGCCGGCATCCAGCCGGGCGACGTCATCGTGGCCCTGGACGGCGAGCCGGTCGACAACACGCCGCAACTGCAGCAGCGCGTCGGCTTCAAGAAGCCGGGAGAACCTGTCGAAGTCACGTTGCTCCGCCAGGGCGGTGAGAAGCACACCGTGACGGTGCGGCTCGCGCGCGCGCCGGGCGACAGCGACAGCGAGGTCGCCACGGCGTCCGCCAAGTCGAAAACTGATGCCTCGAGCAAGGAGGAGATGCTCGGGATCTCGGTCGAGGCGCTGACTCAGGACGACGCGCGCGACACCCGGCTCCGGCCGGTGGTGCAACGCGGCGGCGGCCTGGTGGTGACGGACGTCTCGCCGGAGGGGCCGGCCTATCAGCGGCTGAATTCGAGCGACGACCCGGGCGGGCCCGACATCATCATCGCGGTGAACGGCACACCCACCCGCACGCGCGTCGCGTTCCGCGAGGCGCTACGGAGGGTGAAGGCTGGCGAGGTCGTGACGCTGCAGGTCCTGGCGCGCAGCCCCGACACCGCGGACGGCTGGGCGGCGCGCATCGTCCGGCTGCGGGCGCGCTAAGCGCCCGCCGGCCGGCCGCGCAGCAGCACGGCCCCGGTCACCACCTGCCACAGCACCGGAAACACGAAGGCGGCCTGGTCCGCCTTCGTCGTTTCCGGAAACGCGACGGCGAGCGCCATCGCCACCGCGCCCGCCGCCACTCCGCCCCGGCCCAACCAGCGCGGCAACACCTTCCCGTTGAACACCCCCCAACCGAACAGATACGTCGCGAGCCCCAGTGCGAACCCGCCGACCCGCTGCGCAGCGAGCCCGAACGGACGCAGCATATCGAACAGAAACACCGTCATGCCCGCGTCCGCCACCGTGAAGCTCTGCGCCAGCGACCACCCGGCGCCCACCATGAACGCCACGATCACGCTCCACGCCCCGTAGGCGAACGTCGCGACGATCACCCCGGCGCGCGCCGCACCCTCGCCCGGCGTGCCGGTGTGCCGCCCCATAACCCCGACGAGCCCCGTGAGGGCCAAGGGAAAGCTGAACAGGAACGCCCAGTGGATCGCGCGCCATGCGTGGCACTGCGCGATGATGGTGAGCTGCGCTGCTCCATCGCCTGAGAGATCGGGATGCAGCACGCCGGCCGTCACCGCCAGCAGCGACCCGGTCACGAGACACAGGGGATAGATGAGCGGACGAGAGAACGGCGCCATGTCGCCTCCCCACTGAAGTGATAGAACGTGGGCCCAATCTAGCCCCCGCCTCGGGCGGCGCTATATTGCCGGCAGACCGAAGGCCCGGAGGACGGATCATGCAGTTGACACGCATCCTGCGTGAGGGATTCATCGCCGGACTGGTCGGTGCCGCGGCCGTGGCGCTGTGGTTTCTGGTCATCGACGCGGTCGCCGGCCGGCCGTTCTTCACCCCGGCGATGCTCGGCTCGGCGGTGTTCTGGGGCGTCCACGACCCCGCCGGGGTGGTGATCGAGTACTCCCGCATCATCGGCTACACCATGATCCACGTGAGCGCGTTCATCATCGTGGGCACGGTCGCCGCGGTGCTCGCGGCGGAAGTCGAAGTGGCGCCGCCGACGCTGTACCTGGTGGTGGTGTTCTTCGCGATCTTCGAATTCGGGTTCTACGTCACGGTGGCGATCCTCGCCCAGCCCCTGCTCGGCTCGCTCGCCTGGTGGAACGTGGCCATCGGCAACGCGATCGCCGCGTACGGGATGGGCTACTACCTGTGGCGTGAGCACCCCAAGATCGCGGCGATGCTCAAGTTGCACCCGCTGGGGGAGACGGACGAGGGAGAGTAGGCAATTCATTCCGCACTCCCGTACGCCTCCGGGGGAACCGCGCGTTCGACTTCACCGCGCTCCTCCCGAGCGGCCCACCGGAACCACACCACGCTCGCGGCGACCCACAAGTAGATCGTCCCCACCACCCACATGAGCAGGCCGCCCAACTGTTGGTCCGGGAGCGGCGCCAAGCCGAACACGCGCGGCGCCGTCACGTAGAACGGGTACAGCACGCCGTCGGCCAACGTGATCATCGCGCCCACGAGCGACATCGGGAGCCCGAGCACGAAGAGATACAGCAGCTGGGTGAGGTAGCTCGCCCGCGGGAGCTCCGGCACCGGCGAGAGCACCGGCCACCACATGATCACCCCCGTCGCAATGAAGACGAGATGCTGCACGATGTGCAGCGCGTGGTGCTCGAGCGCCGCCTCGTAGAATTGCGGGAAATGCCATAGCGTGATCGGCACCGAAAACAGCACCCCCGCGGCCAGCGGGCGCGTGATCCGGCGCGCGAGCCCGAACACCGAGCGGGGCCGGAGCAGCGGGCGCACCACCCAGGTGGGCGTTCCGTACAACAGCAGTGGCGGCAATACGAGGGTGAGCACGAGGTGCTGCAGCATGTGGGCGCTGAAGAGGTAAGCGTCCGACAGGTTGTGCAGCGGGCCGTTCAACGCCAGGCCGAGCACCGCGAGCGCGGCCGCGAACGCGGCGACCCGCCGGCGCGGCGCGTTGAGCCCCCCCCAATACACATAGAGCCCGCCCAGGAGGACGAGCCCGATCACCACGCTGGGATGCAGGTCCCACCGCTGCCAGGGACCGGGTGACGGCGCCGTCATCCGGCCCCCGCCGCCCCCCTGAGCGTGAGCGCCCCGAAGAAGAGGAACAGCAGCGCCACCATCACGCCCACCGCGAGCAGCAACGGTGCACCGAACAGGAAGGTGAAGAACCTGCTGTCGGCCTTCAGGTGCATGTAGAACATCACCACCAGCGTGAACTTCACGGCCGACAGCACGAGCAGCGCCGGCACCAGCACCGGGTGGAACACCGGGACGTAGAACACGCCCACCTCGAGTACTGTGAGAATGACGAGCACCGCCGCGACCCGCAAATAAACGTCCGCGGTCGGATGCGCGTGCTGCCCGGCCTCGCCGCCCTCGTGCATCGCCGTCCCCCTCTCTCCCTCGTAGGCGCTCATTGAATCAGGTAGACCACGGTGAAGATCACGATCCACACCACGTCCACGAAGTGCCAGTACAGGCCCGTGATCTCCACGGTCATCGCGTTGGCGGACCCGAGCTTGCCCTGCAGGGCGCGCACCCACAAGGTCAAGAGCCACAGCACCCCCACCGCCACGTGCGCGCCGTGCGTCCCCGTCAGCACGAAGAACGTGCAGCCGAACAGGTTCGTCGAGATCGTCAGTCCCTTGTGGACGAACTCGGTGAACTCGATCACCTGGCCGCCCAAAAAGATCAGGCCGAGCAACGCCGTCGAGAACAGCCAGATCTTCCCCCACTTCATGTCGCCGCGCTGCACCGCGGCGAGCGCCAGCACCATCATGAGGCTCGACATCAGCAGATCGAACGTGCTGACCGACGTGAAGGGGATGTTGAGGATATCGTGCGGGTAGGGGCCCACGACGCTCCGCCCCTTGTAGACCAGGTAGGTCGAGATGAGCGAGCCGAACAGCAGGCATTCGGAGCCGATGAAGGCCCAGAGGCCCAGCTTGCGGCTGTCGAGCCCCATGCTGGTGTGATGGGCGGTGGCGGCGTGCGCGGCGTGCGTCATCGCTCAGACCTCGAAGGGCTCGAACGCCCAGCGGTAGATGCCGAACAGCAGCAGCGCAACACCCACGAACGCGACCCACGGCGTATGGGTGAGCGGTGCGAGCGCCATCACCGGCAACCCGAGCGCCGCCACCATGGGCCACCAGGAGCCGCCGGGCACGTGGATCGGCGCGGGCGGCATCGCGGGGGGATCCTGCATCGGCCCGTGCAGCTCGGTGCGCCAGCGCGGCAACCGGTTCGTCACCGTGGGGATCACCGAGAAATTGCAGACCGGCGGCGGCGAGGGGATGCTCCACTCGAGCGTCGCCCCGCCCCACGGATCGTTGGAGGCGCGTTGGCCGTGGCGGCGCGTGCGCCACAGGTTGTAGAGGAACACCAGGATCGAGACGGCGATAAGGAACGCGCCGACCGTCGAGACGAGATTGAGATCGCTGACGCCCAAGTCGGGCGAGTAGGTGTAGATCCGGCGCGGCATTCCCAGCAGACCGATGAAATGCATCGGGAAGAACGCCAGGTTCATCCCCACGAACTGCAGCCAGAAGTGCCACTTGCCCAGGGTCTCGCTCAGCAAGCGGCCGGTCATCTTGGGCCACCAGTAATACACCCCCGCGAACAGACCCGCGACGGTCCCGCCGAACAGCACATAGTGGATATGTGCGACCACGTAGTACGTGTCCGTCTGCTGCAGGTCGGCCGGCGGCGAGGCGTGCGACACGCCCGAGAGCCCGCCGATGATGAACATCGCGATGAAGCCGACCGCAAAGTGCAGGGCGGTGGTGCCGTGGATGTCCCCGCCCCAAAGCGTGGCCACCCAGTTGAAGATCTTCACGCCCGTCGGGACCGCGATGAGCATCGTGGTGGCGGCGAACACCGAGTCGGCGATGGGCCCGAGGCCCACGGCGAACATGTGGTGGCTCCACACGCCCCACCCCATGAAGCCGATGAGGATCCCGGAGTAGACCACAACCGTGTAGCCGAACAACGGCTTGCGGGCGAAGGTGGGGAGCACGTCCGACACGATCCCCATCGCCGGCAGGATGAGGATGTACACCTCCGGGTGGCCGAACAGCCAGAAGAGGTGCTGCCACAGGAGCGGCGTCCCGCCCGCCTGCGGCAGGTAGAAGTGCGTTCCGAAGAAGCGATCGAACAGCAGGAATACGAGCGCGACGGTGATCACGGGGAACGCGGTGATGATGATGAACTGCGTGACGAGCGTCATCCACGTGAACGCCGGCAAGCGCATCATCTTCATCCCGGGCGCCCGCAGGTTCAGGATGGTGACGATGAAATTGAACCCCGCGGCGAGCGACGAGATGCCCAGGATCTGGAGGCCGAGCACCCAGAAGTCGATGTTCGGCCCGGGCGAGAACTGGCGTTCCGTCAGATTCGCGTAGCCGAACCAGCCGCCGTCGGGGGCGACGTTGAGCATGCCGGCATGGAACAACGGCCCGACCAACCAGCTCGCGTTCAGGAACAGCCCGCCCAACAGGAACACCCAGTAGCTGAAGGCATTGAGCCGCGGGAACGCCACGTCGCGCGCGCCGATCTGGAGCGGCACGATGTAGTTGAAGAAGCTCGCCGCCAGGGGCATCAAGGCGAGAAACACCATCGTGGTGCCGTGCATCGTGAACAGCTGGTTGTACGTCTCGGCCGACACCATGTGCCCGTTCGGTTGGGCGAGCTGCAGCCGGATCACCAGCGCCTCGAGCCCGCCCACGAGGAAGAACCCCAACGCCGTCCAGAAGTACAACAGCCCGATCCGCTTGTGATCGGTGGTGGTGAGCCAGCTCTTGAGACCCGTGGCGTCGCTCATTTCAAGATCTCGAGATAGGCGACGAGCGCCGCGATGTCGGCGTCCGTGAGCGGCGGCTGCATGCGGGTCATCATGGAGCCAGGCTTCAGGGACGGCGCATCGGCGATCCAGCGCGCCAGGTGGGCGGAATCATTGGGGAAGATGCCGCCCGCGATGGTGCTGCGGCTGCCGACGTGCGTGAGATTGGGCCCGATCACCCCGGGCGACACTCCCTGAATCGCGTGACAGCCGATGCAAGCGGAGCGCGCGTAGATGGCTTTCCCCTGCTCCGCGAGGCTGGCCTTCGGGGGCGCGGCCGCCCCGTCCTTCTGCTGTTCCACCCACGCCTCGAACCCGACTCCCGACTCGACCATCACGCGGAGCCGCATGTTGGCGTGCGAGGCGCCGCAAAACTCGGCGCATTGGCCCGAGTAGTCGCCCACGGAGTCGGCGCGGAATGCGATACGGTTCACTTTCCCGGGGATCGCGTCGCGCTTGCCGCCCAGCGCGGGGGCCCAGAAAGAGTGGATCACGTCGGCGGATGTGATCGCCACCTGCACCGGCTGGCCGACCGGTACATGCATCTCGTTCGCCGTCGTGATGCGCAAGTCGGGATAGCGGTACTCCCACCACCACTGATGCCCGATCACCTCGACTTTGAGCGCGTCCGG
>JBGPDL010000062.1:0-15309 GCA_041482275.1 Gemmatimonadota bacterium | reverse complement strand
CTGCTTGTACCGCGTGCTCCGGCCCGACGGTGTCGAGCGGCTCGTCGAGGCGCATGGCACCGTGGAGGCGGACGAGACCGGACGCCCGGTGCGGATGTACGGGACCGCGCAGGACGTCACGGAGCACCGGCGGGCCGAGGAAGCGCTGCGCCGCACCCAGCAGGAGTTTCGTGACATCTTCGACCTGGCGGCGGTGGGCATGTACCGTTCCAGCCGGGCGGGCCGCATCCTGCTCGCGAACCCGGCCTTCGCCCGGCTGCTCGGCTACGACACACCCGAGGAGCTGGCGGCGCTCGATCTCGCGCGCGACGTGTACGTGAACCCGAACGAGCGCGACGCGCTCGTTGGCCAATACGAGTCGGCGAGCGGCGGCTGGACGGTGGAGATCCAATGGAAGAAGCGCGACGGCACCCCGTTCTGGGTATTGCTCAGCGCCCACGCCGTCAAGGACGATTCGGGCCGGGCGCTGTACTTCGAGGCGTTCGCGCAGGACATCACCGATCGCTGCCGCTCGCAGCAGGAGCTGAAGCAGTCGCGCCGGCGACTCCAGGCGCTGGCGGCCCGGCTGGAGGAGGTGCGCGAGCAAGAGCGCAAGGTCATGGCGCGCGAGATCCACGACGAGCTGGGGCAGGGCCTCACGGCGTTGCGCATGGATCTCGCGTGGCTCTCGGGGCGCCTGCCGGCGGAGGCGGGCGATCTCGCCGCTCGGGCGCATCGCATGGTGGAGGTCGTCGAACAGACGATCCAGACGGTGCGCCGCCTGGCGACGCAGCTACGGCCGCCGATCCTCGACGATCTGGGATTGATCGCGGCCATCGAGTGGCAGACCGAGGACATCGCGCACCGCCTCGGCCTCCGCTGCGCGCTCGACCTGCCCGTCGACCTGCGCTTGCACGAAGGGCTCGCCACCACGGTGTTTCGGATTCTGCAGGAAGCGTTGACCAACGTGGCGCGGCATGCGGACGCGCGCAGCCTGCGTGTCGCTCTGCAAGTCCAGGATGCTCAGGTGATCCTCGAGGTCGTGGACGACGGCCGGGGCATCGCGCCGGCAGAGCTCGAGAACCCCCGCTCGCTCGGCCTGCTCGGGATGCGCGAGCGGGCGATGGTGTGGGGCGGAGTGCTCGACATCCAATCGCAGCCGGATGGGGGCACGGCGGTCGTGCTACGCCTGCCGCTCGCCGCCTCACAGGAACGGGAGACACCGTGATCCGGGTGCTGCTCGCCGACGATCACCCCGTGGTGCGGGCGGGGCTGCGCCAGATCCTGGCGGAGGCACCGGATATCAGCGTCGTGGGAGAGGCGGGGGACGGGCCGGGCGTGGTCGATCAGGCGGCCGGCACGCGCCCCGACGTCGTACTGCTCGACGTCACGATGCCTGGGACCGGCTTCATCACGCTGGTGCGGAACCTGAGGCGGAACCACCCGCGCATGGCCCTGCTCGTCCTCAGCGTGCATCCGGAAGATCAGTACGCCGTACGGGCGTTCCGGGCCGGCGCAGCGGGCTATTTGAGCAAGGAACGCTCGCCGGAGCTGTTGCTCGCGGCGATCCGCAAAGTGGCGGGCGGCGGCCGCTACGTGCCGGAATCGGTCGTCGAGCGGCTGGTGACGCGGCTCGACAGCGGCGCCAGCGGTGCCGAGCCGCACGAGACACTGTCAGACCGCGAGTACGAGGTGCTGTGCCTCCTGGGCGGGGGCCGCACGGTGAGCGATGTGGCGGCGGAGCTGCAGCTCTCACCCAAGACGGTGAGCACGTTCCGCTCGCGGATCCTCCGCAAGATGCAGCTCCGCAGCAACGCCGAGCTGATCCGCTACGCGCTGGAGCACGAACTGACCTGACGCCCATCCTGTAGGCTTCAGTCCTACAATCCTCTCAGCCGCACGCCGCTTACCCGCCGTGCGCCCGCTCCGCATCATCTTGTGTGTGCAGGTGTTCATCGTCGACGACTCGGCCCTGGTACGGGAGCGGCTCGCCGAGTTGCTGGGCGAGGTCGACAACGTCCATGTGATCGGCGAGGCGGCGACCGCGGCCGACGCGCTGACCCGCATCCCGCTGGTGCACCCCGACTTCGTGCTGCTGGACGTGCGTATGCCCGATGGCGACGGGATGGCCGTGTTGGCTGCGCTCAAGCGGCTCGACCACCCGCCGCTCGTCGGCATGCTGACCCACTACTCGCTCGACCCCTACCGAAGGCGGTGCGTCGCCTTGGGCGCGGACTTCTTCTGGGACAAGTCGAAGGACCTTGCGGCGATCCCGGAGGCTCTCCGGGCGCTGGCCGCGGCAGCACCAGGTTCCACCCATGACTAAGTCACCGCTACGGACAGACGGGAGCTCCCGCGTGAGCGCGCCTACGATCCTCGTCGTCGAGGACAATCCGATCACGCGCAACATGTTCCGGGTCGCGCTGGAGGCGGAGCAGTTCACGGTGCTCGAGGCGCACGATGGTGCTACCGCGCTCCGCCTGCTCGCGACGGAGCATCCGGCGCTCGTGCTCCAGGACTTCGTGCTCCCAGACATGACCGGGGCCGACCTGCTAAAGCGGATCCGCCGCCTGCACGACGCGAGCGCACTGCCTGTCGTCCAGCTCACCGAGCTGGCATCGGGCACCGCGGAGTTTGAGGAGGGGGGCGCGTTCACGACCGTGCTCTCGAAGCCCGTCGAGCCGAGCCGGCTGCTCGAGGTCGTGCGTACCCTGCTCGCAGCGCGCGACCTGCCGAAGCGCCGGGCGGCGCTTCCCCCGCGTCGGGTTCTGGTGGTGGACGACGACGCCGCGAACCGCACGCTGATGGACGCCCTACTGAAGCGCGCCGGATACCGGCCGACCGTCGTGGCGTCGGCCGAGGACGCGCTGCTCGAAGCGCGCCGCGAACGCCCCGACGCGATCCTGGCCGACGTCCTGATGCCGGGGCAGGACGGCTTTCAGCTGTGCCTCGCCGTGCGCCGCGATCCCGAGTTGGCCGCGGTACCCTTCGTGCTCGTGTCGTCGGCGTATACCGATGAGGCGGATCGCAAACTGGCCGTGCAGGTCGGTGCGTTCGACCTTGCGCCTCGCACGCCGGGGCTCGAACAGGCGATCGCCGCGATCGAGGCGGCGTGCGCGCCGGGCGCGTGCGTGCCGAAACCGACCGCATCCGACCTCGACCAGGAATACCTGGCGAGCATGCGACGGCAGATCGACCGCCAGCTGGTGCACACCCAGGAACTGGCGAGACGCGCCGGCATCCAGGCCGCCGCGCTCTCGATGGTTGGGGCGTTGGTACAGGCGCTCGCCAACCCGCGCGAAGTCACTGGGGTACTCGGGGACGTCCTCGTCCACTGCCTCGACGCGGCGGGGCTGTCCACCGGAATCCTCTATCTGCGTTCCAGCGATAGCGCCATGCGCGTGCACAGCATGGCCGGCCTGCCCGACGTGCTGCGTCCAAAGGCCGAGACCGGCTTCGGGCATCCCGAGCTCCTCGAGCTGGACGACGCTGCGTCGCCACGAGCGTTCAATGTCGCGGCGTCGAACGACGCTGCCGAGCGCGCATTCTTGTCGCAGCTGAAGCACCGTTCGGCAATGATCGTCCCCTTCGTCGTCCTCGCCCGTCATTACGGCACCCTCGTGCTCGCCTCCGACGTGCACGACCTCGCCAACGATGCCTGGCGGAGTTTCGCGCGTGCGCTCGCGGCCCAATTCGGGCAGGCTGTAGCGCTGGCCAAGTCGCTGAGCGATCTCGCGGAATCCGATGCGCTGCTGCGGAGCGCTGTGGAGGCGTCGCCCAGCGGCATGGTCATGAGCGACGCCAGCGGCCGGCTCGTCATGGTCAACCGACAGGTCGAGCGGATGTTTGGCTACGACGAAGGCGAGCTGCTCGGTCGGCAAATCGAGAGCCTGCTGCCGACGCGCTACCGCGCGGCTCACGTGGGGCACCGCGCGGCGTTCCAGGCGGATCCGCGTCCCCGGTCCTTGGGCGCCGCGCGCGAGCTTTTCGGGCTGCACAAGGATGGGCGCGAAATCCCGGTCGAGATCGGCCTCGCGCCCGTTACGCGCGGCCAGGAAACGCTCGTCATCGCCTCGGTGGTGGACATCACCGAGCGCAAGAACACGGAGCAAACGCTCCGCGATCGCGAGGAGCGCTTCAGACAGATCACCGAGGGCATCAAGGAAGTGTTCTTCGTGATGGACGCGCAGTACCGCGAGACGCTGTACATCAGCCCGGCCTATGAGCAGGCGTGGGGTCGCAGCTGTCAGAGCCTCTACGATGATCCGAAGTCGTTTCTCGCGCCGGTGCCCCCCGAGGACCGGCAGCGTCTGCTCGCCTACATCGGTCGCGTTCAACAGGGCGAAGATACAGGCGAGATCGAATACCGGGTCGTACGGCCGGACGGTGAGGTGCGTTGGATGCTGACCCACGCTGTCCCGGTGCGAAACAAGCAGGGTGATGTGTACCGCATCAGTGGCGCAGCGCTGGACATCAGCAAACGCAAGCAAGTGGAGGAGGCGCTGCGGGAGAGCGAGCAGCGGGCCCGCACCCTGTTCGAGACGGTCGATCTCGTCGTCCTCGGCCTCGACGCGCGCGGTCACGTGGACTACGTGAATCCCTTCTTTCTCAGAATCACGGGATATACGCGCGAGGAGGTGCTGGGCAAGAATTGGCTCGACTTCCTTCCTGCCGCGCTGCGATCGCCGATGGGCAATGTCCTTCGAGAGCTGCTGGAACACGAGTCCCACCCGCACTACGAGAACCCGGTTGTCACCAAGACCGGCGAGGAGCGGATGATCTCGTGGAACAACACGGTGCTGCGGGATGCGGCGGGCCGGGCCACGGGCAGCCTGAGCGTCGGCGAGGACGTCACCCAGCGACAGCAGCTCGAATTGCAGCTTCGCCAAGCCCAAAAAATGGAGGCGGTGGGGCGCCTGGCCGGTGGGGTGGCGCATGATTTCAACAACGTGCTCACCGCCGTGTTCGGCTACGTGGATCTGCTGCGTGAAGAGCTGGGCGACAACGCCGCTGCGCAGCAGGATCTCGCTGAGATTCGTAAGGCAGCCGAGCGCGCCGCAGGTCTGACGCGCCAACTCCTCGCCTTCAGCCGGCAGCAGGTGCTCGAGCCTGTGGTCTTGGCCTTGAACGACCTCGTCGAGGACTTCGAAAAGATGCTGCGGCGGGTGATCGGCGAGGACGTCGAGCTGCGGCTCGCCCTGGGGAGGGAAGTCGGCAACGTCCGTGCGGACCCGGGGCAGCTCCACCAGGTCATCATGAACCTGGTCGTGAACTCGCGGGACGCGATGCCGACGGGCGGCACGCTCATCCTCGAGACCGCCAACGTGGATCTCACGGAACAGTACGCCGAGCTGCACGTGCCCGTGATTCCCGGGCCGTATGTCATGCTCGCGGTGAGCGATACGGGAACCGGCATGACTCCGGCGATCAAGGCGCGGATCTTCGAGCCGTTCTTCACGACCAAGGAGCGCAACAAGGGGACGGGCCTCGGCCTCTCGACGGTGTACGGCATCGTGAAGCAGTCGGGCGGCTACATCTGGGTGTACACCGAACCGGGCCGGGGAACGACCTTCAAGGTCTACCTGCCGCGCGTTGACGCACCGGCCCAAGAGCCAACCCAGCGGCGCGACATGGGGAGCGTCGCAGGCACGGAAACGATTCTGTTGGCCGAGGACGACGCCATGCTGCGGCCGCTGGCGAAGGAACTACTCGAAAAGCTGGGCTATACCGTGCTCGACGCGGCGAACACGGAGGAAGCGCTCGGCATGGCGGGGAGGCACGGCGGCCCGATTCATCTCCTGGTCGCGGACGTGGTGATGCCTGGGACGAGCGGCCGCGAGCTGGCGCGGCGCCTGGCGGACTCGCATCCCGACACCAAGGTGTTGTTCGTCTCGGGCTATACCGACGACGCGATCGTCCACCACGGGATGCTCGAGCCGGGGCTCAACTTCCTGCAGAAACCGTTCACGCCGCCCGCGCTGGCGCGCAAGGTGCGGGAAGTGCTGGACGCGAGATGATAAGGTATTGTACGTGTCGGGCTATACCGACGAGAGTAGCGTGCGCCATGGCGCACTCGAGCCGGGGATCGCGTTCCTCCAAAAGCCGTTCACGGCGGACACGCTGGCGCGAAAGGTCCGGGAGGTTCTGACATGAAGGGTACGGCCGCGCCGGAAGGGAAGGTAAGCAATGGCTGACGCGAGACCCCTCATCGTGCCCAACCACGCCTCGGTGCTGGTCGTCGAAGACGACCCGGTGTCGAGCGCCCAACTCAGCGCTCTCGCGCGAGCGGCCGGATACCAGGTCAGCGTCGCGCAGAACGGTCGTGCTGCCTGGGACGCCCTCCAGCGCACGCGCTTTCGGGTGGTGATCTCGGACTGGTACATGCCGGAGCTCGACGGCGTGGAGCTGTGCCGCCGCGTGCGAGCGCGCCACAACGAACCTTACGTCTACTTCATTCTCGTCACCTCGCGGGGCGGCAAGAAGCAATACCTGGCGGGCATGCAGGCGGGGGCGGACGACTTCATCGCCAAACCCGTGGACCCGGACGAGCTGCAGGCCCGGCTCGGCGTCGCGGAGCGCATCCTCGGCCTGCGCCGGGAGCTGCAGCAGCTCGAGGTCTTGCTCCCCATCTGCTCGTATTGCAGGCGGATCCGCAACGAGCACGACGAGTGGGAGTCGCTCGAGACGTACATCGAGCACCGCTTCGAAACACAGTTCACCCATAGTGTCTGCCCCGACTGTTACGTGAAGCACGTCCAACCGCAGCTCGACCGACAGGAGAGAGAGACGTGAGCTGATACGGCCGCGTTGACAGTGCTCTGTCCCGTCGATACCTTCTCGCGCGTCGAGCGATCGCCCCAACCTGTACTGGCTAACCGGATGGGGCGATCGGCGTTTCAGGGGCCGGCGACCTTGGGGACGACATGACGGGACCGACGGCTGAGACCACACGGCAGCAGACGCAGGCAGCCGGCTGGTGGGCCACCGTGCGCGCGGCGATGCGCGGCTCGCGCCACGACTACACGGCGGGCCCCCTGGGCCAGGCGATCGTGCTCCTCGCCATTCCCATGGTGATGGAGATGATCATGGAGTCGGTGTTCGCCGTGGCCGACGTGTTCTGGGTGGCACACCTGGGCGCGGATGCCGTCGCCACCGTGGGGCTCACCGAGTCGCTGCTCACCCTGATCTACACGGCGGCGATGGGGCTCTCGATCGGCGTGACCGCGATGGTGGCCCGGCGCATCGGGGAGAAGAATCCCGAGGCAGCGGCGGACGCGGCGGTGCAGGGGATCGCGCTGGGACTGCTCGCGGCGGCTGTCATCGGCGTGGTGGGCGTATGGCTCGCGCCTCGCCTCCTCGGCGTCATGGGCGCCACGCCGAGGGTGCAGGCGCTGGGGTCCTCCTACGCGCGCGTGATGCTGGGCGGCAACGCCACGATCCTGCTGCTGTTCCTCGTCAACGCGATCTTCCGCGGCGCAGGCGACGCGGCGATCGCCATGCGGGTGCTGTGGCTCGCGAACGGGATCAACATCGTGCTCGGCCCCTGCCTGATCTTCGGCATCGGGCCGTTCCCCCGGCTCGGCGTCACCGGCGCCGCGATCGCCACCAATATCGGGCGCGGCACCGGCGTGCTGTACCAGCTGTACCGCTTGTGGCGCGGCGACGGACGCGTGGTGATCCGGCGACCGCAGCTCCGGCTCCAGCCCGCCGTGACCAGGACGCTGCTCCGCCTCTCGGGCACGGGCACGTTGCAGGTCCTCATCGGCACGGCGAGCTGGATCGGACTGGTCCGGATCATCTCGAGCTTCGGCTCCGAAGCGGTGGCGGGCTACACGATCGCCATCCGGATCATCGTGTTCGCGCTGCTGCCGTCGTGGGGACTCGCCAACGCGGCGGCGACGCTGGTGGGGCAGGGCCTCGGTGCCGGCAAGCCCGATCGGGCCGAGCGGGCCGTGTGGCTGGCGGGCTTTTACAACATGCTCTTCCTTGGCACCCTGGGAGCCGTGTTTGTTGCGCTCGCCGGGCCGATCGTCAGCATATTCACGCGCGACCCCGCCGTGGCGCCGATCGCCGAGCTGTGCCTGCGCACCATCAGCTATGGCTTCCTCTTCTACGCCTACGGAATGGTCCTCACACAGTCGTTCAACGGGGCGGGGGACACGTGGACGCCGACATGGATCAACCTTGGGTGCTTCTGGCTGTGGGAGATCCCGCTGGCGTACCTGCTGGCGCGCAACGCGGGGCTGGGGCCCCGGGGCGTCGCCCTGGCCGTTACGGTGGCGTTTTCGACACTCGCGGTGGTGAGCGCTCTGATGTTCCGGCGCGGCCGCTGGAAGCTGCGGCGCGTGTAGCGGCAGCTGCGCCAGCAGGACGAAGCGCGCGTCGATCTAGTTCGTCAGCGGGTTCCTCGCGCGGGTGGTGTCGGGCTTCGCAGCCGCCTTCTTCCTCTGTGTCTGCGCGGGCCTGCTGGTGGTTCTGGGCGTGCTCGCCGCCGGTGAGGCGGACGCGGTGGCACGCTTGCTCGGCTGCGCGGTGCCGCCGCACGCGATCAGGCCGATGAACGCTGCGATTGCCAGGACGGTCCTCGACATAAGGCCCTCCGGAAGGGGGGTTCGAGCCCCAATATAAGACCGACACGGGCCGCCGTGGTCAGATTGGGTCGCGGGCGAGCGGGCGGGTGAGGCAGGTCGGCCCGCCGCCCCCCTTGACGCAGATCTCCTGTCCCGCGAATTCGTGCACCACGACGCCGACGCGCTCGAGCCGGACGCGGGTTTCCGGATTGCCGGCCACCATCAGCACCTCGCGCGGGGCCACGGCCAGCACGTTGCACCCCAACGTTTCGAGCTCGGGGCCGGGCACCTCGATGAGCTCGATGCCGCGGGCGATCAGCGCTTCGCGAAACGGTACGGGCAAGAGCGGGGCGTAGACCAGCCACAAATCCCGAGCGACGGGGCTCACGATCGACATCAGGTGAAATACGTCCTCCGGCCCCTGCCAGTGGGGGAGGGGAACCGCGATCACCTCGTCCACGCAGTCGCGCAGGAGGTGCCGCAGCTGGCGGATCCCCTCCTCGTTGGTGCGGTAGCCCCGCCCCACGGCCAGTGTCCGCTCGTCGACCCAGCACACGTCACCACCCTCCACGGTGCCGGCGCCGGTGATACGGCCGTGCACCGCGATGCCGGCGGCGCCGAGCGCCGCCTCGTGCGCGGCGGGCTCGGAGCGGCGTTGCGGCTTGCCCATGTTGCAGAGGATCAGCCCGCGGTCGCACACGATCGACGCGTCCCGGACGTACAGCGAGTCGAGCCCGGTGGTCCCGTCGGGCGGGAGCCGCGTGACGTCGGCGCCGGCCCGCTCGAGCAGCGCCAGGAAGCCGTCGTACTCGGCCGTCGCGGCCGCGAAGTCCGGGGGGCCGAGGTAGCCCAGATCGCGCCACTGGCGCTCGAGGGCCGCATCGCTCTCGAACGCGTCGCGGGCGTGTTTCACCGCGACCCGCCGCAGCTTGCCCACGTCCGACTGTCCCTTTACCGTCTGCGTCATCGCTGGCCGTCGCGACAAGGTCGCAGCAAGTTTAGCCCCGTTCCCGCCCCATGTCATTCCGCGAGGAGACCGCCATGAGCGATTGCGCGATGGACCGCCGCAGGTTTCTCGAGTACGCCACGGTGAGCGGCGCGGTCGCGGCCGCCGGGCCCGGACGATCGATCCCCGAGCTCGCGCGCCGCGTTGCCCGACTGCCCGCGCCGTTCGAGCTCGAGGAGGCGACCATCGCGGGGCTGCAGGCCGGCCTGCAATCGGGCAAGTACTCGAGCCGCGCGCTGGTGGCGGCGTACCTGCAGCGGATCGAAGAGCTGGACCAGCGGGGACCCGCGCTGCGCGCGCTGCTCGAGACCAACCCCGACGCGGCCGCGCAGGCCGCCGCGCTCGATGCCGAGCGGAAGGCCAAGGGGCCGCGCGGGCCGCTGCACGGCATCCCCGTGCTCGTGAAGGACAACGTGGCCACGCGGGACCGGATGCAGAGCACGGCCGGCTCGCTCGCGCTCGTGGGCGTGACGCCCCCGCGCGATGCGTTCATCGTCGACCGGCTGCGCGCCGCCGGCGCGGTGATCCTCGGCAAGGCGAACCTCTCCGAGTGGGCGAATTTCCGCTCCACCCATTCGTCGAGCGGCTGGAGCGGTCGCGGCGGCCAATGCCGCAATCCTTATGCACTGGACCGCACGCCATCGGGCTCGAGCTCCGGGTCGGGCGCGGCCGTGTCGGCCAATCTCTGCGCCGTGGCGATCGGAACCGAGACCGACGGCTCGATCGTCTCGCCGTCCACGTGCTGCGGGATCGTGGGGATCAAGCCGACGCTCGGCCTGGTGAGCCGGGCGGGGATCATCCCGATCGCCCACAGCCAGGACACCGCCGGCCCCATGGCGCGCACCGTCGCCGACGCGGCTCTGCTGCTGGGGGCCGTTACCGGGCCGGATCCCCGCGACGAGGCGACTGCGGCGAGCGCCGGCCAGTCGCGCGGCGACTACACGAGCTTCCTCGATCCGAAGGGCCTCCAGGGCGCCCGCCTGGGCGTGTGCCGCTCGCGCTACATGGGCTACAGCCTCGCCACCGACGCCCTGATGGAAGCCGCGATCGACGCCGTGAAGCGGCTCGGCGCCGTCATCGTCGATCCCGCCGACATCGCGACCGGCGGACAATTCGACGATTCGGAATTCGCCGTGCTGCTGTACGAGTTTAAGGCGGACCTGAACCGCTACCTCGCGGAGTGGGCGCCCGGCGCCGGCGCCAGGACGCTCGAGGACCTGATCGGGTTCAACGAGCGGAACAAGGACACAGAGCTGCGCTACTTCGGACAGGAGATCTTCGTCCAGGCGCAGGCCAAGGGGCCGCTCACGGACCAGGACTATCTGCGCGCGCTCGACAAGGACCACCTGCTCGCCCGGATCCAAGGCATCGACGCGGTGATGGCCGAGCACCGGCTCGACGCGCTGATCGCGCCCACCGGAGGCCCGGCGTCGCTGATCGACCTGGTGAACGGTGACCCGGGAGGCGGCGGCAGTTTCTCGAGCCCGGCCGCCGTGGCCGGGTATCCGCACGTCACCGTGCCGATGGGCTACGTGTGCGGGCTGCCGGTCGGGCTGTCGTTCGTCGGCCGGCCGTGGAGCGAGGGCACGCTCATCAAGCTGGCGTACGCGTACGAGCAGGCGACAAAAGTGCGGCGGCCCCCGCGGTTCCTCGCGACGGCCGAGCTGCCGCCGGGCCGGAGCTAGGCGGGCGCGAGCCGCCGCGCGCGGCGGAGCTGCAGCGCCAGAGCCGCCCCGGCGAGCATCAGCACGGCGAACGTGATGAGCGCGCCGGCGAAGCCGCCGGTCGCATCCTTCACGACGCCCACGAGGTAGGGCCCGGCGAAGCCGGCCACGTTCCCGAGCGAGTTGATGAGCGCGATACCGCCGGCCGCGGCGGCGCCGCTCAGGAACGACGTCGGGAGCGCCCAAAAGGGTCCGAGCGCTCCCGTGAACCCAATCGCGGCGAGCGACAACGCGGCGGTGGCCGCGAGCGGTGAGTCCAGCACGGCCGCCGTCGCGGCGAAGCCGAGCGCCCCCGCCACGAGCGGCAGCGCCACGTGCGCGTGCCGTTCGCCGGAGCGATCAGAATGCGCCGCGATCGCGACCATCGCCACGGCGGCGGCGAGCGCCGGCGCGGTCGAAAGCAGTCCCACGGCCAAGTCGCTGAGCTGCGACGAGCCGCGGATGATCGGCGGCAGCCACAGCCCCTGTCCGTACAGGCCCACCACGATAAGGAAGTAGAGCAGCCCCAGCCGCCATACGACGCTGTCCAGCAGGGCTTGCCGCAGGCTCAGGCCGTGCCGCGCGGTGCTCCGGGCCCGCTCGAGCTCCAGGCGCCGGGCGAGCCACGCGCGCCCTTCAGCGGGGAGCCAAGCGGCGTCTGCGGGGCGATCGGTCAGGTAGCGCAGCGCGGCGCCGCCCAGCAGCACCGACGGCAACCCCTCGAGCAGGAACAGCCACTGCCATCCCGCGAGCCCGGCCACGCCGTTCCAGCCGAGCAGCCAGCCGGACAGCGGGCCGCCGACGAGCCCCGAGAGCGGGATGGCGGTCATGAAGCGCGCCACCGCGCGCGCGCGCTCCGCGGCCGGGAACCAGTTGGCGAGGTAGAAGATCATGCCGGGGAAGAACCCCGCCTCGACGACGCCCAGCAGGAACCGCAACGTGTAGAAGCTCGGCACGCCGCGCACCAGCATCATGCCCGACGCGATTGCGCCCCAGACGATCATGATCGCGCCGATCCAGCGGCGGGCGCCCACCCGCTCGAGCAGCAGGTTGCTCGGCACCTGGAACAGGCAGTAGCCGAGGAAGAACATGCCCGCGCCCATTCCGTAGGCCGTGGCGCTGAAGCCCAGGTCCCGGTTCATCTGGAGCGCCGCGAAGCTCACGTTCACGCGGTCCAGGTAATTCGCGATGTAGAGAACGAACAGGAAGGGAATGAGCCGCCGCGTCACGCGGCGGAGCGTCACGGCCTCGAGCGTCGACGCGGGCTCGCTCACCAGCGGGCGCCGCGTTGCTCCATGTGCTTCGCCATCAGGCGGATCAAGTCAGCGTTCGTCATCGGTTGCCAACCGTGCGGCTTCATCGGCCGGCCGTACACCACCTCGCCGCCGTAGTAGGGAGCGGTGCGGTGCTCCAGGAAATCCTCGAGGTGGTACACGGCGAGGTTCAGGTAGAAATTGTCCATGTCGCCCACGTAGACGTGGATCTTCCCCACGAGCGCGGGACCGATCGTCGGCCAGCTGCGCTCCAGGTAATCGCGCAGGTCGTAGTCGTGGGCCTTCATGTACTGCGCGACGTCGTGGTGCATCGTGCCTGTGAGGTCGTCCCACAGCTCCTGGGGGTAGCCGTCCGCGTCGACGGGACCCCACGCGGCCTCCCAGGCGTCGAACTGTTCGCCGGAACGCCCGCGCGAGCCGAGGACAGCCTCGAGTTGGCTCTCCTGGCGCACGCTCACCACCGGTTGCCCGGAGGACTCACGCTCGGTGGGGATCTCGGACGTGATCCACTCGGTGCGCCCGATCACGAACGCGCTCGTATCGTCGTACACGTTGCCGAGCTGGTAGCGCCGCAGGTCAACCGGGTCGGGGTAGAGCGACCATACGCCACCGAAAAAGTCCGGGTGGTACAGCTGCAGCGCCAGGGCTTCCCAACCGCCCGTCGAGCCCCCGGTCAGGAGCCGCGCCCGCGGCTCGCGGATCAGGCGGACGTGCTCTTCCAAGTAGGGGATGAGCTCCGTCAGGAGCGCATCGCCGTAGGGGCCGTTGTTCGCGGAGTTCACCGCATAGGAGTCGTCGTAATAGGGCGTGGGATGTTGGAACGTCACGGCGACCACACGCGGGAAGCCGTCGGCTCGCCACGCCTGGAAGAACTCGAAGCCCGGCTCCCGGGCGGTGCGCGCCAGCCGGGCCGCGCGCTCCGCGGCGGTCTCGGCGCTGCTGTCCGTCGTAAACCCGAACGGCGGCCGCAGCGTGAAATGGCCCTGCTCGTACACCGCCGGATACCGGCGATCGGGCTCGTCGTCGTACCCCCGGGGGAGCAACACCGTGGCACCCAGATACATGGGCTGGCCCCAGAAGGCCGTGAGCAGCTTGCTCTGGATCTTGACGTGCTTGACCCACTTCGTGTCGGGCGGCAGGGAGATCGGCGGCAGCGCGCGCGCCAGCGTCAACCGGATGGTCGTGCCCGACCGAGGGTCCAGACGGATATGGCGCACCTCGCTCACCAGATTGCCGGGCGAGGTGTTGAAGTGCTGCCCTTCCCACTGATCGTTGTGCGCCCAGATGGTGTGCCCGTCGGCGCGGCGGAACTGCGTGTACACGCTCACGAGCGCCTGGACGTAATAATCGCCGGCGGCGAGGTCCCGGAGACTCTTCACGGGGAAGCCCAGGGTGTGGCCGTCGATGATCGCCGGAGATCCGGCTGGCAGCTGATGGACGTCCACGCCGAAGAACGGCACGCTCGACCGCCAGCTTCCCGCCTGGAGGCGCGGCTCGGGGTCGGGGTCGCGGCTGAATACCACGAACACGCGGCCCGTGAGGGGCTCGGGGCGCAGGGCGGCGGGGACCGCGATTGCGAAGCGCACCCCACGCGTTGGCCGCTGCGCGGCGGCAAGAGTGGGCAGGCTCGGGAAAAGAATGGCGGCGCACACGTACGTCCGGTTCAGGCTCACGATGCCTCCCGGCGGCGACTCGAGGCGAGGCGCTGCACCTCGCCGTGGCGGTAGCAGGTCACGAGGTGGTCGTTCACCATGCCCACGGCCTGCATGAATGCATAACAGATGGTAGGGCCGACGAAGCAGAATCCGCGTCCCCCCAGGGCTTCGCTCATCGCGTCCGATTCCCGCGTCCGGGCGGGCAGCTCGCGGATGGCGCGACGGCGGTTTTGCTTCGGGACGCCGCCCACGAAGCCCCATAGAAACCGGCCGAACCCGCCGTCTCGCGCAGTGAACTCGAGGAAGGCGCGCGCGTTGGACACCGCGGCCGCGACCTTCTGCCGGTTGCGCACGATGCCGGTGTCCTTCAGGAGCTGGGAGATCTTCTTGCGGTCGTAGCGCGCCACGCGCTCGGGGTCGAACCCGTCGAACGCTTCGAGGAAGCGGGCACGCTTGTTCAGGATCACCTGCCACGAGAGGCCCGCCTGGAACCCGTCCAGCACGAGCTTCGCGAACAACTCGCGATCGCCGTACAGGGGCACCCCCCACTCGTCGTCGTGGTAGGCGGCGAGCAGCGGGTTCTTGTCGCCCCAGCAGCGCTTTCTCATGGCCGGGGAATTTTGCACGCGGCCGCCTCCCGCGGCTAGTATTGCCAGCATGAAGTATCTGCACGTCTCCGACCTGCACGGCCGCTACGTCGCGTCGTTGCGCGAGACAGCCACGCCGCTTCCCGGTCCCGACGAGGTGCTGATCCGCGTGACGGCCTCCGGTGTGAACCGGGCCGATCTGTCCCAAATCGCGGGGCGCTACCCGCCGCCGCCCGGGGAGTCCGACATCCTGGGGCTCGAAGTCTCGGGGACGCGTGACGACACGGGCGAGCCGGTGTGCGCCCTGCTCGCGGGCGGTGGGCATGCCGAATACGTCGCGGCCCCTGCGGGACAGATGCTCCCGGCGCCGGCGGGCCTCGACCTGATCAGCGCGGCCGGTATTCCGGAGGCGTTCCTCACCGCCTTCGTGAACCTCGTGGTCGAAGGCGGTCTGGCACGTGACGCGACGGTGCTGGTGCACGCCGGCGCGTCCGGCGTGGGGCTCGCCGCCATCCAGGTCGCGAAGCTGCGCGGG
>JBGPDL010000061.1:0-15488 GCA_041482275.1 Gemmatimonadota bacterium | reverse complement strand
TTCGCGGGCGACATCTTCCACTCCGTTCGGCCGACCAATCCGGCGATCCTGTTCCTGTTCCAGCAGGTCCACCGGTTGCGCACGGGACTTCCCGACGCTCCGATCGTGATGATCGCGGGCAACCACGACACCCCACGGTCAGCGGAGACCGGAACGATCCTGCGCCTCTACGAGGCACTAGGCGTTCACGTTGTGGTGGAGGAGACGCGGTACCTCACTTTCCCCAGACTGGACTGCTCGGTTCTCGCCGTCCCGCACCAAGCCCTTGCGCAAGCAGAGCGTCCGGCACTCCGATCGCAGCGTGGGACCACTTTCAACGTGCTGCTGGTCCATGGCCAGCTGCCCGGACTGGGGGACAAGCGCGGGACCGCCGAGTACGGCGGCGCTCCAGTCGATCAGCGGGACCTCGCCCCGGCGCAGTGGGACTACGTGGCCCTCGGCCACTATAACGTGGCGCAGCAGGTCGCGACCAACGCGTGGTATGCGGGAAGCCTCGAATACGTGACACCCAATCCGTGGGGGCAGCTGCAAGATGAAGAGGAGCAAGGGCGGCGTGGCAAGGGCTACCTCCTGGTCGAGCTTCCCGGCTCCCGCGTGACGTTCCGGCCGGTGGCCCCGGTGCGGCGTCATCTGGAGCTCCCGCCGATCGAGGGCAAGGGTCTCACGCCGAAGGAGCTGGACGAGCGGATCGCCGCGGCGGTCGCCGCGGCCAAGCCGGCGATCGACGGGCAGATCGTGCGGCAGCTCGTGTTCGACGTGTCGCGCGCCACGGCACGCGACCTGGATCACCGCGCGATCCGCGCGTACAAGGCGCGCGCGCTCCATTTTCAGCTCGACCTGCGCCGGCCCGAGGTGCAACGCGTCGAGGCGTCGGGCGCGCCGGGCCGTCGGCAGACGCTTCCCGAAACGGTGCAGGAGTTCCTCGAGCGCCGGCTGCTCGATGCGGACCTCGATCGTGCGGCGTTCGTGCGGCTGGGCGTCGAGTACGTGGCGACCGCGGGCCGCGAGAACGAGGCGGGGGGCTGATGCAGCTCCACCGGGTCCGCCTCGTGAACTTCCGGCAACACGAGCACACCGAGCTGGAATTCGGGCCCGGGATAACCGGCATCTTCGGGCCCAACGGGGCTGGCAAGACGACCATCCTCGAAGCGATCGCCTGGGCGATCTATGGGGCCCAGGCGGTGCGCGGCGACAAGGACTCGATCCGCCGGCTCGGGGCGAAGGGCCGCGCCAGCGTCGAGGTGGAGCTCGAGTTCCGGCTCGGCGCCCACGAGTACCGCGTCGCGCGCAGCCTCTCCACCGCGACGCTCCACCAGGACGGGCAGCTCGTCGCGAACTCGCTCAAGGCCGTCACCGACAAGCTCGAGCACACGCTCGGCATGACGCACGACGAGTTCTTCAATACCTATTTCACCGGCCAGAAAGAGCTCGCCGTCATGGCGGCGCTCGGCAAGACCGAGCGTGCGGCGTTCCTGTCGCGCGTGCTCGGCTACGAGCGGCTGCGCGGGGCGCAGGAGCGGGTGCGCGAGGTGCGCAACGCGGTCGCGGCGGAAGTGCGCGGTCTCGAAACCGGGCTGCCCGACGCCGCAGCGCTCGGCGCGGAGCGGCGGGCCACCGAGGAGCGGCTCACGCAGGCGCGGGCGACCGCGCGGACGACCGACGCCGCGCGCCGGCGGGCCGAAGAGGCCTTGGGCCGGGAAGAGCCGCGCTGGAATGAGTGGATCGCCCGGCGCGAGCGGACGCTGTCGCTCGACGGCGAGCGCCGCATGGCGGAGCAGACGGTCGTGTCGGCGCGTCAGGAGTTCCAGCGGCTCGACAAGGAGCTGGCGGACGCGCTCGCCGCCCGCGAGCAATTACGCCAGCTCGACGCCGAGCTCGCGCCGGTGGCCCGCTTGAAGCGCGAGGTCGCGGAGCTCGAGCGGCTGCAACGCGAGGCCGCGGCCCGGCGCGCGGAGGAGGCCCAGCTGGCCGAGCTGAGCCGCGCCGCCGGCACGCTCGAGCGCAGGCTCGCGCAGCTGGGCGACGCGGCGGAAGCGCTGGTGCGCGCCGACGCCGCGGCGCGCGGCCTGCAGGAGCGGCTCGAGGCCGTGGAGCGCGCGGTGGAAGAGGAGCGCACGGCCTGGGTGCGGGACCGCCAATACGCCGAAACAAAGCGCACCGAGCTGCTCCGGCTGTACGAAGAGCTGAAGGAGCAGCGCGACCAGATCGTCAAGCTCGGGCCGGACGGGACGTGCCCCACCTGCAAGCGGCCGCTGGGCGCGGAGTACGCCGCCGTGCTCGGGCTGCTCGATTCCCAGCTGGAGGTGATCCTCGGCGACGGCAAGTATTTCCGGCAGCGGCTCGAGCAGCTGGCCCAGCCGCCGGCAAAGCTGCTCGACGCGGAGGCGGAGCGGGATCGCGTCCTGGAGGAGAGCCGCCGGGCGAGCGCGCGTGCCGGGGAGCTGCGGGCGCAGGCCGAGGAGCGGGCGCGGGCCGCGGCCGAGCTGGCGGACGCGGGGCGGCGGGCCGGCGAGCTGGAGCGCCGCCTCACCGCCCGGCCGGCCGGCTACGATGCGGCGCGCCACGACGCGGTGCGGGCGGAGCTCGCGAAGCGCGAGCCGATCGCGCTCGAGGCGGCTGCGCTGGAGGAGCGCGCCCGGCGCGCCGAGGCTCTGGTCAAGGAGGCGGAGCAGGCGGAGTACCAGCTCTCGACGGGGGAGCGCCGCGTACGGGAGCTCACCGATGCCGTGCGCGCCGAGGGGTTCTCGGACGGGGAGTACGTGCAGGCGAAAGACCGCTACGACCGCGCCGTGGGTGCGCTGCGCGAGGCCGAGCTTGCGGTGGTCGAAGCCCGCGGGGAGCTCAACCGCGCCGAGGACGACGTGCGGGACGCCAAGCGGCGCGAGGCGGAGCGCGCCCAGCGCGAGCGCCACATCGCGGACTTGAAGATGCGCCAGCGCCTCCACAGCGAGCTGGACCGCGCGTTCTCCGACCTGCGGGGCGAGCTGAACGCGCGCATGCGTCCCGAGATCGCCGAGCTCGCCTCCGGCTTCCTTGCCGACTTGACCGACGGTCGCTACGACGAGCTCGAGCTCACCGAGGACTACACCGTCACGGTGCTCGAGGGCGGCGTGCCCAAGCCCGTCATCTCGGGCGGCGAAGAGGATATCACGAGCCTGGTGTTGCGGCTCGCGATCTCCCAGATGATCGCCGAGCGGGCGGGCCAGCCGCTGTCTCTGCTCGTGCTCGACGAGATCTTCGGGTCGCTGGACGAGGCGCGGCGCCTGCATGTGGTCGGTCTGCTGCGCCGGTTGGCGGATCGTTTCCCGCAGGTCATCTTGATCACGCACATCGAACAGGTGCGGGAGGGTCTCGATCGGGTGATCCGCGTCGATTTCGACCCGGCGCGCGGGACGAGCGTCGTGCGGGACGACACAGCGACCTTGGGAGCCGCGGATGCGGGCGTGGCTGCCTGAGCGTCAGGTCTACGGCCCCGAGCCCGCCGGTGAGCGCGACACCGAGGGGCTGAACCGCGTGTTCGCCGACGCCTTCACCGATCGGTATCGGCGCGACGGCCTGGTGGGGGTGCGGGTGCCGCACCTGAACCCCCAGGTGTGGCGCTACGCGCTGCTCGATGCCGGCGCCGGTGCGATGCTGTGGCGCGATGAAGCGGGACACGTCGCCGCCTTCAACATCGCGCATCGCTCCGGCACCGAGGGGTGGATGGGCCCCCTCGCGGTGCGGCCCGACCGTCAGGGCGCGGGGGTGGGGAAGACCATCGTGCGCACGGCGGTGGACTGGCTGCTCGAGCAGCGCGTCGTGACGCTCGGGCTCGAGACGATGCCCCGCACCGTGGAGAACATCGGCTTCTACGCGCGGCTCGGGTTCGCTCCCGGCCATCTCACCGTGACGCTTACCAACGACATCGCCACGCGCGGGCATCCCGCCCCGGCGCTGCTGTCGCAGCGCAAGGGGGCGGGAGGGGGTGAGGCGCTCGAGGCGGCGCGGCGCCTCGTCACGTCGCTCGCCCCGGGCTACGACTTTGCGCGCGAGATTCTGCTCACCGCGGAGCTCGGCCTCGGCGACACCTGCCTGATCGACGGTGACGACGGCCTGGATGCCCTGGTGCTGTGGCACTCCGCCCCGCTGGCCGACGGCCGGCCGAGCGACGAGGTGCGCGTGCTCAAGCTCGCCGCGCGCGACGCGCAGGCCTTCGACGCGAGCGTGGCGGCCACTGAAGCCGCCGCGGCGAGCGCCGGCATCCGCCGCGTCGCCGTCCGCTGCCAGACCCGCTTCGACGACGCGTTCCGCCGGCTCGTGGCCCGCGGCTATCGCGTCCGCTGGACCGACCTGCGCATGAGCTACGAGGGCTACGCCGAACCCCATCCGGAGCGTGGGGTGCTGTTGTCGAATTGGGAGATCTGATCCGCAATTGCCCGTGAAGACCGGCCTCCTGATCTTCGCCGCGACCTATTTTCTCATCGCCGTCCAGCGGCTCCCGTTCGTGCGCCTCAACCGCCCGGCGGCGAGTCTGCTCGGCGCGGTGGCGATGGTCGTATTCGGCGTGGTGCCGCTGGTCGATGCTTACGCGGCGATCGACTTCGACGTGCTCGTCTTCCTGCTCGGCCTCATGCTCATCGTCGGTTACCTCGAGGTGGGCAAGTTTTTCGAGTGGGCCGCCGAGTGGGTGTTGCGGCACGCCCCTACGCCCCAGCGGCTGCTGTTCGGCGTGGTGGCGGGCGGCGGCCTGTTGTCGGCGTTGTTCGTGAACGACACCGTCTGCCTGGTGGTCACGCCCGTGCTGCTCGCCGCGCTCGGGCCGTTGCGCGTCCGGCCCACCCCCTATCTGATCGGCCTCGCGATGGGGGCGAACGTGGGCTCGGTGCTGTCGATCACCGGCAATCCGCAGAACATGCTCGTGGGGATCTGGAGCGGTGCGTCGTTCGGCGGCTTCGCGGTCCGCATGCTGCCGGTCGGCCTCGGCGGGCTGGCGATCACGTACGGCTACCTGCGCTGGGCGTACCGGGCCGAGCTGCGCGAGCCGTTCCGCGAGCGGCTCGAGACCGTCCCGGTGGCGCTCGACCGGCCGCTCGTCCTGAAAGGCCTGGCGCTCTTCGCCGTCGCTGTGGTGGCGTGGCTCGCCGGGGGCTCGCTGCCGCTGGTTGCGATCACGGCGGGCGCCGCCATGGTCGCGATCGCGCAACGGGACCCGGCCTACGCGATCGACCGCGTCGAATGGTCGCTGCTGCTCTTCTTCGCTTCGCTGTTCGTCGTGATGCGCGGCTTGGAGCAGACCGGAGCGGTCGGCTGGATCGATCGGCACGCGCTGGCCCTCGTGCAGGACGGCTCTCCCTGGCGCGCGGCCGCGGCGGTGAGCGGCGTGATCGTCCTGCTCTCGAACCTCATCTCCAACGTGCCCGCCGTGATCCTGTGGCGCGACACCGTTCCCAATCTTCCCAATCCGGATCTCGTGTGGCGCGTGCTCGCCATGAGCTCGACGTTCGCCGGGAACCTGCTCCTCATCGGCTCGATGGCGAATCTGATCGTCGCGGAGCGCGCCGAAACGCGCGGCGTGCGCATCGGGTTCGCCGAGTACGCGCGGATCGGCGTTCCGGTGACGCTGCTGACGCTCGCGTGGGGCATCGTGGCGCTGGTGGTGGTGGGCTGAGCAGTCGTTATCTTTCCCGGCGTGCGCGCCGCTCCGTTGCTCCTCGTTGTCGCGCTCTGGGGGATGCCGTCCGCCGCCCAGGATCGCTGGCAGCTCACGTTGCACAGCGATACCGTGCTGTGGGACCTGGAGCTCGTCGGCGTGAGCGAAGACTCGCTGGTCGTGCGGCACACCGACAGCGGCGCGACGCTGCGCGTGGCCCTGATGCAGATCGACGAGCTGCGACTCGTGGCGAAAGCGGTGAAACGCGCCAACGAGCCCGATGCCCGCGCGGTGGAGGGCGGTCTCATGGGCAGCGGCGACCTGGTGTTCCGGCTCACCCTGCGGGATCGGACCGAACGGGCGCAGCTGGTGCGGGAAATCCTAGCCAACCGTGCCGGCCCAGCGCCGTGATCCTTGCGCGGCGGCCGCGAATCGCCAATCATGGAGCGCGCCCCAAACCCGAATATTTCCCGTACGAGGGAGGCAGCTTCATGAACCGGGTTCTCAAGCTGGTGATCGCGGTGGCGGTCGTCTCGGTTGCGAGCGCGGCGACGGTGACGGCCCAGAGCGCGAGCTTTGGCTTAGGCGGCGGATTGATCCTGCCGATGAGTGACTACAAAAACATCGACAAGATCGGGTGGCACGGGCTGGCCAAGGTGGACATCGGGATTCCCATGTCGCCGGTCAGCGTGCGTCTGGACGCGCTATATGGACAGACCACCCACAAGGACATCGGCACCACTCCGGTGGATGGGAAGACGACGCTCATCGGCGGTCTCGCCAACCTCGTGTACAAGATCCCACTGCCGGCGCCGATGGTGAAGCCGTACCTGCTCGGGGGGGCCGGCATCTACAACCTCAAGGTGACGGTCCCCTCGGCCTCGATCGACACGTCCGAGACGAAGTTCACGTGGGATTTCGGGGTGGGCGCGTCGTTCGGCGCCTTCTTCGTCGAGGCGCGGTACGTGAGTATCCAGGAGAGCGGCGGCTCGACCAAGTTCATTCCGGTCACCGCAGGGTTCTCGTTCGGCGGGAAGTGAGCTGCATCAGCACGATGCGGCGGCGCCGCGCTTCGTGCGGCGTCGCCGCCTCGTTTTCAGGACAGGAACTTCGGCGCCCCCGCGAGGATGCGGCGGGCGAACAGGATCACCGCGAGGGCGTACAGCAGCTGCACCGGTCCACTCCCGATGTGCGCAGCGAACACGAGGATGCCCCAAAGCAGGATCAGGGCGATCGCGGCCAGCAGGGTCAGATTCATGTGCTTGCCTCAACGATTTCGCGTGACGATCTCGTGTAACGGATTTGCTTGACGTTTCCGGTCCACGTTGTATTGTAGTACCAGGGACGGGGAGAAGAATTATTGAGCCAACAGGCTCGGTAGTGGACCCAGATACTGTGACCGATGTCAGGCCCCCGCGTGGGGAAGGCAGACGCCATGGTGAGGGACCAGTCATTACTTTCGGGCTTCAATAATCCTCTCCGTTCCTGTCGCACCGGTCGGCCGGGCCGCGTTACAGCGGTGCCGGCCGATCGCTTTTATTTCCGCACCGTGTCCCAAAAGTATCTCGGCGCGAGCAGCGCTTTTCCCTTCACCAGAAACCCGATGATCAGGATCGCCATCCAGAGCCCGTAGGCGACGGCGACCTCCTCGCGCAGGTTCGGCCGCAGGAACTGCACCAGCCAGAGCACCAGGATGATGGTCGCGTCGAGCCAGTCGAACTCCATGTTCGCGAGCAGCAGCACGCCCAGTCCTGTCTGGAGCAGCGTGAGCAGGATCTCGAGCCGCTGGGCGTCGTCGAAGTGGAAATCCAGCCACACCCCGTGATGACGGAGGCTGGAGTAGCCGAACACGAGCGGGATCATCGCCGCCAGCACGGTCCACTGGTTGATGTTGCTCGACACCAGGTTCATCAGCGCCAGCGGCGCGTGGGTGACGCGCCGCGCCCAGTAGAACGCCGAGACCTTCTCCGGGAACTCGGACAGGAACGGCGCGACCCACTGCACCAGCACGAACTGGCTCACGCCGAACGTCCCGGCGACGGCGAGCATCGACTCGAGGAAGGGGTGCGCGGTGACGTACAGCAGGAACCCGCCGGCCCCGAACAACCCGCCGATCGCCGCCGGACGCCGCCAGCCCCGCTGGCGGTACGCCCAGCGCGAGACTACCGGCGCGTCCGCCAGGTTCTCGACGCTGTGCGGCGGGTTGCGAAACAGCACCCACAGGTAGGCGAGGTACAGGGCGATGAGGACGACGGCGTCGACCCAGCTGAAGCTGCGTTTCAGGAGGATCACGCCGAAGTACAGGAGCGGCGGCACGAGCCCCACGATCTCGACGGCATGCTCGCGCTGCAGCCGGATCGCCGGCAGCCGCTCGCGTGCGGAGCGGCGGCCCGCCGCCGCAAACACGAAGTAGATCATGGGCCAACCGAGCCCGAGCAGCAGCCGAATCGCGCCGGTGAGGTTCGCGATGGCGAGGTGCGCGCGCTCGGGCTCCCGTCCCGCGTCCCACGCGATCACCGCTTCGACGGCGAACTCTGGGAGGGTCTGCAGCCAGGCCAGGATCGCCAGGGCGAGCCCCTGCGAGATGAGGAACTGCGCCGCTTCCGCCCCCCAGGCGACGAGGAACGCCGATCCCAGAATGCTCGGAAAGGTCCACAGGGCGGACAGCGCGGAGCCTCCCGCCGCGGACAAAAAAGCGAGTACCTTTAGTTTCACGAGCGCCGAAGATAGTCCGCCCCCGGAGGCTCAACAAGCATGGCACGCGACAAGATGAAGTCGGCCAGCCTGCACAGCTTCCACGACGGGCACACCGAGTCGCTGCCTGCCGCGTCCGCCGCGGGCACATCGTTCGAGTCTCTGGTGCGCGAGATGCTCGTGCAGCTGGGCGAGGACCCGACGCGCGAAGGCCTGCGCCAGACGCCCGCCCGGGTCGAGGCGTCCCTCAAGTGGCTCACGCGCGGCTACCAGATGTCGGTCGCGGACGTGATCGGCGACGCGCTCTACACCGAGCGCCACGAGAATCTGGTGTGCGTGCGCGACATCGAGATCTACTCGCTGTGCGAGCACCACCTGCTCCCGTTCTTCGGGCGGGCGCACGTCGCGTACCTGCCGAACGGCCGCCTCGTGGGTCTCTCGAAGATTCCGCGGGTGATTGAGGTGTTCGCGCGCCGGCTGCAGGTGCAGGAGCGGCTCACCGACCAGGTGGCCGATGCCTTGATGGACGTGCTCGACCCGCGCGGCGTGGGTGTCGTGATCGAGGCCTACCATCTCTGCATGATGATGCGCGGCGTGGAGAAACAGAACTCCAAGACGGTGACGAGCGCCCTGCGGGGCGCGCTGCTCCAGGACGCGAAGACCCGCGACGAGTTCCTGCGGCTGGTGCACAGCGGCCGGGGCTCGGAGTGAGCGACGCGCCGCTCGCCGGGAAGCTCGCGCTCGTCACCGGTGCCTCGCGGGGGATCGGGCTGGCGGTCGCCGAGGCGGTGCGCGGCGCGGGCGCCCACGTCGTGCGGTTGGCCCGGAGCCTCGCCGACGCCGCCCGCGAGGGTTGGACCGACCTGCGGTGCGACGTCGCCGACCCGACGGCGGTCGACCGGGCGATCGGGCGCGTGCTCGCCGAGCGCGGCGTCCCGGACATCGTCGTGAACAACGCCGGGATCTTCTTCATCAAGCCCGTCACCGAGACCAGTGCCGACGATTTCTCCCGCACGATCGCCGTCAATCTCACCGCACCGTTTCTGGTGGTGCGCGCCCTCGTGCCGCACCTCGTGCGGCGCGGCGCGGGCCACTTCGTGACCATCGGCTCGGTGTCCGACCACCTGGCCTTCACCGGCTCCGCTGCCTACGCCGCGAGCAAGTTCGGCCTGCGGGGCCTGCACGAGGTCCTGCGGGCCGAGCTGGCGCGCACCGGTGTGGGCACCACGCTCGTCTCACCAGGACCCGTCGACACGGAGATCTGGGACGCCGTCGATCCCGACTCGAAGCCGGGATTCACCAAGCGGAGCGCCATGATGACGCCGGCGGACGTGGCAGACGCCGTGCTGTTCGCGGTGACCCGTCCACGGCGCGTGGACGTCACGGAGATCCGGTTGATGCCGACCGTCTACACGGTGAGGGGCTGAAACAGCATGCGGAATGCGGGGTGTGGAATGCGGAATGTCAGGGCTGGGTTCGAAGCGCGCTCTCACGATCCGTGCTCGCCTTGCTATTCCGCACTCCGCATTCCGCATTCCGCACTCTTCGCGAGCCTGATGCTCGTGGGCGTGCCGAATCTCTCCAGCGCCCAATCCCTTCCACCGCTCCCGGACACGTCCGGCTTCGGCGTGCACGTGCTCGCGATCGCCCGCGCGCCCGATCACGCCGTCTGGGTGGGCACCTACGGGCAGGGCATCTTCGTGTTGCGGGAGGGCGCGGGAGGGTGGGAGCAGCTGAAGCATTCGGCCGACACGGCGGCGCGGTCGATTTCCTTCGACTTCGTGCATGCCTTCGGCTTTGGACCGGGCGGCGAGATCTGGTACGGCACGGTCGGGAACGGGTGGGGGCTGTCGACCGACGGCGGCAAGACCTGGACCAACTGGGCGCTCGAGCAGCTCGGCCCCGAGTGGCAGTACGTCGCGCCCAACGGGATCGTGACGCGGGGCGATACGGTGTACGTCGCCACGGCCGACGGGATCAAGCTGTCGTGGGATCGGGGCGCGACCTGGGCCGAAATCATCGACTCGACCGCGACCGCGGCTGCCCCGCCATGGGGTCGCATTCGCAGCCAGTACGTGCTGGCACTGGCGCGCGGCGCCGACGGCAGCCTGTGGGCCGGCCACCTGCGCGGCCTCGCGCGCTCGGCCGACGGCGGCCGAAGCTGGACGGAATACCCCCCGCCCGCGCTGTGCGGGCGCGCCGAGTGCGTGAATCGCGTGCGCGCGCTTGCGGCCGACACCGGCGGCGTTTTCTGGGTCGGAACCGAACGGGGGCTGTACCGGCTCGATCCGGCGCGCGGCGCCTGGCTCGACCGGCGGGGCCGCCCGGCGTGCCCGGTGGCGCCGGTGGTGAAGGGGTGCCGCACCGAGACGCCGCCGGTCGCGGCGCTGGCGGGCGCGGGGCCGGGGCAGGCGTACGCCGCCACGCGCGACGGCGCGTACTCGGAGGACGGCGACGCCCTCAACGTCTGCGACGTGACGCGCGCCGTCACCGCGCTGTTGCTGCTCGCCCCCGGGACCTACGCCGCGGGACGGCCCACCGGCATCTCGACCTGCCGCATCGCCCAGGGGCTGAGCCTGGTCGGCGTCACCTATCAGGAGCGGCCCGACACCGACGCGCGCGGCACGCGCCATTCCTGGTTCGAGCGGCCCATCGCGCTCACGGACCAGCCCTACATCGACCAGACGTATCGCTATGGCTCGACCATGGGCGGCAGCTTCCAGCAGCACCAGGGCGTCGAGTTCAACGATCCCGATGGCACTCCGGTGCACGCGATCGGCGACGGCGTGGTGGCCTATGCGGGCCCGGCGGAGCAGGGCTCGAACACCGTGGCGATCCGCCACGATCGCAGGCTGAAGGGGTTGTTTATCTTCTCGACGTACTACCACAACTCGACGCTGCTCGTCTCGGTCGGCCAGCGGGTGAAGACGGGCGACGTGATCGCCCTGGTCGGCAACACGGGGCGGGCCACCAACGACCACCTCCACCTGGAAGTCCACGCCGCCCCGGTCGACTCGGTGTCCCTGATCGTGGATCCGGACGAGCGCTTCCCGAAGTACACGGTGAACCCGGAGCTGTGGATCCGCCCGCTGCCCGGCACCGGCATCGTGGCGGGCCGGGTGTGGGACGTGCAGGGCCGTCCGGCAGCGCAGGTGCGCGTGTTCGGGCTGGTCAAGGCGGAGCCGCAGGAAACGCCGTACTCCTACGCCGAGACGTACGGCGAGCACAATCACCCCGACCCCGATTACGGCGAGCACTTCGCCGTGTCGGACGTCGAGCCGGGCGAATACACGCTCGCCGTGGCCGTCGCCGGGAAACGCATGACACGCCGGGTGCGCGTCGAAGCGGACCGGGTCACCTGGGTGGAGTTCGGATCCCGTGCACATTGAGCTGACGGAGATGCTCCGCTGCCCCGCACCGCATGCGGAGGCGTTCCTCGTGATGTCGACGGGCGAGATGATGGGACGGATGGTCCGATCCGGAGTTCTCGCCTGCCCGATGTGTCAGCAGGAGTATCCGATTGTGAAAGGGATCGTGAGATTCTCGGCGAGCGGCGAGCGGGGAGCGGGGAGCGGCCGGGCGCCGTCAGGCACCGCTCCTCGCTCCCAGCTCCCAGTCGATCCTCAGACGCTCCAAGCGCTCCTGGACTTGAGCGGTCCCGGCGGCTACGTCGTTCTGGTCGGCTCCGCCGCGCGGCACGCCGTGGGTCTCGCCGGGCTGATGGGCGGCATCCATTTCGTCGCCGTCAATGCTCCCGCAGACGTGGAGGAGCTACCCGTGCTGAGCTTGCTCGAGTGTGCCGGGACGGTCCCGCTCCGGGGGACCATGGCGCGCGCCGTGGTGGTGGGCGCAGACCGGCTCGAGGCTGCGTGGCTCGTCGAGGCCCAGCGGGTGCTGTTACCCGGCCGGCGGCTGGTGGTGGAGAGCGACACGGCGCCGGTGCCGCCCGGCATCACGCGATTGGCCTTGGAGCACGGCCTGTTCGTCGGCGAGCGGCGCTAATTAGCCTTCGATCGCGCCGGCCGTCGGGTCTGCGTCCCGGTATACTTGGTCAATCAGCTCCCGGTAATTCTTCTCCACCTGGCGGCGTTTGACCTTGAGCGAAGGCGTGAGCTCGCCGGACTCGATCGTGAAGTCCCGGTCGATCAACAGGACCTTCTTCGGCATTTCGAATTTGGCGAGGCCACGCAGGCCTCCCATCACCTCGCGCTCCATCTTGGCCTTCGCGTCGGCCAGGCTGATGAGCTCGGCGGGTGACGCGGCGGCGAGGTTGCGCTCCCGGGCCCAGCGCTCGAGCTGCTCGAAGTTGGGCACCACGAGAATGATCGGGAACTTGCGCTGGTCGCCGAGCACAACGGCGCTCGCCACGAACTTGTTGAGTCGCACGGCGTTCTCGATCGGTTGCGGGGCGATGTACTTGCCTCCTGCCGTCTTGATGAGGTCCTTCTTGCGGTCGGTGATCTTGAGGTAGCCGTCGGCGTCGAGCTCGCCGACGTCGCCTGTGTGAAACCAGCCGTCCCCGTCGATCGCCTCTCGCGTCTCCTCCGGCTTGTTGTAGTAACCCTGCATCACGTTGGGACCCCGGGCGAGGATCTCGCCGTCCGCGGCGATTTTGAGCCGGACGCCCGGGATCGGCTTTCCGACCGAGCCGAACTTCGGCCGCTCGAGCGGATTCAAGGTCAGCACGGGCGACGTCTCGGTCAGGCCGTACCCTTCGATCACGGGGAGCCCGGCGCTGTAGAAGAACCGCGCGATCTCGGCCGAGAGCGGTGCCGAGCCGGAGACGAACAGCTTGATCCGCCCGCCCGTGCGCGCCCGCAGCTTCGAGAACACGAGCCGGTCCGCGATCGCGTGGGCGAGTTTGAGCCCGAGCGGCACCGCGATGCCCGCCAGGCGGTGCGCCGCCCAGCGCTCCCCGGTGCGCTTGGCCCACAGGAAAATGCGACGCTTGGCCGCGCCGCCGGTGAGGGCGTTCTCGAGCACGCGCCCGTACACCTTCTCGTACACGCGCGGCACCGCCACGACGACCGTCGGCCGCACTTCAAGCAGGTTCTGCCCGAACGTGTCGACCGACTCGGCGTAGTTGATCGTCACGCCCACGTGGAAGAAGTAGTAGTCCACCATGCGCTCGAAAATGTGCGACAAGGGCAGGAGCGCGAGGCAGCTGTCGCGTTCGCTCACCCGCAGCACGTCCACGGTCGCGCTCACGTTGGAGCAGATGTTGGCGTGCGTGAGCATCACGCCCTTGGGCTGGCCGGTCGTCCCCGAGGTGTAGATCAGGGTTGCGAGGTCGTCCGGCCGGACGCCGAGCGCCTCCTCCCTGAATCGGGGATGCGCGGCGGCCGCCGCGCGGCCACGCGCTTCCAGATCGGCAAGCGTGAGCACTCCCGCGACCCCGGCCACGGGCTCGAAGGCAATCACGTGGCGCAGCGACGGCAGTCCGCCGCGCACGGCGTGAGTCTTCTCGACCTGCGCCGCCGTGGAGCAGAACACCGCAGCGGCTCCCGAGTCCCGCAGGATGTACTCCACCTGGTTGGCGGGGAGCGTGGGGTAGATGGGAACATCGGTGGCGCGGGCGCACAGGCACGCGTAGTCGGCGAGCGCCCACTCGAGCCGCGTTTCCGCGAGGATGGCGACTCGTTCGCCCTGCCCAATCCCCAGTTCTCGGAGGCCCAGAGATAGCGCCTGGACGCGCTCTGCGGCCTCCCGATGCGTTACGGAACGCCACGCGCCCTCGGCTTTGTAGCGGAACGCAGCGGGATGTGCCCCGTACTGCTCCACGGCGTCGAAAAAGAGCTCGGGAAGGGTGCGGGGGCGGGCGCTCATGGCTGAAACCTCACGACGAAAGTGACCGGCGATCCGGGCACGGTGGTGCCCACGGCGCGGCGCGCGCTTGCCGTCACGACTACGCTGTCGGGCGCCGGCCCGATGAGTCGAACCTTGACGGCGGCGATGCCGCCGGTGCCCGAGGCCACCGTATCGGTGGTGACCAGCGCGTGCGTGGTGTCGTGCGTGACCAGTGTGACGCGTCCGGCGGAGGTGGGATAAGTGATGGCGAAGACCACCGGGCGGCCGGCGAGGGCCACCGTGAGCGAGTCGCCGCCGCTCGCGGACGCAATCGTGTCCGCGATCTCCACCGTGAGCGAGTCGGAGAGGGAGTCCGCGAGTGTCACCGTGTCCGCCGTCGTGCGGGTCGTGAACACCGTGTCCGCGGCCGCTAGCGCCCGCAGGAACACCGGACTGCTGAACAGCGTCCCGGCGCGCGCCAGCAGCCGCCCCGCGGTGGTCCCCGGATGGTTCACGGCGGTCGTCCCCGTCGAGCTGTCGAGGACCGTGAGGACGGCGGTGTCGAGCGTGGCCCAGACGACCGTGGCGGCGACGGAGTCGCCGTGACCGTCGAGCGCCCGCGCGTGGGGCACGAGCGTGTCGTACTCCTCGAGACTGTCCGGGGCCGTCACCTCGAGCGCGATCACGTGGTTCAGGTCCGGGCCGAGCTTGCCGCAGGCCAGCGCCGCCGCGAGCACGAGAACGCCGACGCCGACTGGGCTCGCGCGCCGGCCGGTCAGGGCGCCTCCGCCGCGGCGGCTTGGGTGGGTCCCGATGCGCCCAGGTCGCGCAGCGCCAGCGTGGCGTGCTCGATCCACTTCTGCGCGTCGGGCCCCTTGGGGGGATGGGTGAGGAACGCGCGCAGGTGCTGGGTGGCGCCGTCGGGGTCCCCGCGCTTGAGCAGCAGGAACGCCAGCCCGTAGTGCGCGCCGGCGAGCTCGCGGTCGAGCTCCAAGGCGCGGCGGTAGTGGCGGATCGCCTCGTCGACGCGGCGCGTCTTGGTGAACGCAATCGCCATGTTCTGGAGGATGCGTGCGTCGTTGGGATGGTCGCGCAGCGCGAGGCGATACGACGTGAGCGCCGCGTCGTAATCGCCCTGGCGTTCCAGAGCGAGCGCCTCGTTCAAGTAGTCGAGGCGCTGGGGTTTGACATCGTCCGCGGCCGAGCCGCCGAGCAGGCGGCGCCAGAAACCCATGGGCCGAAAATAGCTTGCGGCGTCGTGACTTTGCAATGTAGCTTCTGACCCCATGCCCGCCGCGCCCCGCACCCCGCCACCCCGCAATGCGCGCAGCGCCCGCAAGGCGCCGCACGGCGTCCTCGAGGTGGACTGGCCGCTGTT
>JBGPDL010000060.1:0-16311 GCA_041482275.1 Gemmatimonadota bacterium | reverse complement strand
TACACGCCGTCCGCGCGCTCCTCGACTCCGAACACCGGCACCTGCTCCTCGTCGTAGCCTGCGGGCCCCTTTCCCGTGATCACGCTGTACTCCCAGGCGTGCCAGGGGCACATCACGAACTCGCCATGCAGCCGGCCCTCAGCGAGGGGGCCACCCTTGTGGTTGCAGCTGTTGCCGATCGCGTGGAACCGGCCGTCGTAAAAGAAGACCGCGACCGACCAGCGCTCGAGCTTCACCGCGTAGGGAGCGCGGGTGAGCAGCTCAGCCTTCTCGCCGAGGCGGTGCCAGGTGGTCATGTCAACACTCCGAGAGGGGGCGGCTTAGATTCTAGCCCTTATGCCAATCGCCCGCTCGCGGCTCGGCGTCATCTTTTTCACCGTGTTGATCGACCTGATCGGCTTCGGGATCATCCTGCCGATCCTGCCGATCTATGCCCAGCGCTTCGGCGCGCGGGGGATGGGGTACGGCGCGCTCATCTTCGTGTTTTCGGCGATGCAGTTCCTGGCGACTGCGCTGCTCGGTCGTCTGTCGGACCGGATCGGCCGCCGGCCGATCATCCTGGCCACCACGCTGTTCAACGCTGCTGGGTATCTGCTGTTTGCGTTTGCCGGCTCGTACTGGGTGCTCTTCTTCTCGCGAGTGATCTCCGGCTTCGCGAGCGGCAACATCTCGGCGGCCCAGGCGTACATCGCGGACATCACGACTCCGGCGGAGCGGGCCCGGGGCATGGGCATCATCGGGGCGGCGTTCGGGATCGGGTTCGTCCTGGGCCCGATGATTGGCGGGCTCGCGGATCACTACCTGGGCCACTTTGCTCCGGGACTGATCGCCGCGGGACTGTCGATCGCCAACTTCTTCTCGGCGAGCGCGATCCTGCAGGAGTCGCTCTCGGCGGAGCACCGCACGGAGCGCCCGCTATTCGACCTCGGGCACATGGTGGAAGCGCTGGGCCGCGCGGAGTTGCGGCCGCTGATGCTCGTGTGGCTGCTCGCGCCCTTCGCCTTCGCGGGCTACACGGTGGCGCTGCCGCTGCACGCTGCCCAGGCGTTCGGTTGGGGGGCGAAGGAGCTCGGCTGGCTGTTCGTGCTGATCGGGTTCATCGCGGCGGTCGTGCAGGGTCTCGTGTTCGGTCGCCTCGAGCGGCACTTCGGCGCGCGAGCCCTGCTCGTGTTCGGCCTGTTCGGTATGGGGCTCAGCATCGGGGTCGTGCCATACGCGGGCAGTGGTCTCCTCGTCTACGCGTGGACCGTGCCGCTCGCGTTCACGAACAGCCTCTTCGCTCCGGCGGCGTCGGGGCTGGTCTCCGTGTATGCGAATCCCTCGGAGCAGGGCGCGATCCTCGGCGCCGCGCAGGCGTTCGCCGCGCTGGGGCGCAGCCTCGGGCCCCTCGCGGCCGGTTGGGCGTACGATGGACTGGGTGCACGGCAGGCCTTTCTGCTCGCCGGAGCGGCAATGCTCTTGGGAGGACTGGCCGGCCTCCGGCTCAAACCCGCCGCCCGGCCTCCCGCCTAGCCGCCGTTTTCCTGCCGGCTCATATTCTCCTTCCCCCAGCCGGAGGTGTCGATGCGTGTGTACCGGACAGGAGAGATCCGCAACGTGGCCGTCGTAGGCCACGGCGCGAGCGGGAAGACCTCTTTGGTCGACGCCCTCGCGTTCGTGGCCGGCACGAGCAAACGCCACGGCTCCGTGAAAGACGGCACTGCCCTCACCGATTACACTCCAGACGAAATCGAACGCAAGTACTCCATCAATCTCGCCATCGCCGTCGCCGAGTGGATGGACGCGAAGCTGAACCTGATCGACACACCCGGCTACCTCGACTTCACCGGTGAGGCGCTGGCGGGTGTGTACGCCGCGGACGGGGCCGTGGTCGTGGTGTCGGCCACGGGCGGCGTGGAGGTGGGCACCGAGAAGGTCTGGGACTATGCGGCCGAGCGAGGCGTCCCCTGCCTGTTCTTCGTCTCGCTGATGGACAAGGAGCACGCCGATTTCGAGAGAGTCTACAACCAGGTCAAGGAGCGGCTCACTGCCAAGGTGATCCCGGTGGAAATCCCGGTGGGCGAAGGCCCTGAGTTCCACGGAATCATCAACCTCTTCTCGAAGAAGTGCCACATGTACAAGAAGGGGACGAAGGCCGGCGAGTACGAGGAAGTCGACGTGCCGGCCGAGTGCCGCGATCGGTTCGAGCGCTACTCGAAGGAGCTGATCGAGCGCATCGCCGAGACGGACGATACGCTGCTCGAGCGCTATCTGTCGGGTGAGGAGATCGGCCGCGACGAAGCGATCGCCGCCATGAAGGCGGGCATGCTGAAGCGCGAGCTGTTTCCGCTGTTCTGCGGCGCCGCCGAGCTGACCTATGGGATGCGGGCGCTCTTGTCGAAGCTGGTGGAGCTCGTCCCCGCGCCGAGCGAGCGGCCTCCCATGGAGGCCCAGCGGTGGGGGAGCGCGGAGCGGGTCACCCTGAGGGTGGAAGACGGCGGCCCGTTCGGGGCGCAGGTGTTCAAGACCATCTCCGAGCCGCACGTCGGCGACGTGAGCTACTTCCGCGTGTACTCCGGGGCCGTGAAGAACGGCCAGGACGTGTACAACGCCCCGCGCGAGGCTGTCGAGAAGCTGAACCACCTCTGCGTGACCGTCGGGAAGGAGCGCATCGAGATCCCCGAGCTGCACGCGGGGGACATCGGCGTCGTCGCCAAGCTGCGGGACACCCATACCAACGACACGCTCTCGACCAAGGAGCACGCGATCGTGCTCCCCAAGATTCCGTTCCCCGAGCCGGTGATCACCGAGGCCATCGAGGTCAAGCAGCGGGGCGAGGAGGAAAAGCTGTCGACCGGCCTGCACAAGCTGCACGAGGAGGATCCGACCTTCCAACACGAGTACAACGGCGAGCTGGGGCAGACGCTCATCCGCGGACTGGGAGAACGGCATCTCGAGATCATCGTGGGGCGGCTGGCGCGCAAGTTCGGCGTGCACGCGCAGATCGGCAAGCCGAAGATCGCGTACCGGGAGACGTTCAAGGGCCGGGCCGAGGGGCAGGGCAAGCACAAGAAGCAGACCGGCGGCCGCGGCCAGTACGGCGACTGTTGGATCCGGATCGCACCCCTGCCGCGGGGGTCGGGATTCCAGTTCGTGGACGAGATCGTGGGCGGTGTGATCCCACGGCAGTACATCCCCGCGGTGGAGCGCGGGATCCAAGAGGCCATGGCCCGCGGTCCCGTGGCTGGGTATCCGGTCGTGGACTTCAAGGCTGAGCTGTACGACGGGTCCTACCACGACGTGGACTCGAACGAAATGTCGTTCAAGATGGCGGGCATCCTGGCCTTCCGGAACGTGACTCCCAACTGCCGGCCGGTGCTGCTGGAGCCGATCCTCGAGGTCGAGGTGTCGACGCCGGACGAGTACCAGGGCGCGGTGATGGGGGACCTGTCGTCGCGGCGCGGGCACATCCTCGGGACCGAGCCCGACGGCCGTCAGGTGAGAGTGAAAGCGCTCGTCCCCGAAGCCGAGCTCGACCGCTATGCCACGACCTTGCACTCGATCACGCACGGCCGCGGGACATACCGTTCGCGATTTCACGTGTATCAGGAGGTACCGCCCGACGCCGCGCAGAAGGTCGCGGAGGTGCGGAAGAAAGAGCTGGCGGAGACCAAGGCGTGAGGCGCTGGCTGCGCCTCTGGTTCTCCTTCCGCTATCCGGTCGATCGGCGCACCTACCTGCGGCACGGCGCCGGGCTGATGCTGTTCAAGTACGGCGTGGACGCGGCGGTCGTATGGTCGTTCGTCCACCGCTTGTGGACACCGCTCTCCTATGCCAACCCCGTGTGGGTGCTCCGGGAGCAGTTGTTGCGGGGCGCGCCCGCCTGGCTCGGGCCAGCGCTCGTCCTTTGGACTCTGCCGTTCCTATGGATCGGCGTGAGCATGACGTTGCGCCGGGCCGCCGATGCCGGACGCTCGCCGTGGTTGTGCCTGCTGTTCTTTGTGCCTGTCGTGAAGTACGCGGTGATGCTGTGGCTGTCGCTGCTTCCGTCGCGCCCTCATGGAGCCGGACCGCAGAGGCCGCCGGGCGGCGTTGACCGCCGGCTCAAGGCCGCGCTGCTGGGCGTCGTGGCGGCTCTGGCCATCACCCTTCCCACGGTGCTGATCGGCGTGTACCTGCGGCGCATGTACTCGGCCGGTTTGTTTCTCGGAACGCCCTTCACTATCGGGTACATCAGTGCCTACGTCTTCAATGCGCGGGGCGGACAGAGCGAGCGCCACACAATGCAGGTGGCGTTTCTCGCAGTGGCGCTCGCCGGCGGTGTGATGCTCGTGTTCGCGTTGGAGGGCGCTGTCTGCATCGCGATGGCGTTCCCGATCGCGGTGCTGCTAGCCCTTCCGGGAGCGATGCTCGGCCGGGCCGTCGCGCTGCGCGCCGCGCCGCCGCCGGCGCGGGCGGGGCTGGCCGCACTGCTCGCGCCGCTCGTCGTGCTCGCGAGCCCGCGTCCGACGGCCACGCCGCATGAGGTCGTCACGACCATTGACATCGACGCTCCGCCCGCGGTGGTCTGGCGCCGCGTCGTCGCCTTTCCGGAGCTGCCGCCGCCCCGCGAATGGATGTTCCGCGTCGGCGTTGCCGCGCCCCGGCGGGCACGGATCGTGGGGACGGGCGTGGGAGCGACGCGCTATTGCGACTTCACGACGGGCAGCTTCGTCGAGCCGATCACGGTCTGGGAGGACAATCGGCGCCTCGGGTTCGACATCACGGTGCAGGCACCCCCCATGCGCGAGTGGAGCCCCTACCGGGACGTGAACCCTCCGCACCTCGATGGGTACTTCCGAGCGACCCACGGGGAGTTCCTGTTGGCCCCCTTACCGGGCAACCGCACCCGTCTTGAGGGACGGACCCGATACGTGGTGGACATGTTTCCGCAGGGCTACTGGACGCTGCTCGCCGGCCGGCTCGTCGCGACGATCCACGCGCGGGTACTGCGGCACATCAAGGCGGTGGCCGAGGAGGAATATCCCTCATGAGAGGGAGCATCCCTACGCCGCTACTCCCAGCTTTCCTCTTTCACCTCCGCCAGCACCGATTCCAAGGGGTTGAGCTCGAGCCGCTTGGGCTCGGCCGGCAAGTCCAGAGTCGTCTCCGTCACGGGTCCCGTCACCTTGATCCGCACGAACGCGTGCAGCGTGGTGTCGGCGAACCCGATCTTCAGGGGAACGGGCATCGTGAAGGAGTTGGGCACGTCCTCCTGCCGCACCCGTAGCCGCAGCGTGTAGTGACCGCCCTGTGCCGGCTCGGCGTGCCAGGAGAAGGTATAGCTGGGAATGGCCGTGCTCTGGACCCACTCGTCGAAGAACCAGCTCATGTCGAGACCCACGTGCTGCTCCACCACCTTCTGGAAGTTCTGCGTCGAAGCGCGGCGGCCGCGATACTGGTGATAGAAATCCTGCATCATCGCGATGAAGGCATCTTCCTGCATGGTGCGGAAATCGATCATCAGGTTCCGGAGCATGTGCAGCACCCAGGCCCCCTTGTAATAGGTCATGAGCCTGTAGTCCCGGACGTTCATCTGTTCCGCCCGCCACCCGACCCCGATCGGCAAGGCATCGTTCCGCCGGGCGCGGATTTCCCGTCGCCAGTGTTTGAGGTGCCTGAAGAACTTCTCGTTGTCCCTGAGGATGAGTTGCATGTACCACAGACCCGAGAACTCCGCGAACCCCTCCGACACCCAGACGTCCCGGTAGCCGGCCGGCTCGACGCCGATGCCCCACCACTGATGCGCCATCTCGTGGGAGCGGAGGATCTCGTCGTAGCCGCTGTCGCTGGTCGCTTGGAACGTCCACACCGGTAGGTACATGAGTCCGGGGAAGGCCTGCCCGTACGAAAACGGGATCTCGGCCGCGTAGTAACGGTCGAACAGCGGAGGACCGTACACTCGCGTGAAAAACGAGAGGCTGTTCGCCACGTCGGCGGCCACGTCTTGTTCGGGGGCACGCTGCGACAGGAACCTGAGCACGAAGTCATTGGACGCGCCCAGCTGATCGCGCAGCGCCACGAAGAACTTGTCGAGCTGCCGGTGCGCGTCGCTGTTGGTGTGCACGGTGACCGGCGGGATTCGAGGATCGGTGATCTTGAACTCCTCGAACTCGCCCAAACTGAAACACACCTGATCGGCGGGCCGGACCGTGGTCCAATGCGACGTCGCGACGTCGCCTTCCACGGATGATCCCACCAACCGGCCGATGCTCGCGAGGCGGTAACGCTTTGGTGTGTGAAACGTCAGGTCCACGTCCGCCGCCTGCTCGCTGTAGCGAGGGAACCAGCTGTAGGAGGACTTGACGACCAGCCACCGGTCCATTCCGGGTGGCAGCGCATTGCGCGCCCAGCCCGGCACCGACCGCTGCATGTCCTCCACGATCGAGTAGTAACCGACGAGGTCGCCGTGGTAGGCGATGCGCACAGCGCGCGTCTCTCCGACGCGCGTCGGCTGAGCGAACCGGACCCACAGCTCCGGGCTCTTGTTGGCGCGGAAGAAACTCACCGCCCCTCCCCCTTCTTCGCCCACCGAGTCCACTTCCAGCGCGGAGAGCAAGTCGAAGGGAGCCCAGCGCGCGCTATCGCGTCGCGCGGTGAGACGGACGGTGGCCGTCGCGGAAAACCCGAGGCCCTTGGCGATGGTCGCCTCGATCCGGTAGGCTTCGAGCTTGAACGCGTCACGGCCTCCCGGGACGGCCGTCGTGGTATCCTTCAGATCCTCTGCCCGCTTGAATTCAGAAACGACCTGCACCTTCTGCCCCTCCCGGCCGCTGCGCAGCAACTCGACTTGCTCCTCCTGTGCGGGATCGATTACGAACATGAGATCCTCGCCCCGCTCCCGCTTGACGTGGGCGTAAAAGAACGCGTTGACGTCGCCGTTCAGTAGTGCGGTGATGAGGGTAGGCTGCACGACGCGCCGGCCGTCCACCAAATGGTCGAGGGCGTCGTTGAGGATGCCCGAGGCCCGGTCTGCCACGCCTCCACCCCGGAAGGTGAGCTGCCGCTCGAGCTCGGCCAGGGTGGAATCGGTGAATACGAGGGCGGCGGTCGAGATCCGTGCGTTCAGCACCGAGTCGCCGGTCACGCGCTTCAATTCCCTCCGCTCGATCCCGATCGGGGGAGCGAACGACACGGACCCATGCCCCACGAACACCGCAGCGATCGTGCGGCCCGCCACGGGCGTCACGATGAAGACCTGGCCATCCTCGAGCTGGAACTCGATGACGTCCCGTCGCAGCGTGAGATTCCGCACCGTCGCGACGCGATCGCCCTGCGCCGTCATGTGGCGCAGGGCCTCGAGCACCGGCTCGTAGCGCTCGGCGGCGATCGGGCCGGGGGCGGCCCGCGACGCTGTCCGCGCCGTGCCCGGTGCTTGCGCGCTGGTGACGAGCGCGCTCAACACGAGTGAGGCGAAGGGGCTCACGCTAGGAATAATGTGGCGGCGCCGCGGCGGCGCGAGGGTGTTTTTGGGGCATGAGGGGGCGAGAATACGACATGCAGGGGCCAGGTGGTGTTTCTGATTGCATCGCCGCAACGGCCCAATGCGGCTCAGCCGACGAGAATCGCCTCCGGCGCCATCGGCTGCTTGTACACGTAGCGCGTTCCCGCGTAGTTCTTCAGGACGACCGCGTCGTCGCTGATCGACTCCACGTACTCGGGCAGCAGCGGGATCTTGCCGCCGCCGCCCGGCGCGTCGATCACGAAGTGCGGCACCGCGAGCCCCGAGGTCCAGCCGCGCAGCGCCCGGATGATCTCCAGGCCCTTTTCGACCGTGGTGCGGAAGTGCTCCGCGCCCGCCACCTGGTCGCACATGTAGATGTAGTACGGCCGCACCCGCGCGGCGAGGAGCCGCTGCATCAGTTGCTTCATCACCTCGGGATCGTCGTTCACGCCCTTCAGGAGCACCGTCTGGCAGCCGAGCGGGATGCCGGCGTCCGCGAGCATCCCGAGCGCCCGCACGGCGGCCGGCGTCAGCTCGGCGGGGTGGTTGAAGTGCGTGTTGATGTAGAACGGGTGATAGCGCTTGAGGATCGCGCACAGCTCGGGCGTGATCCGCTCGGGGAGATGGCACGGCACCCGGCTGCCGATGCGGATGACCTCGATGTGCGGGATCGCGCGCAGCCGGCGGCACAGCTCGTCGATGCGGCGGTCCGAGAGCAGCAGCGGATCGCCGCCCGACATGATGACATCGCGGATCTCGGTGTGCTCTTCCAGGTAGCGGAACGCCGACTCGAGCTCGCGCATGGAGATCTTCTCGGGGTCGCCGACCTTGCGCCGGCGGGTGCAGAACCGGCAATAGGCCGCGCAGACGGGCGACACGAGGAACAGCGCCCGGTCCGGGTAGCGGTGGGTGATGTTCGGCACCGGCGAGTTCGCGTCCTCGGCGAGCGAATCGACCAGCCCGTCGTGCACCTCGAGCTCCTGGAGATCCGGCACGTACTGGCGCCAGATCGGGTCGCCCGGCGACTGGATGAGGTCCACCATCGCGGGGGAAATCCGGAACTCGAAATTCTCCGCCGCCTGGCGCAGCCGGTCCAAGTCCGGGAAGTGCTCCGCTCCGAACTTCGCGACCAGCGCTTCCAGCGAGGCGATGCTTTTCTTACGCAGTAGCTCTTGCCAGGACTCCATGGGTCAGATCCTTGAGGTAGATCACCAGGTCGTCGCCGGGGGCGTAGTACCCCGGGAGCCGGGCCGCTTGGGCGTAGCCGCGCCGCTCGTAAAACGCGCGGGTGGGCGCGTACTCTGGACGCGACGACGTTTCGACGACGATGAGGCGTCCGTCGTCGCCCCTCAGTTTGTTCTCGACGGCGTGCAGGAGCGTCGTTCCGACTCCCTTACCCTGCCGGGCGGGGTCGACGACGATCCAGTAGAGGTCGAAGGTCCCGGTGGTGCCCGGCGTGGGCCCCCAGCAGGCGTAGCCTACGAGCACGTCGTCCGCGTACGCGCCGAGGAAGCGGTAGTCGTCGTCGCCGGCAAGGGCATCGTCGAGCAGCTGCACGGCGATCGCGACCTCGTCCGGCCGGAACAGCCCGGTGGCCGCCGTGAGGCGCTCAAGCGGTGCGCGTTGCGCGCGGCCGACGGGATGGAGCAAGCAGCTCACGCGCCGCCTTGACCCCTTGTGCCTCGCGCAGCGCCACCTCGGCGATGCGGCGCACCAGCTCCGCGTAGTCCCACCCGGCGACCTTCGCCATGCGCGATAGGCCGGCGTCGTCGTTCAGGTCGGGATTGGGGTTGACTTCGAGGATCCAGGGCCGGCCCTGGTCGTCCACGCGCAGGTCCACGCGGCCGTATCCCTTGCCCTGGAGTGCCCGCCACGCGACCTCGGCAACCCGCACCAGGCGGTCCGCCAGTTTCTGGGGAATGGCCGCGGGGCAGAGGGGCACCGATCCGAGGTCGTCGACTGATCCGGTTTCCCACTTCCCTGCGTAGGTGAGAATCGGCCACGCGCCCTCGGGCATGCGGCTGAAGTCGATTTCCGCAATGGGGAGCACCCGGTTCCCCACGAAACCGACGTTGAACTCGCGGCCGCCGACGTACTCCTGGACGAGCACCTCGTCGAACTGCTCCGTCATGGCCGCGACCCGGGCGCGCAGCGACTTGCGGTCGCTCACCACCGAACCGCGGTCGAGCCCGGCGCTCGCGTCCTCGGCGGCGGGCTTGACGATGGCGGGCAGCGGGAAGTCGTCCTCGATCTTGCCCTGGGCCACCGTCCAACGGGGGATCGGCAGCCCCGCCTGCTGCAGCAGCGCGTTCGCGATGGCCTTGCGGCGGCATGCGGCGAGCGTCCAGAGGCTCGCGCCGGTGACGGCGATCCCCGCGAACTCGAGCGTGCCGACCACGTGCTCTTCCCAGGCGCTGTTGCCGTGGACTCCCTCGCACAGATTGAACACGAGGTCGGCCCGTCGCGCCGCTTGGAACCAGCGCATGTCGTGGCGGACGGGGATCCGGCGGATCTCGTGGCCCATCGCCGCGAAACTCGCCCCGATCTCGTCCACCGCCCTCATCACCCCGCGAATGTCCTCCGGCGTCCAGTCTTCGCCCCCGGGGTCATAGAGGATGACGACTCTCACGCGCTCACCGCCGCAGGCTGCGGGACCGGCGCGGCCCTCCGGGGAGCGACATCCGCCGCCAGCGCCCGTCCGGTCAGGCGCCGCCACGCGATGCGGACCACTTCCTGGATCAGCTCGTCGTAGCCGAACCCGACGGCGCGGGCGGCTTTGGGGAAGCAGGAGTTCATGGCCGGATCGGGGATGATGCCGGGCAGCGGATTGAGCTCGAGGATGTTGGGCACACCGAACCGGTCCACCCGCAGGTCCACGCGGCACCAGTCGCGGCAGCCGAGGGCATGGTAGGCGTCGAGCGCCGTGCGCTCGATCTCGCGCTGCAGGGCCGCCGGCACCTGCGCGGGGCACTGGAAGATGGCGAGCGGGGCCTCCGGGCGGTCCCACACCCACTTGGCTTCGTAGCCGTACACCGGCGGCGCGCCCTGCGGCAGGGTCGAGAAATCGAACCCAATCACCGGCAGGCAGTACGCCTTGGGTCCGTTGCCGAGGATCGCGACGGTGAACTCGGGGCCGGGCAGATACGTCTCGATCAAGACGGGCTCCGCGTAGCGCTTGAGCAGGAACCGCACCCGCTCCCACAACGCCTGCGGGGTCGCGCACAGGTTGCTCGTGAAGACGCCCTTGCCGGATCCTTCGGCCACCGGTTTCACGAACACGGGATAGGGCAGCGCCATGCGCTCCAGGTCGGCGAGGACCTCCACGCAGGTGAACGGCGCCGTCGGCACGCCGCGGTACGCCAGCGTCTCCTTGGTGCGGCCCTTGTGGAGCGACAGCGCCAGCGTGAGCGGGTCTGAGCCCGTGTACGGGATGCTCAGGTATTCGCAGATCGCGGGGACCAGGGCTTCGCGGCTCTGGCCGCGCAGCCCCTCCGCCATGTTGAAGACCAGGTCGGGACGGGCGAGCGCGAGATTTTGGGGAAAAAACTGATCCGCTTCGAGGCGGATGACGCTGCCGAAGAGTCGGAGAGCCTGCTCCACCGCAGCGATGGTGGATGGGTCGTCCCACTCGGCGAACGCGTCGTTGGTGCCGTCGTGCTCCCCGGCGGGCGCGGGATCGGGTTTCTCGTTGTATGCGAGACCGATTCGCATGTGGTCTCGGGTAACCTCCTCACAAAAAAAGGCCGCTCGAGCGGTCTGTCGATCGAAACGCGGTATCGAGTAGACAATACGAAACAGCGAAGCGATACGCAATAGGGAATCTGGAAATTTTTTCTTGCTTCGAACGTCGTCAAACCTTGTGATACGCGACGCGCGCGGCGTCCTGTTTGTCGTCGGCGACGTAGAGCGCGAAATCGGAGAAGAGCGCGGGCGCTTCGCGCTGCAGGACGCGGAGACACGCGACCGCCATGCGCCGAATCTCGAGCTCCGCGCCTTCACTCGAGCGCAGCTCGAGCATCGTGCGCCACGCGCGCGCGTTGCCCGACACGACGATCTTCACTTCGGTGGCGTTCGGAAGGACGCTGCGCGCCGCTTCACGCGCTATCTTGCGCCGGTGCACCTTGTCCGTGATCCACTGATAGCGCTGCATCAGCGCCTCAACGGCGTGCACGTAGGCGGCCTGGGCACCCGTGACTTCGCTCTCCCACTCCGCCTCCAGGGCGGGGTCGCCCAGGATCGCCGGTGGCACGACGAACGCGGCGTGGGACTCGTCCACGTAGCGCTGCGACAGCTGCGAGTAGCCGAACCCCGCGCGGTGCCGCACCAGCTCGTGTGAGCAGGAGCGGGAGATCCCCTCGATCAGCAGCACGTACACCGCGTGCTCCAGCACCGAGCCGTGGCCCTGCTTCTTGATGTTCTCGAGGTAGTCGGCCGTGGTCCGGCTCGCCGGGTTGTGCTGGCTCATGTAGCAGATGCGGCCGGCGAACTCGGCGAGCCGCTCTCCTGCGGAGGCGGTACCCTGCCACTCGACGCGCAGGTGCTCGGGCTCGAGGAAGTCCGGGCGGGCGATGAGGGTGACGCGGGGGGCGCGGAAGACTTCCATGGGTGTCAGGTATCGGAGGCTCGAGCCAGTTCCACCTTCGGAGCGGCCCAGCCGGCGGTACTTTCGATCTCGCGCAGCCGCCGGGCGATGTCGTCGGGAATCGGCGCCGCATCGTCGCCGACTTTCAAGTCGGCGAGCGGCGCCCAATCGGCCGCAGGGAGTATAACACCGGGATTCAGGATGGACCGCGGGTCGTACGCGTGCTTCAAGGCGCGGAACAGCGACATCACCTCCGGCCCGTAGAACCGCTCGAGCAGCCCGGCGCGCAGCCGGCCCACGCCGTGCTCGCCGCTCGGCGTACCCCCGAGCTCGAGCAGCAGCTCGGTGGCGTCGGCGTAGAGGGCGGCGAGCGCCTCCCGCCACCCGGCGGCGGTGAGGTCGGGGAGCGCGTTGACGTGCACGTGGCCGTCGCCCGCGTGCCCGAACAGCGCCACCGGGATGCCCCGTCGCGTGGCCGCCACGCGGATCCCGGCGACGTATTCCGCCAACCGCTCGAGCGGCACGCACCCGTCCTCGATGACCTGGAGCGAGCGCCGCGTCGCGGGCAGCCGGGCCAGCGCGGGACTCGCGAGCCGCCGCACGGCCCATAGGGTCTCGAGCCCCACCCGGTCCACCGCCGTGACCACGTGCACGGTGCTCGACCGCAGGCCGCGCACCGCGTCCCCAACCACGCCTCGGGCCGCGGCGGCCGTCTCCCGCTCGAACTCCACCAGCAGCAACCCCTCGAGCCCGCCGGGCACATCGGCGCCGGCGTCCCGCACGATCTCGAGCAGTGTGCGGTCGAGCAGCTCGACCGCCGATGGATTGAGGGCCACGAGGTAGGGGACCGCCTCCCCGAGCGCCTCCAGGCTGCCGAACCCCAGCGCCACGCCCGCCGCGTCCGCCGGAATCGGCTCGAGCCGCCACTCGACCGCCGTGACAAACGCGAGCGTGCCCTCCGACCCGATCAGCAGATCGAGCTCCTCCCCTGAGGCGGCGAAATGATTCAGCGCATACCCGGCGGAATTCTTGCGCGCCTTCGGAAACCGAGCCGCGACGAGCCGGCGCTGGTCGGAAGACAGAGGGAACCGCTCCCCGCTCCCCGCTCCCCGAACCACGCGGCGGGCTTCCCCATCGCCGTCGATGGTTTCGATTGCCTCGACCCAGCTCCGCACACTGCCGCATCGCACCGACCGCGGCCCGGCAGCATTGGTCGCCACCATGCCGCCCGAGGTCGCGAATTCCCCAGAGGATGGATCGGGCGGCAGCCGCAACCCGAACGGGCGCGCGGCGGCGGTCACCTCGGCCCACGTGACCGAGGCGCCGACCCACAGCGTCCGGGCCGGCCAATCGGGCGCGGTCCAGCGGAACCCGTGGCTCAGATCCACGATCACACCGCGCCCGACGTTGCCGCCCGGCATCCCGCTGCCTGCGCCGCGCGGCACGAGCGACGTACCGGTGTGCGCTGCCCAGCGCACGAGCTGTTGCAGCTCCTCCACGCCATGCGGGACGGCCACCCCCGCCGGCACGATCCGATAGATCCCCGCGCCCTCGGAGTAGGCCGCACGGCTGCGAAGATCGGTCAGGACGACGGGCTGACGGTGGGTCAACGCACGTGCGTGGTGAGTGGTACGTGGTGTGTCACGGCACAGAAGTTACCACGCACCACGTACCGCGCACCATTCGTGCTTGACACGACCAAGGTGCCGGGTGATGCTTGACCAGCATATGGCCTCCGACGCGCCACGGGCCCAGCTCATCCACATCGAAACCGACCGCCGTCTCGGGCACGAGTGGGACGAGTGGGACGGGCGCCCGCTCCCCGGCAACGGCGACTTCTCGGCGCCGCCCGGACTGTTCTTCCGGTTCGGTGCCCTGACGATCGGCCTCACCATGGCGGCGGGGGCGGCGCTCATTTTCCTCCTCGCTCCGCGTATCGGCGCCGTGTGGTCGGGGTTGCCGCGCCTGCTGTGGTTCGGCCTGGGGACGGCGGCGGCCGCCACTGTGGTCTGGTTCGGCCTGCTGCTGCTTTCCTTTTATGGGGGGAGCCTGGCCCTGCCCGAGGGGTGGCTCGAGCGCGGGCCGTACCTCGGGCTGATGAACCTCACCTCGCACGTCTCCCGGGTGTTCGGCCGGCGCGATTGGGTGGAGCACGCAGCCATCGACGTCTATAACGCCCTGGCGGAGCGCCGCAAGCGCACCGTCGGCACGGGTGAGCTGCTGGTGCTCATCCCCCGCTGCCTGTCGAAGCAGGCGCTCGACGGTGTGTTGGCGATCGCCGGTCGCTACGAGGTGCCGGTGTTCGTGGCGACCCGGGGGCAGCTCGCCCGGCGCGTCATCCGCGAGCGGCAGCCCCGCGCCGTGGTCGCGGTCGCGTGCGAGCGGGACATGATGACCGGGCTGCGGGACGTGGCGGGACGGCTGCCGGTGCTGGGGCTCACCATGCGCCTGCCGAACGGCCCGTGCCGCGACGCGATGCTCGACCTCGATCTCATGGAGCGCTGGGTGAGAGGCCTGGTCGGCTACTGAGCGGCCTTGGGGACTCCGAACCGCCCTTTCAGTTTCTCGATCAACTGCTGGGCGATCTTGTAGCCTTCATCATCCTTCGACAGGATCAGCTCCAAGTCCCGCTCGGTGCGTGACGGATCGACGCGCGGGCGGTAGATCGGCTCGACCGTGAGCCGGGTCTGGCCGGGCACCCAGGGGTCCGCCCAGAAGCGGATCTTCACGGTCGCGCCCAGGTCGGTCACGTCGCGCTCATGGCGCCGCGTGCGGCGGGCCCGGGTGTCGTACCACGCGGTCTCGACGTAGCCGTCCCGCACGTTGAAGCGCCGCACCTCGAGGCTTTCGGCCGGGACGATGCTGTCGATCCCGATCGTCACGCGCTCGGGTCGCGCGTTCAGGATCACGACGAGCGCGCGCGGATCCGGCCGGAAGTCGGGACGGGTGGTCACGGGAGTGCAGGCGGCGAGGAGAACCAGAATGCACGCCCCGCCATTCCCCATTCCCCATTCCCCATTCCGCATTGGATTAGTGCTGATGCGGCGGCGCGTTCGGCGCGTGGCGATGGGTCGAGTCTGTGGCGGAGTCCGCGCGCGCGTGCTCCGCTTCTTCCGTCTCTCCGGCGTGGTGGTGGTGCGCCCCGGCGCGGGCCTCGAGCTCCGCCTGCATCGCGGCGTTGGGGATGCCCGCGCCGTGCTCGAATACCATGTTCCCGCCCACGACGCCGGTCCACACCACGGTCACGAGCCCGGCGACGCTCACAATTCGCAGCCCGGCCTCCTCGGTGCTGGTGAGCTTGGCGCGGCGAAACAGCCGCCACGCGAGCACTGCCGTGAAGATGCCCATCGTGGTCAGGGCGAGCGTCTCGTGCGTCTCCATCAGGTCGTGAACCGCTTCCCCGTGGTCGAACGCGTCTTCGGCCTGGAGGCCGGCGAGCACCGCGACCCAGCCGCCGATCACGCCCGCCCACAGGGTCCAGAGCGCTGTCGCCTTGAGCGACTCGCGCTTGGTGAGCCAGCCGCCCAAGTCGAACAGCACCGTGACGAACAGCAGCGCCGCGGGGAGGTCGTTCACCGCCGCGTGAAAGCGTGGCCAGTCGTAGCCGAACATGCCGAGGGGTTCCTTGAAGGGGTGAGGAACGGGACGGCGCGTCAGAGGCCCAACGCGACGACGCGGGGCGGATCGACGGAGTAGTCGTAGAAACCCTTGCCGCTCTTCCGGCCGTTCATGCCCGCCAGCACCATGCGCTTGAGGAGCGGCGGGGGCGCGTATCGCTGCTCGCGGTATTCCGCGAACATGATCTCCGCGATCTTGTACGTTGTGTCGAGTCCCACGAAGTCGAGCAGGGTCAACGGCCCCATCGGATACCCGCACCCGAGCTGCATCGCCTTGTCGATGTCCGGTACGCTCCCCACCCCGCGTTCGACCGCTCGGATGGCGTCGAGCAAGTAGGGCACGAGCAGCAGGTTCACGATGAAGCCGGAGTTGTCCTTCGCTGCCACGGCCTCCTTGCCGAGCGACGTGGCGAACGCGAAGGCGCGCCGGAACGTCTCTTCCGATGTGGTCACGGTCCGGACGACCTCGACGAGGGGCATGAGCGGCACGGGGTTGAAGAAGTGCAGACCGACGAAGCGGTCGCCGCGTTTCGTGGCCGCCGCCATCGCCGCGATGGTGAGACTCGACGTGTTGGAGGCGAAGATCGTGGCGGCGCCGCACAGGCCGTCGAGCTCCTTCCATAGCGCGTTCTTGAGCTCAACATCTTCCG
>JBGPDL010000059.1:0-16331 GCA_041482275.1 Gemmatimonadota bacterium | reverse complement strand
TTCGAACCGGCGGCTCGCGAGGTCGTAGCGGAAGGTGTACCGTGCCCGCTTCAAAAAATCGGCGGCCGTCGAATCCAGGCCCACCGCGAGCTTGGCGGGGGGCGGCAACGGCGTGCCCGGGGTCGCGGCTTTCGCGCGTGTGAGCGCGTCCACCGTCGGCCAGAAGTCCGTGTAGTACAGCTCCATGCCGACGCGCTGTCCGAACCGCGCCGCCGCGAGACGCGCGTTGTCGCGGAGCACGCGCTCGGCGGTTGCCCGGTGGTCCAGGAATGTGCGGTGCGCCTGGAGCGCCAGCGCACCGGCAAGCGCGAGCGTGAGCAGTAACAAAGCGGATATGAACACGCCACGCGGGCGTGGAGTGGGGCGGGGCGAGCTCATGAGGTCCCGAGAAATGCACCGGAAACGAAGGAGTTGCAAGGTAAGCCCTGCGGGCCGCCGCGTCCGCCGCTCTGACGGTTCTCTGACAGGTCCCCCACCGGGCCCCCACCCGCGACCGGCCGCACTCCCCTAGGTTGCTGTCCGTGAGGGATGCACGCGTGGCGCCGGCGCATCGCCCGGCCGTCCTGTCGCTCTTCCTGAGCTGCGCTTTCCTGCCCGGCGGCTCGCCGGGGGCGATTCACTCCGACCACGGCGAGGGCTTGGCGCGCTGCCCCGGGCTCGCACGCGACAGCGCCCACCGGGCCGGGGAGGAGCAGCTCAAGCTGGCCGGGTACAAGCTGCTCCAGGCCGGCCGCGTGGACGACGCCATCGCCTTCTTCCAGCTGAACGTCGCAGGTCATAGAAGTGCCGAGGTGGCGCGCATGAGTCGCTGAGTATCGGTTCAGGTCGTGGTCGAAGTGATGACGGCCCACTTCGCCCGGCCGGTCAACCCGGGGAGCACTTCGTGCCCCGGGTTTGACTTTTTATGCGCCCCCGATCCGCCTGCGTCGTGACGTTATGTTCCAGTGGTCATGGCATTCTCGCTCACGAGCCCTGCGTTTGCGGACGGGGCCGCCATCCCGGTGGAGCACACGTGCGACGGGGCTGACGTGTCGCCGCCGCTCGCGTGGAGCGACTCGCCCGCGGGGAGCCGGGCGTTTGCGCTGATCGTCGACGACCCGGACGCGCCGGCGGGGACGTGGGTGCACTGGGTGGTCTACAATCTGCCTGCCGCCACGTCACAGCTCCCGGACACCATCGCCAAGGTGGAAACCCTCGATCTGGGCGGGGCGCGCCAGGGGCGCAATGACTTTCGCCGCCCCGGCTGGGGAGGACCCTGTCCGCCGCCGGGACCCGCCCACCGCTACTTCTTCAGGTTGTACGCGCTCGACGCTCCACTGGAACTGCGACCGGGAGCCCTGAAACAGGCCGTCGAGGCCGCGATGCAGGGCCACACGCTCGGCGTCGCGCAGCTGATGGGGACGTACGCGAGGCGGAAGCGATGAGACTGGGGCTCGCGGTGGCGGTGATGGCCGTCGTTCTTGGGAGCGGGGAGCCTCCGTCGAGGACACCGCTCCCCGCTCCCCGCGCCCCGAGGTTCTCCGTGGTCATCTTGCCCGTCGACCTCCAGGGTCTCATGAGCGCGCTGTGGGTTGAGTACAACCGCCATTGGGACGAACTCGCCGACCAGAACACGCTCACCCAGCTCTTGGGGACCGGCAGGCCGACACAGCTCGAGTATCTCGGCTGCCTTGTGGGGGACGTGGCGCGCGATACGCTGTTCGTCCGGCGGTTGGTGGGGGCGGCGAACCTCAAGCAGCTGCAGTTCGCCGTCGCGGGGAGTTGCGACGGTGTGGAGCAACTCGTGGGCGCGTTCCACACTCATCCGTACCGCGCCGATTCGGCCGGTCGCGCGGTGAAGGAGCGCGGACTGTCGGCGATGGACCTGCGGACCTTCGCGGCGGCGTCCGACATCATCACGGTGGTGATGTGGGACCTGGACTCGCTCGACGTGGCGGCGAAGACGGCGGACGGCAGCGTGCGCCACCCGGTGCCGCTCGCGCTGCGCTAGCGGGCCGACTGAACGTCCGTGTCGAACACCGCGGTCAGGATCCGGCCGCCGCGCTTCACCTGTACCCACATGCGGTAGCGACCAGGCTGGGGGAAGGCGTATGGGAACGAGAGGGAGCTGGGAGCGAGGAGCGGTTCCATCCTATGCTCAACCGGCGCCCGGCCTGCGCCGTCCGGTACCGCTCCCCGCTCCCCGCTCCCTTTTTCCAGGGCGGTCAGTCTGGCGCCGAGTAGCCCGCGCACGGTGTCCCCCGGCTGGCGCAGCGCGAAGGTCTCGAGCGCTGCGAGCGAGACCGTGCCGGCGGGATGGAGGTGCACGAACACCGCGCCGTCGTAGCGGGTGAGCATGGCGTGGCCGGCCATGCCCATATAGGGCTCGAGCGCGGCCGGTTTGCCGCCCGGATGTGTCACGACGAAGCACAGGGGCGCATCCTGGTTGACCACGATCGGCGCCGCACCGCGCTGCCAACTCATGATCGAGCCGTCGGCCAATTTGCTGACCGCGCCCGTCCCCCGTTCCTCCGTGTCCCCGATCCAGGCGTCGTCCGGATCGGACGGGCGCCAGGTCGCGGCCGGCAGCGTGATGTCGGCCGTCGTGACCAGCGTCTGCGCGAAGCCGCTCTCGTGAACGATGTCGGCGTAGAGCCGGTAGCGGCCGGGCGGAAGCGGTGGCAACGCGGCCTCGAAGGTCGCCGAGTCGAGCGGCAGTGGATGGAGGTGCGCGAACGCGTCGAGGCTCGAGTCGCGCACGAGGAACAGATGCATGAGGTGTCCGTGGTCGGGAATGAGCGGCGTCCACTGCCGCCGCGGGTTGGTCCATGACGTGTCGTCGATGGCGAGCCGCAGGACGCGCCCACGGCCGTCCGCGCGCAGGGTGGCGGTGGCGTGGAACGGCTCATAGAGACCGGTGCGGTAGGCCGCGTCCACCGTGTTCCACCAGGCCCGGCCGCCCACGAGCCCGAGCGCGAGTACGACGGCGGCGAGCGCCACGGCGATGCGCGAGCGCAGCGTACGGCGCCGGTCGGGGAGAGCGCCCGGCTCGAGCCCGCTCTCCTTCACCGCGGCGCTGACGAGCGTGAGCGCGCCGACGAACAGCAAGGCGCCCAAGGCGAGCAACGCCGCGCCCAGCCGCGGGTCGAGCGCCAGCCGCTGGGTGGCGACGGCCAGCACCGGCACCAGAACGGCACCGGTCCCAGCCTGCCCCTCGACCGTGACCTGAACGCTGTACGATCCGCTGCTCATGAGCCACAGCGCTGCGCTGTAGAGCGTCGAGTCTCCCGGGACGCGCTCCGCAACATCGGGGGGCGGCGGCGCCGCGGTCCGCGGGTCCCAGTACACCGGGAGGACGAGCACGCGCCGCACGGCGTACGGGGCGAGCAGGCGGACCGTGACCTGGGCGAGCCCCGGCACGACGCCTGGGTCGCGGATCATGACGCGCACGAGGTAGGGGCCCGCGGCGCCCTCGAAATAGGTGTCGGGGCTCCCGACGTGCGCCGACGCGACGAGCACGACCCCGGCGATCGCGAGCAGGGCGGTACCGCGTGTCATCGCCGCACTCGCGCCATCCAGTTGCCCCACCACAGCCCGAGCCGCGCCGACGCGACCGCGAGCGAGGCGGCGACTGCCATCCCCCGCACCGTCACCGGATCGGCCTGGATGCGCCAGAAGCGATAGCGCCACGGCCCGAGCTGGCTCGAGTAGTCCCACTGGTCCACACCGAAAAAGAAGTGACGGGCGGGTGGTGTGAGCAGGAACTCGGCGGCGAACCACTGCGTGACAAGGAAGGTCGCGAGGAACGTCACCCCTCCGAGCAGCGCCAGCCGCCAGTCGCGCCCCGGTCCGAGCCGCTGGACCAAGAGGTCGAGCGCCGCCGCCGGCACGACGAGCAGCAGCGGGAACGGCGGGGCCACCATGTGCGTGACGGGGTTGAACACCGGGGCGAGTTGCGGTGTCGCAGGAAACAGTTGCAGCACCCAGATCATCACCATGGAGATCGCCAGATACGCGGCCGCCGCCGTCGTCGCCGCCCATTTGAGCCGGGACGCACGAGCCACCGCCAGCAGCACGATCGGGAACGCAGCGCCCGCGACCTTATAGTAGAGGCTGTTGTGGGCGGCGTTGGGGAAGCCGATTTGCTCGATGCCCATGATGGCCAGGTTCTGCAACACGATGCCGGCGCCGAACGCGAGTAGCAGGCCGTACGTGCGGCGACCCGCATCGGCGGCGCGGTTCTGCAACGACAGGACGAGCAGCAGGGCGCCAAGCTGGATGGCGGTGAAGCCGAGGGCGAGGATCACATGAGGGGGCGACAGCACTTTGACGTCGAGCCCGTACGCGTTGTGCCACCAGTTGTCGAATGGGCCCGACGCGAGCATGGCGATGGCGCCCCAGATGGCGACCCAGGCGCCGAGGGGCCCGCGGAAGCCCCAGAAGCTGACGCCCGCCGCCCGCTGCTCCGCGGTTCCCGCGAACGTGGTTTTGAGGACGTGCCAGCCGCACGCCGCGCCGGCGAGCGCGCCGCCCAAGTAGATCGCGAGGTGGGCCGGGGTCCAGAACGTGTCGCGCCCGATCGAGCGGTGCCACGAGATGTCCCAGATCACGCCGATCACGGCGCTCGTGGCAGCGAGCACGACGGCCGCGACGTGCCAGGGGATTCTCCCACCGGGCCGCGCGTCCAGCGGCAGGCTCATCGCAACTCCTTGCGGGGGTGTGCGCCGGCGCCCATACTCTCGGGGCCGTCCCACGTTGCCTCCAAGCTACACCCCCATCGCGTCGAGGGTCATCCAATGGCTGGCTTGTTGGCCAAGGAACGGATCATCGCGGGGCCGAGTTTCAACCGCTGGCTCGTCCCGCCGGCGGCGCTGGCCATTCATCTCTCCATCGGAATGGCGTACGGCTTCAGCGTCTTCTGGCTGCCCCTGTCGCGCGCCATCGGCATCACGCAACCCGCCCCCGAAGACTGGAAGATCAGCACGTTGGGGGTCATGTACTCCCTCTTTTTCTTCTTTCTCGGCGCGTCCGCGGCGGTGTTCGGCCGCTGGGTGGAGCGGGAAGGCCCGCGCAAGGCTGGTGTCGTGGCGGCATTCTGTTGGGGCGGAGGATTCTTCATCTCGGCGCTCGGCGTCTACCTCCACCAGATCTGGCTGCTGTGGATCGGCTCCGGCGTGATCGGCGGCTGCGGCCTCGGGCTGGGCTACATCTCCCCGGTGTCTACGCTGATCAAGTGGTTCCCCGACCGGCGGGGGATGGCAACCGGCATGGCGATCATGGGCTTCGGCGGCGGCGCCATGATCGGCAGTCCATTGGCGGACATCCTCATGCGCCACTACGCGACCCCCACGTCCGTGGGCGTGTGGGAAACCTTCGTCACCATGGGCGCGATCTATTTCGTCGCGATGCTGTGCGGTGGCTTCGGGTACCGCCTGCCCGCCGAGGGATGGCGCCCCGTGGGGTGGAGTCCGCCCGCGCAGCAGAGCGGGATGATCACGACCCGCCAGGTGCACGTGAGCCGGGCCTGGCGGACGCCGCAATTCTGGCTGCTGTTCACCGTCCTGTGGATGAACGTGAGCGCCGGGATCGGGGTCATCGGGATGGCCTCGCCGATGCTGCAGGAGGTGTTCGGCGGGCGGCTGATCGGGGTGGCCGGGGCTCTAAAGGACCTGGTCGGCGACCAGCGCGCCCAGGTCGCCACGATCGGGGCCGGATTCGCTGCCCTGCTGAGCCTGTTCAACATCGCCGGTCGCATCTTCTGGGCGTCGCTGTCGGACTATCTCGGTCGCAAACACACATATTTTGTCTTCTTCGCGCTCGGCATCATCCTGTACTCGTTCGCCCCGTCCGCCGGGAGCATCGGCAGCGTCGCCCTGTTTGTCGGGATCTTCTGCATCATCCTGACGATGTACGGCGGCGGCTTCGCCACCATCCCCGCCTACATCGCGGATCTGTTCGGCACGCGCTTCGTCGGAGCGATTCACGGACGCATCCTGCTTGCCTGGTCGGCCGCGGGCATCCTTGGACCCACGCTCGTGAACAAGCTGCGGGAGTATCAGCTGGCGCGCGGGGTACCCGCGGCGCAGGCGTACAACACGACCATGTACATTCTCGCGGGCCTGCTGGTGATCGGGTTCTTCGCGAACCTCGCCGTCCGGCCCGTCGCGGAGCAGTACTACATGACCGACGCGGAGCTCGAGGCGGAGCGCCGCTTGGCGCATGAAGCGGGAGGACCATCGCGATGAGCGCACCCGTCAATCCGATCAAGCCGAGCGCGGCGAGGTGGCTGCTCGTGGCCGTGGCGTGGACGCTCGTGGGAATCCCCCTCGCGTGGGGGATCTACCGCACGCTCCGGACCGCCGTGAAGATCTTCTAGCGGGGGGAAACGACGAGCGCGCCCGGTTCGGGCGCGCTCGCATGCTGCGCGGTCCTTCCGAGCCCTAGGCCTTCTTGGCCATCATCCCGGCACCCATCTCCGAGACGTAACCGAGCACCGCCCCCGCGACGAGCGCGACGCATACCATCAAATAGCCCTTTGGATCCGTCGGTGCCGCCCACGCCGTCACCGCCGCGCCACAGAACGCGCCGGGGATGAACGACAGCGCCGCCACTTTCGACTGGATCACCAGGATGAAGGCGACGACGCCGATGATGATCCATGCGAAGTTGCCCATGTTCATCATCGCGATGAGCGTCATCGCGAGCCACACCCACACGACCCCCGACAGGGTGGCCGCGACCGTCTTCTGGAGCCCTTGCATCTTGCCGCCGGCGGCGAAGAAACAGGCCCACGCCACGATGCCGGCGGGAACGATGAGACTGGCCATCGCGCCGACCTTCACCCACAGAGCGATTAGCACTCCGATGCTCAGCGCCAGCGCCATCAGCATGTCCATACGATGCAGCCTCCTCTTATTGAGGACGAAAGCGAAAACGGCTCCCGCGCCCGCCATGACGGGCGGTCCGAGAGCCGTTCCAGCGCACTGCGTGGATCAGCGTATATGGTATCCAGCCTCTTCCCGTCGACTGCACGGGTCAAGCGAGAAGATTCCGGTGCGCCTGCAAGCCGCCCCACGGTAGGGACGCCCTCCCAAACTGTCAAGCAGGATGCTTATGTGAATTGTTTCACAAGGACACTTGGCCGCTAACGCCCGTGGGCGTACTTGAGAGCTGCCTCGGTACGGTTCTTCACGCCCAGCTTCGAGAACAGATGCTGCACGTGGAATTTCACGGTGTTGTCGGACAGGCCGAGCCGCTCGGCGATCTGCGGGTTGGTGAGTCCTCCGGCGACGAGCGCCCACACCTCGCGCTCCCGCGGCGTCAGGTCGCCCGGTGCGCCCCCCCGGCCCTCGATCCAGCGGCGCGCGGCCTGCGGGAACACGAGCTGCCCGGCATACACCTGACGGATGGCGGTCAGGGTCTGCTGGGGCGACTCGGTCTTGAGCGCCAGGCCCTCGGCGCCCGCGTCGAGCGCCGAGCGCAGCGACTCGCCGTCGTTGTACGCGGTGAGCACGAGCACCTTGGGCGGATTGGGGCGGTCGCGCAGCGCGGCGATGACCTCCGTGCCCTTGATGGTCGTCAGCTCGAGGTCGAGGACGACCACGTCGGGCTTGTGCTGGTCGACGAGCTTCATCACCTCGGTGCCGTCGGTGGTCCAGGCGGCGACCTTGATGTCCGATTCGCCGTCGAGCAGGGCGCGCAGCCCCTCGAGCACGATGGCGTGGTCGTCGGCGAGCAGCACGCGGATCACGGTGCGCACCTCATTCGGTGGGCAACGTGACGGTGAGCGAGGTGCCCCGCCCGGGCGCGCTCTCGAGTGCGAAGGTGCCGCCCAGCATGGCGACCCGGTCCTGGATGCCGCGCAGGCCGAAGTGCCCGCCCTCCACGCCCACGTCTTCCTCGCTCGCCAGTACGCGCTGCGGGTCGAAGCCGCGCCCGTCGTCGGACACCGTCAGCGCGATGGCGCGGCCGCGGCGCTCGACGCTCACGCGCTGGCGCGTCGCTCCCGAATGCCGGTGCCCGTTGGCGAGCCCCTCCTGCAGGATGCGGTAGATCGCGATCTTGGTCGGCAGCGCGCAATCGCCCAGATCCTCCCGGATCGCGAACTCCACCGCCTGGTTCGTCAGGGTCTCGTGCTGCACCGTCAGCCCTTCGATGATCTCGCCCAGCGCGCGCCGCTCGAACCCCGGCGGGCGGAACGCGCCGATGAAGTTGCGGATCTCCCCCAACGCCCGCTCGAGCAGGCCGACCGCCTGTCGCACCCGCTCTCCGGACGCCGGGTCGCCCGCGAGGGTGCGCTCGAGCGCCTGGAGCTGGGACAGAGCGGCGAAGATGTCCTGCACCGGGCCGTCGTGCATGTCGAGCACGATGCGCTGCAGCTCGCGCTCGCTGGTGGCGAGGAGGCGCCGCGAGGCGGCGCGGGCCTCAGCGTCCTCGCGCACCATCGGGATTGACCACGTTGGCCTCCATCGGGAAGTAGTCGGGCAGGCCCAGCCGGGCACGTCCTTCATCATCTGGCGTTCCGGTTCCTGGCGGGGCGACGGTCACCGGGAAGAATACGTCCGGCGGCCCCCAGAGGGCAGCTACACCTTCATGCTGTCGCGCTGCGCCAATGCCTCCGGCCGCCGGTAGGCGGGATCGCTGCTCGTCGCCATCTGGCGCCACACCTCGAGCCCCGCGTTGTAGCGGTGCAGGGTCCGGGTGGCTCGGGCGCCACGATCGACCGTGGTTGCGGCGCGTGGGGTACGTATGGAGGGGGGACGCTATCCGCGACCCGGAGACGTGTCAAGCAAGGGCCCCTCCATGCTTGACGGGTTGTGCCGCTTGACGCATATGTAGTGCGCGCCCTCGACATGCCGAAACGGATCTCCGTCCTGACCGGCGGCCGCGCCAAGCGTGTGGCCGCCAGGTGGGGTCGGTGTGCGCACGGGAGCCTCGGTGACCCAACCGGAGCCATTCGTCGAAGGCCGCCGTGAAATCCTGCGCCAGGCGAGCGTCGCCCTCGACGGCCGCCCGGTGACCGTGTGGGAAGTCTCCGTGCGGGCCGAGCTCGAGCCGCAGGGCTCGAGTGAGCCGGCCCCCACGCACCACGCCAGCAAGCTCGACGTCGACGCGACGCTGCGGCGCTGGAACATTCCCATCGTGCAAGGGAGTCGCTGGGTGGGGTGCCGGGCCTCCGCCGGGGAACACTGGGTGGTCGCCCCGGTGCGCACCCGGCCGCCCGCGCCGCCCCCCGACGGCCGGGAGCGCCGCAGCCGCGATCGCCTCACGCTCGAGCTCGCCGGCCTGTGCCTCGGCCTGCTCGACCGCCGCGAGCCCGCCCCGGGTGAAGTCGCAGCGCGGCCGGATCCGCTCCAGGACATCACCACCCTGCCGGGCATCATCGCGCACGAGCTGTCGAATCCCCTCACCGCCGCGCGCGCCGGTCTGCAGCTCGCCATGGAATCGCTGGGCCGCTGGACCGAGGTGGCCGCCGGCCGGCGGCTCGAGTTGCTCGACGAGCTGGGCCAGATCGTGGACGACATCGACCGCTCGGTGAGTTTCCTCCGGGCGATCAAGGATCGCGCGCGGGGCGCGCTGGCGCGCTCCGAGCGGTTCGACGCGGTCCGGGTGATCCGGTCCTGCTGTACCCTCGAGAGCCGCGTGCTCAAGGAGAAAAGGATTCCGCTGGAATTCGACTCGACCCTGGAGCGCGTGTACCTGAAGGGTGACCCCAACGCGCTCTACGACCTGTTGGTGAACCTGATCCGCAACGCCGCCGACGCCAGTGCCGCCCGCCAGGCCCCGATCCACGTCGGTCTGGCGCAGGTCGGGAATGCCTTGCGATTGACGGTGCAAGATGAGGGAGCGGGCATCCGGCCGCAGGACCTGGACCGCATTTTCGAGCCCGGTTTTACCACCAAGGAGTTCGGTGAGGGAAGCGGCATGGGGCTGGTCGTGGTGCAGAGCGTGGTCCGGAACATGTTTGCCGGCAGTATCGCCGTGCAGTCGAAAGTCGGGGCCGGCACTACCATCGCGGTGACGCTCCCGATTCCCGCGCAGCGCTCCGTCGATCCGCGGCCGGAGGGTGTCCCGTCGTAACGCCTCCAGGCGGTCGCGCGAGTCCTCGTGGCACCGCATGGTACTGCGCGCCGCTCCCCGGTTATTCAGCCTCAGCCAAAAGGCTTTCGAGATTCAGCGGCCGTGTATTCATCGCGATGGTCCCGTCGGCCCCCCGCGGCCAGTCGCTCTCCGGCCGGTCGTGGTACAACTCCACTCCGTTGCCGTCGGGATCTCGTAGATAGATGGCCTCGCTCACACCGTGGTCGGCCGCTCCCTCGAGCGGCACCCCGGCGTCGAGCACGCGGCGGAGTGCCGCCGCCAGGGTCTGGCGGTCGGGGTACACGATCGCAAAGTGATACAGCCCCGTCGTCCCCGGCGCCGGGGCTGGCGCACCGCGCCCGGCCCACGTGTTGAGCCCGAGGTGATGATGGTAACCCCCCGCCGAGAGAAAGACGGCGTCCCGCCCGTAGGTCGTCGTTACCTCGAAGCCCAGGACGTCCCGGTAGAACCGGAGCGCCCGCTCGAGGTCGGACACGGTGAGGTGGACGTGCCCGATGCGGGCTCGCGGATCGATTGCCATACCAATAGCTAAACGAGCTTCGGTTCCTTGACGAGCGCCGGGGGCGGTTAGATTCCGAGCCATGAACGCCATTCCCAAGATTCCCGCCCCGATCAACGAGCCGGTTCTGAGCTACGCCCCCGGCGCCCCGGAGCGGGCGGAGCTCAAACGCACGCTCAAGGATCTCTCCAGCCGCCAGCTGGACCTTCCGCTCCTCATCGGGGGCAAGGAGGTCCGAACGGGCACGACGGTGGACGTCGTCATGCCGCACTGCCACCACCACGTCCTCGCCAAGGCGCATCAAGCGGGCCCAGGGGAGGTCGAGGCGGCGATCGCAGCGGCGCGGGACGCCTGGCGCGACTGGTCGGCGTGGGGGTTCGAGCGCCGCGCCGCCGTGTTTCTCAAGGCCGCGGATCTCCTCGCCTCGCGCTATCGGCCGATCGTGAACGCGGCCACGATGCTCGGCCAGTCGAAGACCGCGCATCAGGCCGAGATCGACGCGGCCTGCGAGCTGATCGACTTCTTCCGCTTCAACGTGCACTACGCCGAGCGCATCTACGCGGAGCAGCCGTTGTCCGTCTCCGGCGTGTGGAACTCCATGGACTATCGGCCGCTCGAGGGGTTCGTGTACGCCATCACACCCTTCAACTTCACCTCGATCGGGGGCAACCTGCCCACCGCCCCGGCGATCATGGGCAACACGGTCGTATGGAAGCCGGCCGCGACGGCGGTGCTGTCGAATCACTTCATCATGCGGCTGCTTGAGGACGCCGGCCTCCCGCCGGGGGTGATCAACTTCGTCCCCGGTCCGTCGGCCCAGGTCTCCGAGCGCCTGCTCGGCGATCGCGCCTTTGCGGGGATTCACTTCACCGGCTCGACCGAGGTGTTCCAGGCGCTATGGAAGCGGGCGGCGGGCAACCTCACGTCATACGCGGCTTATCCGCGTCTGGTGGGCGAGACGGGCGGCAAGGACTTCATTCTCGCGCACGCGAGTGCCGACGTGGATGCGCTTGCGACGGGGCTGGTGCGCGGCGCGTTCGAGTATCAAGGACAGAAGTGCAGCGCGGCATCGCGCGCTTACGTGCCGGACGCGATCTGGCCCGGAGTCCGCGATCGCCTGCTGGCCATGCTCGCCGAGGTGAAGGTGGGCGATCCGGCAGACTTCCGCAATTTCATGGGAGCGGTGATCGATCGAAAGGCGTTCGACAAGATCAGGAGCTACATCGATGCCGCCAAACGCGCGCCCGGCGTGAAGCTGCTGTTCGGCGGCGGCGCCGACGACGCGGACGGCTACTTCATCGAGCCCACTGTGCTCGAGAGCCAAGACCCCGCCTACCGCACCATGTGCGAGGAGATTTTCGGTCCGGTGTTGTCGGTCCATGTGTACCCGGCGGCGCGCTGGGCCGAGACGCTGCGCCTCGTGGATGAGACGTCGCCGTATGCCCTCACGGGCGCCGTCTTCGCGCAGGACCGGCGGGTGGTCGAAGAGGCAAAACAGACGCTCCGTTACGCCGCCGGCAACTTTTACGTCAACGACAAACCGACCGGCGCGGTGGTGGGGCAGCAGCCGTTCGGAGGAGCGCGCGCCAGCGGCACCAACGACAAGGCGGGCAGCTTGCTCAACCTGATCCGTTGGGTGAGCCCACGCGCCGTAAAGGAAACCTTCGTCCCGCCCCGGAGCTTCACCTACCCGTTCATGGCCGAGTCGTGAGCGCGGGGGGCTCGCGCCCGCCCATCCTCGTGTTCGTGATGATCGGCGCATTCGCGCTCCTCGTGGTTTCGCTCCTGATCGGGTCCCTCACGAAGCCCGCGTTTCCCGCCTTCACGCTCACCGTGCCGCACCCGGTGCTCGTGGGCGACTCGCTCGTGGGTCCGACGACCTACACCGTGGATGCCTCCGCCACGGGCCGCTGGCGGTATTTCGATTTCGCCCGCAACGCCGCCGTGGACTCGGGGCCGTGGGACATCGCGCTCCGGCGGTTCCACCTGATCGTCGCCCCGGGCGGAGGCATCGTCGATCTCGGCGCCGTGCCGTTCGACTCGGTGCGCGAGCTTCCGGCGGTCGGATACGCCCCCAACACAGCCGGGTCGGACACCACGAACCCGGGCGTGGGAAAGTGGTATGCGTACAGCGCGCTCAGCCACTTGCTCACGTCAAAGCACGACGTATACGGGGTGCGCACCGCGGGCGGGAAATATGCCAAGCTCGAGCTGTTGGCTTACTACTGCCGGGACGCGGGTACCGCCTGCATCACCTTCCGGTACGCCTACCAGGGCGACGGGACCCGGCGCGTCGTCCCGTAGCGAAGAGCCCCCGGCCTCACCCGGCCGGGGGCTCGCGTTGTCGGTTCGGTTGGCGGCTTACTTCGGCGGGAGGATCTTGAACATCCCCGTGCCGCACACCGGGCACACGCCCTTCAGCGCGGGCCGGCCGTTCGCCATCTTGACCTGCTGGGGGTTCGAAATCTTGCGCTTGGCCTTGCATTTCACGCAGTAGCCCTCATCCGCGGCCATCGGGGCCTTTCCGGCCTTCGCCATTGCGGTTCCTCCGTTCAGGGGCAGGGCACGGGGCGGGGTGCTGCAAGTGCGGTCAGGGGCGGCTCCCCCGGTTCACCCCCGCCCGGGACGGTGAACAACATAATACCCCCTGCCTAAGTCGTGGGAGCGGGGCCTGCCGGGGGGGCGTCCGAGAAGCCAATTCGCTTGTGAGTTCCGTCACAAAACGGCTTGGTGGCCGACCCGCCACAGCGGCACAGGACAACGACTTCCGCCGGTCGGCCGTCCTTTCTGGGGGGCACTGGGAGTTCCCGGCCCTCCGGGGTGATGATCCGCACCGGGCCCTCGACGATGAGTGGGCCATTGGGCTTCGGCGTGATCCGGGTGGCGGGGTCCATGACTCAACTATAACTACGGAACGGGGGTGCGACGGCCAGGGTATCTTCCACCGCGCTTCTATGAAGTCCCCGGCGTTGCTCTCGCTGTCACTGGTCTCACTGGCCTGCGTTTCCGAGCACGGACCGCTCACGAACCGGATGGCGCAGTCAGCGACGCCGTATCTGGCCCGGGCGGCCCGGCAGCCCGTGAGCTGGCAGCCGTGGGGGCGCGACGCATTCGCCCTCGCAGCCCGTCTCGACCGGCCGATCCTCCTCTATGTGGGGGCCGACGATTGCCGCTGGTGCGGGGTCATGGATCGCGAGGTCTACGGCGACCCACTCCTCGGCGCCATGATCGACTCGCTGTTCGTCCCGGTCCGCGTGGACCGGGATGAGCGTCCCGACGTGGCGCAGCGCTATGCGACGGCGGTTCAACTCCTGTCGGGCCTGCGCGGCTACCCCATCACTGTGTTCTTGACGCCCGACGGGTCCGCCTTTTTCGGCGGGACCTACTTTCCGCTCGACGACCCCGTGACGGGCCGGGGCTTGAAGCAGCTGCTGCCCGACGTGGCCAAGAGTTACCGAGAGCAGCGTGCCTCGATCGTGCGGCGTGCCGACGAGATCCGGCACCGCGCGCTCGGGCACTCGGGGGCGGCGCGCGGCGCCTCCAAGCCGGCGGGACTGCAACGCGAAACCGAAGGCGTGCGCGGCGCCGTGGAGGCGGCTGCCCGTGCGCACGCTGAGCGCGCGAGCTTCCGCTACACTCAGGCGGCCGACCTGCTGTTGGCCACGTGGGTGCGCACTGGGGATTCCAGCTATCTCGCGCCGGCGCGTGGGCTGCTCGACTACATGGTCGACTCAGGGGACGCGGCGCTCGCGGCGAGCGCCCGGGACGATCCGCCGGAGCTCGTGCGCGCCGGCCTGCTGCGCACCCTTGCATCCGCCTGGCAGGCGACGGGCGAGGTCCGTTACCGCGAGGCGACGCGCGACATCGCCCGGCGTCTGGCCGGCGACGTCGCCCGAACGGCGGATCGGGCGGTGTTCGCCGACCGCGACGCCTATGTGATCGGGTCCATCCTGGACGGCGCGGCGGCGGTGCGTGACTCGGACACTGTGGTGCGCGCGCGCGCCGCGCTCGACACGCTGTTGCGGCGCGTGTACGCCCGCGGCCGGGCCGTACGCCACGCGGTGGGCGCGGGCTCTCCGGTGCGCGGCCTGCTCGAGGATCAGGTGCAGGTCGCCTGGGCATGCCTGGCCGCCCACGATGCGACCGGCGAGGGGCGCTACCTGGAGATCGCTGCGGATCTCGTGCGCGTGATGGAGCGGGACTTCGCCGACTCGAGCTCGGCGGGCTACTTCGACGCGGCCGCCACGGACCCGGTTGCACCCGCGCTCGCCGAGCGCGCCAAGCCGGTGCTCGATGACCTGCTCCCGAGTGCCAACGGGTCGGCTGGGCGCGTGTTGCTGCGACTCGCCCGGACCACCGGCGACGTGCGGTACCGACGGCGCGCCGAGGCGACGCTCGAAGCGGTTGCCAGCGGCGCGACCGGCGCGGGCTTGCGGGCAGCAGGCTACCTCGCGGCTGTGCAGGACCTGCTGCGCACCCGCTGACACGTTTCCGTCGGCGACGTTTCGGCTGCTCCCGCCCCTGGCGCCCCGCACGCACCCCGTGGTAGCGTGACGCCCTAATCTGCGTGCAGGTCCTATGGATGTGAGGGCGGCGCCCTCCGATGCGGAGGTTGTGGCGCGCGTGCTCGGCGGCGACGCCGAGGCCTTTGGCATCCTCATCCGCCGGTACGAGGCGGGCCTGCTGCGGTTCGCGACCCGGATGCTCGGGAGCCGTGACGCCGCGGCCGATGCGGTCGCCGAGGGTTTTGTGCGCGCCTACCGTCACCTCGCCGGCTGCCGGGAGCCGGCGCGCCTCCGCACCTGGCTGTATCGCATCGTGACGAACCGATGCAAGAGTCATCTGGCCCGCCGCTCCGTCGCGGATGTGTCGCTCGACGAGGCGCCGCCCGTGGCGGATCCCTTCGACACCGAGGCGACTCTGGAGCGCGGGGAGCAGATGGTCCTGGTGCAACAGGCCCTGACGGAGCTGTCGGCGGACAAGCGTGAAGCATTCGTCTTGAAGCACGTGGAAGGGTTGAGCTACGAGGAGATGGCTGCGGTCACGGGGGAACGCATTCCGACGCTGAAAATGCGGGTGCACCGCGCGCGGGAGGCGTTGTTGAAGGTGCTGGAGGAGCACGCATGAACATGATCGACCCGAGGATCCATCAGGCGCTCGACGGCGAGCTGTCTCCGGACACGCTGCCGCCGGAGTTGCGGCGCGTCGTCCGGCAGGTCGCGGCGGCCGCGGACCTGCTTGCCACGCCCGTGCGGTCGGTGAGCGTCGAATCGCGCGTCATGGCGGAGATCCGCCGTCCGGCGCCGACCCGGGCGCAGCGTGTGGCGCGCTGGATCATCACGCCGCACGCGATCACCTTCCGCATTCGCCCCGTCTGGAGTCTGGCGTTCGCCGCAGCGGCAGCGGTGCTCACCATGTTCGCCGCGCGCGGCGGGGGGCTGGAGCTCGGCGAGTACGAGGGGATCGCGCAGTTCGTGGGCCGGTTCCCGGACGCGCAGTCGGTGCACGTCGTCGGCTCGTTCAACGACTGGCGTGCGGGGTCCATCGCGTTGGAAGATCAGGACCACGACGGCGTGTGGCGGGCGACCATCGTGCTCCCGGCCGGCACCTACGAGTACATGTTCGTGGTCGACGGCGAACGCTGGGTCCCCGATCACCTAGCGGAGCGGCTCGTGGCGGACGAGTTCGGCCGTGAGAACTCCGTCGTCATCGTCCGGCCGGCACGGCGATGAGGCTTGGCCTTGCGGCCGTG